>NZ_JBYQFR010000002.1:0-398153 GCF_058266945.1 Arthrobacter sp. E70 | reverse complement strand
CGTCCAACCTCTCTTTGCGCGCATGAATCGGCGCACTCAGGCCAGGCAGGGTGACTGCCCGGCGTACATACGCCATGTGCGACGTATCGGTTACAACAGCCCGGTCATGTGTGCCGGGCAGCTTCCTAGCGCTCCTATGTCCGCACGGAGTCGCAAGGTCGTCGTCCGCAGGCATAGTTGTCACCAGCCACTCTAGCCCTGACCACAACACGATGCGTAGCCGCGGCCCGGACCCTGCAGTTGTATTTCGTTCGTCATACTTGTTGTGTGACGAAAAGCCGCTGCGGCAGGGCTTCCGGAACCGGATGTGACGCAGAATATGTGCAGTCCCGGGGGCGGCAGCTTGAAGCGCAGGCACAAAGGGTGTTGGCTTGGGAGTAACGGAAATCACTATGCACACTGCATAAATGAGGTATTGGAGGTACACGTGAGCGAGGCCGACGCCGCCACTTCGGTAAATGTGGCGGAAAAATTGGGTTTCAAGAATGGGGATCTGATTCAGGAGTTCGGTTACGACGACGATGTCGACTTCGACTTGCGTGACGATATTGAGGACCTCACCGGCTCGGAACTGCTGGACGAGGACGATCACGAAGTAGCTGACGCCGTCATCCTGTGGTGGCGCGAGGGCGACGGAGACCTGGTGGACAGCCTGGTGGATTCCCTGACCACGCTCAGTGAAAAAGGCGTCGTCTGGATCCTTACCCCCAAGTCCGGAAGGGACGGATACGTCTCTCCCGCGGACATTCAGGAGGCCGCTCCCACCGCCGGCCTGCACGTCACCACCTCGGCCGGCGTGTCCAAGGACTGGAGCGCCACCCGCCTGGTCAGCAGGAAGAACAAGTGACGGCAGCGGTCGACGCAGCTATCGCAGCTCCCCCCGCAATCGGGTCGGCAGCACCGGACTTCGAACTCGCCAACCAGTACGGCGAGCCGGTCAGGTTGTCATCCTTCCGCGGGCAGAATGTGGCACTGGTTTTCTACCCATTTGCCTTTTCCGGCATCTGCACTGGCGAACTCTGTGAAATACGGGACAACCTCGCCACCTTCGAGGATGCCGACACCGTGGTTTTGGCAGTGTCGGTGGACAGCAAGTTCAGCCTGCGGGCCTACGCGGCACAGGAGGGCTACAACTTTGACATGCTCGCCGACTTCTGGCCCCACGGCGGTGTCGCCGATGCCTATGGCGTCTTCGATGAAGGCAGCGGCATGGCAAAACGTGCCACCTTCATCATTGATGCCGAGGGCAAGGTACGCTACAGCGTCGTGAATCCCCGGGGCCAGGCCCGCGACTTCGCCGGGTACCGCTCCGCCCTCGCCGGCCTGAAACGGGCCTAGGGGAGCCGTGGCTGGGCGGCGGCACGGGACGGGCCTCACAGGGTTTGCCAGCCTGCCGCCCGTCGTGCCGGACCCGCCGTCGGCCAGCGACCTTGAGGTGCTGGCCCGGATCCGGGACCTGCTTGCCGGCTCCCGTTTTGCCCTGCTGACCGGGGCCGGCCTCAGCACGGATTCCGGCATCCCGGATTACCGCGGCCCGGACTCGCCGCCCCGCTCGCCCATGACGTACCAGGAGTTTGTGCGGGAGGCCGGCAACCGGCAGCGCTATTGGGCGCGGAACCACATCGGCTGGTCCCACCTGCGCCACGCGGACCCCAACCAGGGCCACTATTCGGCCGCCGAGCTGGAACGGCGCGGGTATCTGACCGGCCTGATTACCCAGAACGTGGACCGGCTGCACCAGGATGCGGGCAGCTCCAACGTCGTGGATCTGCATGGCAGGTACGACCAGGTGGTGTGCCTGGACTGCGGGCGGACCTATTCGCGCCGCCTGGTGGCCGGCATGCTTGAGGAACTGAACCCCGGGTTCCTGGAGCGGGCAGCAGCAAGCGGCCTGGTGGAAATGGCACCGGATGCCGACGCGACGGTGGAGGACCAGGCCCTCATCGGCAGTTTCGTGGTTGCGGTGTGCCCCGCGTGCGGGGGGACGCTCAAACCCGATTTCGTCTACTTCGGCGAGAACGTTCCCAAGGACAGGGTGGAACGGTCCTACGCCATGGTGGATGAAGCGGCGGCCCTGGTGGTGGCAGGCTCATCGCTGACGGTGATGAGCGGGCTGAGGTTCGTCCGGCATGCCGCCAAGGAAGCCAAGCCCGTCGTCATCATCAACAGGGGAGCCACGCGCGGCGATGACAAAGCCACCATCAAGCTTGAAGCCGGGGTCAGCCAGGCCCTCGCTTACCTGGCGGGCGAACTTCCGCCCCGCTAGCCGATGACGGCGTTCGTCCGGATTCGCGTTTAGGGGCCGGCGTCGGGTAGAGTCTATGTTCGTTGGTTGCGGCGGGAATCGCCGGAAACCGCAGGTTTTGGGTCTTTAGCTCAGCTGGTAGAGCGCCACGTTTACACCGTGGATGTCATCGGTTCGATCCCGGTAGGACCCACAGGAAACACCCCGTTGTCCCGCTGCCCGCGGGTGCAGCGGGGTTTTTGCTTTGCAGCTTTCCCCCAGGCCCCGGAGTCATTGTCGGACCCCTGTCCTACATTGCAGGCATGGAACATGTCATAGTGCGCACGGACAACAAGGGGATGCCGACGGCGGTACTGGCCCAGGGCAGGGAGTGGACAGTAGGCGCCGAGCCGGTCAGGTGGTTTGAGCGGGTCAACTGGTGGGAGACCAACCGCAGGATGCCCAAAGGCAACAGCAGGGTGGACGTCGAAGTCCTTCAGCTGCAGGTGAGGCTGGGAAGCAACAGCAGGTCCGCCCTCACCACGATGTATCTGCAGCGGGACGGCCTCGGCGGCGGCTGGCGGCTCCGCGAATCGACGGTTAAGGCGGCCTGAAACCAACACTTTTGGGCATTGGAAAACCCTCCACCGCGGCTATTGGGGGATGCCGCGGTGAAGGGCCTGCGATGAATATACCGTGAACTGCCGGAAACAAAAAGTCACGCGCCGTTTCATGTCGCGCGCCCCCCCATGGGGCTTGTGAGGCCGCAGGGAGACGCGCCCCCAACCACTGATGGACCCGCTGGCTCGCGGCCGGTCAGTGTCGCACGGGAATAAAGACCCGCGGCTGCTCTGTCCAGGTGTCGGACATCTGGGACATGGTCCGGCGCATGATGCGGTCCGAGGCCTCCCGCGCCGCAGCGGCATCGCCCCGCGCAATCGCCTCCGCCACGTCCACGTGCCACTGCAGCGCCGCCTGGTGCGGGTGGTCCGGCATCAGGCCGTGGACGGTCCGGCCCGTCAGGGTTTCAGCCACCTGCCCCATAAGGTTGGCAAACATTTCGTTGCCTGAGCCGGAGAGCAGCAGCGAATGGAACCGGATGTCCAGTTCCAGGAAGCGCCCGGTCTCGCCGTTATTGCCGGCCTCGCGCATGGCGCGGGCAACGTCCACAAGCTCGAGCCGCAATGGCGCCGGTGCATTCTGCGCCGCGAGCTCAGCAGCGGCGGGCTCGACGGCGGCGCGCAGCTCCGCGAGGGACCGCAGCTGGGCGCCGCGGGCATCGCTGGCCAGGCGCCACCTGATGACCTGCGGATCAAAGGGGTTCCATCGGCTCGGCGGCAAAACCCGGATGCCCACGCGTTTGGTGGTCTCCACCAGCCCCAGAGACTGCAGGACGCGCACCGCCTCCCGCACCACCGACCGGGATACCTTCAGCTCGTCCTCCAGCTGTTCGGCGAGCATGATGTGGCCAGCGGGAAGGTCGCCCGAAATGATGCGGGTGCCAAGGTTGTCAATGGCACGGTGGTGCAGGCTGCTGGTCATGCAGATAAGCCTAGTGCGGGCGGCGACGCGCGATGGCAGCGGCCCTGGGCTGCCGGCGACACAAACACGTCCATTACGTGGCCGTTACTTTCCACGCACCGACGGAATATATATGCTTTATTCCGACCCCCTGATATGCCTCGGCGTCTTCCGCCCGCGGAAGGCAGCGTCCGTCGCACACAATGAATTGGAGTTATTGATGTCTGCACACATCGGTGTCACCGGCCTAGCAGTGATGGGCGCCAACCTGGCCCGCAACCTGGCCCGCAACGGGTTCACGGTTGCCCTGCACAACCGGTCGGTGGAAAAGACCGACACCCTGCTGGAGAAATATGGCTCCGAGGGCGACTTCATCCGGACCGAAAGCCTCCAGGAACTGGTTGACTCCCTGGAGAAGCCGCGCCGCGTCCTCATCATGGTCAAGGCCGGCAAGCCGGTTGATTCCGTCATCGAGCAGCTCGAGCCGCTCCTGGAGCCGGGTGACATCATCATCGACGCCGGCAACTCCCACTACGAGGACACCCGCCGCCGGGAAGCCGCGCTGGCCAAGAAAGACCTGCACTTCGTGGGCGTTGGCGTCTCCGGTGGCGAGGAGGGTGCGCTTAACGGCCCGTCCATCATGCCCGGCGGCTCCAAGGAGTCCTACAAGGCCCTCGGCCCGCTGCTGGAAAAGATCTCCGCCAAGGTCGACGGCGAACCCTGCTGTGCGTGGATCGGCACCGACGGCGCGGGACACTTCGTCAAGATGGTCCACAACGGCATCGAATACGCGGACATGCAGGTCATCGGCGAGGCCTTCGACCTGCTCCGTTCCGGTGCCGGCATCGAGCCGGCTGAACAGGCCAGGATCTTCACCGAGTGGAACAAGGGCGACCTCTCGTCCTTCCTGATCGAAATCTCCGCCGAGGTCCTGGGCCACGTCGACGCCAAGACCGGCAAGCCGTTCGTCGACATCGTGGTGGACGCCGCCGGCCAGAAGGGCACCGGCCGCTGGACCGTCATCTCCGCCCTTGAGCTGGGGTCCCCGGTCTCCGGCATCGCCGAATCGGTCTTTGCCCGTGCGCTGTCCTCGCAGGCTGCGCAGCGCAAGCTTGGCCAGGAACTGCTCGAAGGCGGGGAATCCGCCGTCGAAATCCCCGAAACCTTCGTGGAGGACGTACGCCAGGCGCTGTACGCGTCAAAGCTCGTCTCCTACGCCCAGGGCCTGGACATGCTGACCTCCGCAGCCAAGGAGTACGGCTGGGACCTGAAGCTGGACGAAATCGCCTCGCTGTGGCGCGCGGGCTGCATCATCCGCGCCGAACTGCTCAAGGACATCACCAAGGCTTACGCCGCGGACGAAAAGCCGGCCAACCTCCTGTTTGCCCCCGCCTTCACCAAGGCGATCGCCGAGGCCCTGCCGGCATGGCGCCGCGTGGTTGCCACGGCGGTGCAGCTCGGCATCCCGGTGCCGGTCTTCTCCTCTTCCCTGGCCTACTACGACGGCCTGCGCCGCAAGCGCGTGGCCGCCGCCCTGATCCAGGGCCAGCGCGACCTCTTCGGTGCCCACACCTATGGCCGCGTTGACGCCGAGGGCACGTTCCACACCCTCTGGGGCGAGGACAAGTCCGAAATCGCAGCGGTGGACACCCACTAGGACCCGCACCGCAAAAGGCGGGCAGTTCACGGAGAACCCGGAAACTGCCCGCCTTTTGCGTGGCCAGCGGCTGCAGCGGTGAAGCGGCCGCGGCGGCGTGTCAGATGCGGTATTCGATGTCGTATTCGGCGGGGTCGACGGCGGGTTTTGTCTCCCGCTGCGCATCCCGGTGGCGCCACTTGGCGGGAACGCCGGTAATGATCGATTCGGGCGGTGCGTCTTTGACCACCACCGCATTGGCACCCACTGCGCTGTCCCGGCCGATGGTGATGGGCCCCAGGATCTTGGCGCCGGCGCCGATGGTCACGCGGTCCTCGATGGTGGGGTGGCGCTTGATCCGGGCCAGCGACCGGCCGCCGAGCGTCACGCCGTGATAGATCATCACGTCCTCACCGATCTCAGCCGTTTCGCCGATGACCACGCCCATGCCGTGGTCGATGAAGAACCGCCTGCCGATGGTGGCGCCGGGGTGGATCTCGATGCCGGTCCAGGAGCGCCCCAGTTGCGACAGGAGCCGTGCCGGGAAGCGCAGGGCCGGGTGCTGCCACATCCGGTGCGTCAGCCGGTGGATCCAGATGGCGTGCAGCCCGGAGTAAGCGAAAAAGTTCTCAAAAGAACCTCGAGCCGCCGGGTCGTGGGACCGGGCGGCGTCGAGGTCTTCCTTCAGTCTTGCGAAAAAGCCCACAAAGTTCTTTCTACAGGAAACGGGCGGACGGCGGCCTGGAATCAGCCGCGGATGTCGTCATAGAGCACGGTGGAGATGTAACGCTCGCCGAAGTCGCAGACCACTGCAACGATCAGCTTGCCCGCGTTTTCCGGGCGCTTGGCCAGTTCCAGGGCGGCCCAGACGATGGCACCGGAGGAGATGCCGCCCAGGATGCCTTCCTTGACGCCGAGTTCACGGGCTACGCGGACAGACTCCTCGAGGGGCGCGTCGATGACCTCGTCGTAGACGTTGGTGTCCAGCAGTTCGGGAACGAAGTTGGCACCGAGGCCCTGGATCTTGTGGGGGCCCGGGGCGCCGCCGTTGAGGATGGGGGAGTCCTTGGGCTCCACGGCGACAATCTGGACGCCGGGCTTGCGCTCCTTCAGGACCTGTCCGACGCCCGTGATGGTACCGCCGGTGCCCACGCCCGCGACGAAGATGTCCACGGCGCCATCGGTGTCAGCCCAGACCTCCTCGGCGGTGGTCCTGCGGTGGATGTCCGGGTTGGCTTCATTGGCGAACTGCTTCGCCCAGACGGAGTTCTCCGTGTTGGCGACGATCTCCTGCGCCTTCTCCACGGCGCCGCGCATGCCCTCGGAGCCCGGAGTGAGCACGATTTCGGCACCGAAGGCGCGCAGCATGACCCGGCGCTCGGTGGACATGGTCTCCGGCATGGTGAGGATGACCTTGTAGCCGCGGGCAGCGCCCACCATGGCCAGCGCGATGCCGGTGTTGCCGGAGGTCCCTTCGACGATGGTTCCGCCGGGCTTCAGGGCCCCCGACTTTTCCGCGGCGTCGATGATGGCAACGCCGATGCGGTCCTTGACGCTGTTGGCCGGGTTGTAGAACTCAAGCTTGACGGCGACGGTGGCGTCCAGGCCCTCGCTGAGCCGGTTGAGCTTGACCAGCGGGGTCCCGCCTACCAGCTGCGTTACATCGTCATAGATCCGTGCCATGTACATACGCCTATCTCTGAAGGGTGAATACTGAGGTCAGCCTAACGAGGCCGCGTAACGGTGGCTAAGCGTTAAGCCATGCAGAGTAATATTTCCGGGCCTTGGCGAGCTTGGGGTTGATGATCACCTGGCAGTACCCCTGTTCCGGGTGCTTCGCGTAGTAGTTCTGGTGGAATTCCTCGGCCACGTGGAACCGGGGCAGCCGGCTGACTTCCGTGACGATCGGATGGGGCCACAGCGCCTGGTTCCGTTCGATGGCCTCTTCGAACAGGATCTTCTCCTCCGTGGTCTCGTAGAACATGGACGAGCGGTACTGCGTGCCGACGTCGTACCCCTGGCGGTTCAAGGTGGTGGGATCGTGCAGGGCGAAGAACATATCAAGGATGACCTCGGCCGGGATGACCTCCTCATCGAAGGTCACCGCCACCACCTCCGCATGCCCGGTGGTTCCGCTGCAGACCGAGTAGTAGTCAGGCTCGGGATCATGGCCGCCGGTGTAGCCGGACACCACTGAGCTGACGCCCCTGGTCTTTTGGTAGACGGCGTCAAGGCACCAGAAGCAGCCTCCGCCAAGAACAAAAGTTTTCATGACCTCTTCAATGGTTGACGGCGTCGGATGATTCCCGGGCGCCCGGGCCGGACCGGGCAACATAAGGCGACGCAAGGGCGATGGGGTAAAACTAAGACTATGGAACCTGTGGACACCGACGTTACCGGCCAGGCAGATCACGACGCCGGCGGCTCGTCCGGCGCGGCGCCCGCCGGCGTTGACGCGCCCACGCTGGGCGAGTTGCTCCTGGCTGTAGAGGAACTCTGGCCCGAGTCCCTGGCGGAGAACTGGGACGAGGTGGGCCTGGTGGCGGGCCATCCCGCTGCTCCGGTCACCAAGGTCATGTTCGCCGTGGACCCCACACTGGAGGTCATCGAGGAAGCCGTTGAGTGGGGAGCGGAGCTGCTCATCACCCACCACCCGCTCCTGCTGAAGGGCGTCACCTCCGTTGCCGCCACGACGGCGAAGGGCCGGGCGGTGCACCGGCTTATCGAGTCGGGAACAGCCCTGCTGACCGTGCACACCAACGGAGACTCCGCCGTCGGGGGCGTTTCCGATGTCCTGGCCGACGCCCTGGGCCTCCAGGACGTCGCACCGCTTACGGTGGCCGCCAATGGGCTGCCGGAAGAAGGCATCGGGCGCGTCGGGGACCTGGCGGACGCCATGAGCCTGGGGGACTTCGCGGCGCGCGTTTACGGGATTCTTCCGTCCGTTGCCGGCGGAGTGCGCGTGTCCGGAGACAAGGACGGACTGGTGCGGCGCATCGCGGTGTGCGGCGGCGCCGGGGACTCGTTGTTCACTGAAGTGCGGGCCAGCAACGCCGATGTCTATGTGACGGCGGACCTTCGGCACCACCCGGCCTCGGAGGCGCGCGAAGCCGCGCTCAACGGCCGCCCCTACCTGGTGGATGTTTCGCATTTCGCCAGCGAATGGCTGTGGCTGCCCGCCGCGGCAGCAGCTTTGGGCAACGTCCTGGCCGACCAGGGCCATGACGTGGAGATCCGTGTCAGCACCACCAACACTGATCCGTGGGACTTCATCCTGACCCCGGGCTAACCCCGCGGAACGCAAGGCGGGGGAGCCGGCCAGGCGTTAGAGTCTAGGGAGCGCCGGTTCGGTGCCCGGCCGCGGCCGGAAGGGATCTAGCGGAGGTAACAGTGGCCAAGGCAGCACCGGCGGAACAGTTGAAGTTGCTCGAACTGCAGGGGCTCGACGCCAGGCTGAAGGGCCTCGCCAACCGCCGCCGCACGCTGGAAAACGATCCCCGCATCAAGGACCTCGAAGCCGCCCTCTCCGTTGCCAACGGCGAACTGGGCGCGGCCAAGGTGGCCGTCCACGACGCCGAGGCCGAGCTGAAAAGGGCCGAGGCCGACGTCGAACAGGTTGTCTCCCGCATCGAGCGCGACGAGGCCCGGCTCAACAGCGGCACCGGGCTTTCCAAGGACCTGGTGGCCCTGCAAAAGGACATCGCTTCACTGAACAAGCGGCGCTCTGACCTCGAAGACGCGGAACTGGAAGTCATGGAGCGGCTGGAATCGCTGCGGGAACGCCAGGCCGCCCAGCAGCAGATCGTCGATGCCATCCAGGGCTCCTTTGGCACCATCCGCGCCGAGCTTGACGCGGCCCTCGCCGAGGTGGAAACCGAAGCGGCAGGACTGCGCTCCCAGCGCGCCGACTTCGCCGCCGGTTTGGACGCCCCCATGCTGGCGGTCTACGAAAAGACCCTCGCAAAGCGCGGAGTGGGCGCGGCGCGGCTCTTTCACGGCACCTCGGAAGCCTCGGGCATGAAGCTCAGCCCGGGAGACCTCGCCGAAATCAAGGCTGCGGCCGCGGACGAGATCGTCTTTTGCCCGGACTCCGGCGCCATCCTGGTCCGCTCCGACGAGTGGTCCTGAACTGCCTTCAGGTCAGCCCGGCAGGATGATGTTCAGGGCGTGCGGCTTTCGCGCGGTGCCGGGCACCAGCTCTGCGTCCCATTTCTCCCGGGCAGCCTTCAGCGCGTCCGACGGCGTTGCGGGCGCCTTGCCGCGGCGTGCCAGCAGGTGCCGTGCGAGTTCGCCGCGGGTGTGCTTGGCGAAATGGCTCACCACCTTGCGGACGCTGCCTGTCTCGGTAAAGACGTTCACGGAGACCGTTTGTTCCGGCGGCGGAGCCCACGCGGCGGCGTAGGTGCTGGACCGGCAGTCCACCAGCAGGTGTCCGGAGACCGCCTCTGTCAGCGCGTCGGTGAGTTGGGGCTTCCAGAACGTGGCAAGCCGGCCGACGTCGGGCAGCGAGGTTCCCATGGAGAGCCGGTATGCCGGCACGCTGTCCCCGAAACGGATGGCGCCCCACAGTGCCGAAACCACCAGCACGGACTCGTCGGCCTTGCGCCGCTGGGCCTGCGTCAGGGACTGGTAGCCAAGGGCGTCATAGAGGACGCCCGAGTAGATGCGGTGTGCCGGGGCGGCCGGTTCAGCGTGCAGGCGGGTGTTGCGTTCGACGTCGTCCTTCAGCGAAGCCCCCACCCCCAGCAGTGCGAGGGCATCCTCGTGGGCGCTCACCGTGCCCAGGGCGTCCAGGACTTTTGCCCGGTAGGCGTTCAGCTGGGGAAAACTCAGTGACGGCCAGTCGACGGCGGATCCCCGGGCTGCGGGTGTCTTGCCTTCGGAGGGGGGAAGCAGAATCAGCACCGTCCGATCCTACCGGCGGAGGGAATGCTGCGGCGCCGGTAGACTGGATGGCGGATGGGACAGCCAGACGGCCGCGCGCCACGCAGGTGGCTCGAGGAACGTCCGGGCTCCACAGGGCAGGGTGGTGGGTAACGCCCACTCGGGGTAACCCGCAGGCCAGTGCCACAGAAAACAGACCGCCCGCCCTCCACGTCTTTGGACAGGGGAGTGCGGGTAAGGGTGAAACGGTGGTGTAAGAGACCACCAGCTTCCCGGGTGACCGGGAAGGCTAGGTAAACCCCACCCGGAGCAAGGCCAGACAGGACACGTTTGAGGGCTGCCCGCCCGAGTGTCCGGGTAGGCCGCTGGAGGGTGCCGGCAACGGTACTCGTAGATGGATGGCCGTCGCTCCCGTTCCGGTAACGGGACGGGAGAACAGAACCCGGCGTACCGGCTGTCCCATCCGTACACGGGGTTCAAGCCGGTATTCCGGTTTGACCTGGGACGGTGGGATGGGGATGCTGGACCGTGGCCCTAAACACCCGACCCCTGACCGTGCGTGCAGAAGCCCCGCCCCAGCTCCCGGCGCCGCGCCTGCAGGCCGCCGCCTTGATCGGCTTCCTGGCCCTTTCCGCGGCAGCATGGGCGCTTGCTTCCATCCCCATTATCCTGAACTCCGGCGGCTGGTTCGCTGCTGCCGTCAACGCACCCTGGATGCCGCCGGGCTGGATGTTCAGGTCCACGTGGATGGCCCTGTATGCCGGTGTTGCCGTCGCTGCCTGGCTGGTCTGGCGGAGGGGAGCCCTGATGGGCGGCACCTTGGCCGGCTACGCAGCCCAGCTCCTGCTCAACGCAGCCTGGCCGGTGACGTTCTTCGGCCTCTTCCCGGTCTTCGGTACGGCCGCTTTATGGGCGGCGTTCGCCGTGATCTGCGCCCTGGCCGTTTCCCTGGCATTGATGACCCTGCGCTTCGGCCCCGCCAGTGTGCCCGCCGGACTCCTGGTACTGCCCTATCTCTCCTGGGTGGTCTTCTCCGCCAGCCTGAACCTCTATGCGGCACTCCACAACTGAGAGCCCGCATTCGCTGGCCGTGTGAGTGATTTCACGCGCTACGGTCGTGTTCGGGGAAGCCGGCCAAATTAGAATAGTGAAAGGACGCAGGAGTTCTTCCGCCGGGAATTGCGTTCGCAACCGGCGGTTTTTCTTTGCAGCGATCCAGGTGCCTGGGGGCCGACCCCTGCAGGCGCCGGTGCCCCTGGACATCATCAGGTGGCCTACATCTGTGTACGAGGACGTACACGGCTGAACCGAGGAAGGTATTTCTGTGAGCCAGACGTCTGATTCTTGCCTTGACACGTGGATGGGCCGGGAGGCCCTCGCCGAGGCCATGATCCCGGTGATCGGCAGGCTGTACCGCGAAAACAACGTGGTGACCAGCATCCACGGCCGGAGCCTGATCAACAAGTCCACCATGAACATCCTCAAGGCGCACCGTTTTGCGCGCCGGATGAGCAAGGACGAGCTGCTCCTGGAGGAAACAGCACCCCTGCTGAACACGCTGGCCGGCCTTGAACTGGGTGCGGCCGCCATCGACATCGCACGGTTGAACCAGAAGTTCAAGGAAGAAGGCAACGGCGCCTCCCTTGAAGAGTTCCTCCGCAGCGAGCTCGCCGAGATCGTCGGCAAGCGGGGCGGCGACGAGCGCACCAGCACCGACGTCGTGCTCTACGGCTTTGGCCGGATCGGCCGCCTGCTGGCCCGCCTCCTCATTGAAAAGGCCGGTGGTGGGCACGGCCTGCGCCTGCGCGCCATCGTGGTGCGCCGCGGATCCGACAACGACCTCTCCAAACGCGCCAGCCTCCTGCGCCGCGACTCCGTCCACGGTTCCTTCGAGGGCACCATCCGGATCGACGAGGCGGCCAACACCATCACGGCCAACGGTGTCCGGATCCAGGTCATCTACTCCAATGATCCCGCCACGATCGACTACACCGCCTACGGCATCAACAATGCGCTGGTGGTGGACAACACCGGCCGCTGGCGCGACGCCGAAGGCCTGTCCCAGCACTTGCAGAGCAAGGGTGTTGCACGTGTGCTGCTGACGGCACCGGGCAAGGGCGAGCTGAAGAACATCGTCCACGGCATCAACCACCGGGACATCGAGGACACCGACACGATCGTCTCCGCTGCCTCCTGCACCACCAACGCCATCACCCCGGTCCTGAAGGCCATCAACGACAAGTTCGGCGTGGTCCACGGCCACGTGGAAACCGTCCACTCCTTCACCAACGACCAGAACCTGATCGACAACTTCCACAAGGGTGACCGCCGCGGCCGCTCCGCCGCCCTGAACATGGTGATCACCGAGACCGGGGCCGCCAAGGCGGTGGCCAAGGCCCTTCCCGAGCTCCTGGGCAAGCTGACCGGCAGCTCCATCCGTGTCCCCACCCCGGACGTTTCCCTGGCCATCCTGAACCTCAGCCTGGAAAACGGCACCACCAAGGACGAAGTCAACAACTACCTGCGGGAAATGTCGCTGCACTCCGACCTGCGCAAGCAGATCGACTACATCGACTCTCCCGAAGTGGTTTCCACCGACTTCGTGGGCTCCCGCCGCGCCGGCATCGTCGACGGCCTCGCCACCGTCTCCACGGACAAGAACCTTGTCCTTTACGTCTGGTACGACAACGAGTTCGGCTACAGCTGCCAGGTGGTCCGCGTCATGGAGGAAATGGCCGGTGTGAACCCGCCGTCGTTCCCGGCGAAGGAAACAGCGTCGGCGCTCGCGGCCATCGCCGTCTAGCACGTTCCTGCGAATTCCCGGCTGGTTCTCTGGAATCAGCCGGGAAAGGGGACCACACTGTTCCCATGGACAACGAATCTACGCTTCAGCACGAGACCACCCTGGAACACGCACTCGACGTGGCCAAGGCCAACCACAAGGAAGCCGTCCGGCTGCTTGAACGTGCCCGGGCCGCGCAGAAGACCGGCGATGTCACCGAGGACCGGGTCCGCCAGCTTGAGGGGCTCCTGGCCATCGCCGAGGAAGACCTGCGAAGGGTCATGCGCGAGCAATAGCAGGGCGCGGTGTGATCCATCACTCGTCCTCAACAGTGTGGATATCGGCGGCCTGGCACGCCACCTGTCCTAGGCTCGTGGGGTGCCTGACTCCCGCCCCCGGCCCCTGGCCGCATGACTATCAGCTGGTCCGCCTACCGCCGTGCGCGCCGGCGTTCACGCCAGGCCTGGGTAATCCTCGCAACGTGCGCGGCAGCAGTCTTCGCCGCCGTCTTCTGGTTTTTCACCGCTGGCCAGTTCGCCGCCGCCGGACCCGTGCCGGATGCGCCCACCGAGGCGCCGGTCCTCGACCCTGCCTGGATGAAGCCGGTGGTGCAACCGCACGCGGTCCCGGCCGGCCCGGCACTCTCCGCGTTGGACGGGTTGGCCGTGAAGGGCCGGGCCGCGAACACCGGCTACGACCGTGAGGCATTCGGCCAGGCCTGGCTGGATGTTGACCGCAACGGCTGCGACACCCGCAACGACATCCTCCGCCGGGACCTCGCGGACGTGGTGTTCGCAGAAGGCTCACGCTGCAGGGTGACAGCGGGGCGTTTCCGGGAGCCCTATACCGGCCAGTCAGTGGACTTCCAGCGCGGCTCAGAGAGCAGCCGCGCGGTGCAGATCGACCATGTGGTGGCCCTTGGCGATGCCTGGCAAAAGGGCGCGCAGGGGCTCGCCGCCAAGGACCGGCAGAGCCTGGCCAACGATCCGCTGAACCTCATCGCCGTGGACGGTCCGGCGAACCAGCAAAAAAGCTCGGGCGATGCTGCAACCTGGCTGCCGAAGAACACCGCGATCCGCTGCCACTATGTAGCCCGCCAGATTTCGGTGAAGTACGCCTACGGCCTGTGGGTCACGGAAGCGGAAAAGGACGCCATGAAGCGGGTCCTCTCGTCCTGCCCGGAACAGCCAACCATCAGTACGCGCTGAAGCCAGGCTTCAGGCATTCGCTGAAGCCTGGCCGCGGATGGTCAGTGGCCGAACGGGTCAGGGTCAACGCCCGGCAGCCAGGTCAGCCCCGGCACACCCCAGCCGTTCTTCTTCGCCTGCTTCTTCGCTTTGCGGGCATAGCGGTCAATCAGCCTGTTGACGTACAGCTTGCCGTCCAGATGGTCGTACTCGTGCTGGATGACCCTTGCGAACCAGCCGGTGGCCTCGAACTTCACAGGCCGGCCAAAGCCGTCAAACCCCTCCACGCGTGCCCACTCGGCGCGCTTGAGCGGGAACTGCTCCCCGGGGAAGGACAGGCAGCCCTCCTCCTCTTCGTCCGGGTCGGGGGCAGCGCCGGAGACCTTGGACAGGGTCAGGACGGGATTAACCAGCACGCCCGTGGGGGGAGCTCCGTCGTGGTTGGCATATTTGTAGACAAAGATGCGTTTGCCCACTCCGACCTGGGGAGCCGCGAGACCCACACCGTTGGCGGCGTCGTTGGTTTCAAACATGTCGGCAATCAGGGTGCGGAGTTCGTCGTCGAATACCTCCACCTCGGCGGCCCGCTTGTGCAGGACGGGTTCACCCCAGATGGTGATCGGCAGAACGGTCATCTCGTAGCCCTCCGGCGGTATCCAGTGCAATAAGTGATACATGACAAAGGAGGCCGCACCGGATATCCGGTGCGGCCTCCTTCTTGGCGGCTGCATGTGCCACCCTGTGAGGGTGAGCGACGGGGGTTGAACCCGCGACCTCCTGGACCACAACCAGGCGCTCTGCCAACTGAGCTACGCCCACCATGAGCTTCGAGGAAGGCCGTTCAACCGGCTCCCTGGAAACGCAACTCAAATAGCTTACCTGCTCGAAAGGGATGCTTTGTCCACTTTTGGCCATTTCCGTGAAAATTCACGCAAACGTGGCGCAGATTACGCTTCCGCCTGCCCGGCATCCCCGCCGGTGATGCGCCTGGCGATCTTCTGGGCAGCAGCACTGTCGGGTCCGGGCGCGGGCACGAACACCGCTTCACGGTAGTAGCGGAGTTCATCGATGGAGTCCTTGATATCACCGAGGGCGCGGTGGCCGCCCTTTTTGGCGGGGGACTGGAAGTAGGCGCGCGCGAACCAGCGGCGGGAGAGTTCCTTGATGGTGCTGACATCGATCACCCGGTAGTGGAGGTGCTCGACGACGGCGGGCATGTCGCGGGAGAGGAACACGCGGTCCGTGCCAACGGAGTTGCCACCCAGGGGGGCCTTCCGGGGGTCCGGGACCCAGGCGGAGATGTACTCCATCACGGCGGCTTCGGCCTCGGCCATGGTCTTCCCGTGTGGAAGTTCGGCAAGCAGCCCGGACTTGGTGTGCATGTCACGGACGAAGTCGGACATCTGGGCCACTGCCGCATCGTCCGGCTTGATCACTACGTCGACGCCGTCACCCAGGATGTTCAGTTCCGAGTCCGTGACCAAGGCTGCGACCTCGATGAGGGCGTCGTTCTTGATGTCCAGGCCCGTCATTTCGCAGTCGATCCAGACAATTCGTTCGTTAGTTATAGGCACCGGACCAGCCTACCTTTACAGCCTCCGGCCACCGGCCGATGCTAGGATTTCGGGTACGCGGCGGGTCGCCCTCCGCCCTGGAGCGTGCCCCGGACAACGGGACGTGACGCGGTAACGCAAGAAGATTGGACAATCCTGAAATGACGGCGCCTGTGCCCGCAGCGGGGGAGATGGCGGCGGACGGTATCCCCGGTACAAGGGGTGCCGAAGTGGCCAATCCCCGCTCGTCCTTGCTCGCCGGCTTCATCGGCTCCCTTTTCATGCTGATCGGTTCCATCGGCGTTGGCTGGCTGGCCCCCGTTTCGGAACTGCGCCGCATGCCCCTGTTCATATGGATGCGCGCCGAAGCGCCCGGCGTTGCCTTGTCGATCGTTTTGCTGGCAGTGGGGGGCATGCTGCTGGTGCGCGCCTGGCTGCGGCTGGGCCAGAAGGTCCGGGTGTGGGGCCTGCAGGCCCGGCGGGCAACCCTCGCCGCGGTGGTGGCCTGGGGGCTGCCCATGATGTTCTGCGTGCCTCTGTTCAGCCGCGACGTCTACGCCTACATCGGCCAGGGCCGTTTGATGGTGGAGGGCTTCAACCCTTACGAAAACGGCATCTCCGCCCTCTCGAATTACTTCCAGCTGGGCGCGGACAAGATGTGGACCGAAGCTCCAGTCCCGTACGGACAGCTGTTCCTGTGGATCGAGCAGTTCGTGGTGTGGCTGACCAATGTCCAACCCGAGGCCAGCATCATGCTGTTCCGGCTGGTGGCGTTGGTGGGCGTGGTGCTGTGCGTGATCTACGTGCCCCGCCTCGCGGAACTGCACGGTGTCAATCCGCACCGGGCGCTCTGGCTGACGGTGGCCAACCCGCTTTTCCTGACCAACTTCATTGCCAGCGTGCACAACGACTCCCTCATGATCGGACTCGCGCTGGCTGGCCTCTACTACTCCGCGACGCACCGCCCCATCCGTGGCATCCTGCTGGTGACGCTCTCCATTGCGGTCAAGCCCATCACGATCCTCTTCCTGCCGTTCATCGGGCTCTTATGGGCCGGAAGGGATGCAGGCTGGGTGCGCAAGGGAGTGTTCTGGGCCCTGACTGCCGCCCTGAGCCTCGGTGTCCTGACGGCAATGAGCCTGGTCAACGGATTCGGCTTCGGCTGGATCAACGGGCTTTCGGCTCCGGGCAGCATCTCCATCTGGTACGCCCCCGTAGGCTTGATCGGCATGGTGGTGGGCTCGCTGGCCAACGCCTTCGGACTGGACGGATCGGTGCCGGCAGGCTGGGTGTTCGACGCCGGCAAGCTGCTGGCCGTGGGCGTCGTCGCCTGGCAAATGTTCAGGGGGGAACACGACCGGCTGATGCGCCGCCTGGCCCTCGGCCTGGCCGCCGTGGTCCTGCTGGCCCCTATCATCCAGGCCTGGTATGTGGTGTGGCTGATCCCGCTCTTCGCCGTCACCGGCATCCGCAACGACTGGCAGGTCAAAGCGCTGTACTTCGTGGTGTCCTTCTTCATGATCTACGCCATCTCGGACCAGCTGGACGTCTTCCCGTACCTGCAGACCCAGGACCTGGGCTTCGCGCTTGCCCTGGCCCGGATTGCCGCCGCTGTGACCGCCCTGTTATTCGCCCTGTACCTGATCTTCTGGGACCCCCGCACCCGCCGGCTTTTCCGCAAGACGCACGAGCCCGTCGTCGAACGTCCCGTTATCTAGGCGCTCCCCTCATCCCGGCGCCGGTGACGGAGGGCAGCCGCCGGAGCGCTTCCCTTCGCGACAGCGGGCTGATGGTGGCCGCATGCCGGGCAACGAAATCCGCAACCCACTCCGGTGCCGTCTTGGCATACTCCCGCAGGGCCCAGCCGATCGCTTTCCGGATGAAGAACTCCCGGTCCGGAAGGTTCGGTTCGATGACGGCCGCCAGCAGCGACGGGTCCGTTGCCTTCCCTGCCCGAAGCTGCGACGTGATGGACGCCCTTCGGACCCACTGATCCGGATCCCGGCTCCACTGCCGGAGGACCCGGGATAATTCCGCCGGGTGTGCCTGCAACAGGCTGCAGATCCGGCCGGATACGCCGTCCACGAAGTCCCACCATGCGCCGGTCCGGATGATCTCCTCGTACACCGGCAGCATGTCCAGGTCCTGGGCCACCAGCCGGTGTGCGGTCAGGTCGATGGCCGCGTACCGCTCCTCGCGGAAAGTCGCCGTGCGCCACAGTTCCAGCACCGTGGCGCGCAGCTGTGCGGCGGAGGCCGGCGGAAACGTCCGCACAGCCGAACCGGCGAGGCGCCGCACCTCGGGAACCCGGACGCCCAGTGACGGCATGCCGGACTTCATGTACAGCTGCGCACCGGCTGCGCGTGCCGGGTCGGAGAGTCCGTGCAGCCCGCCCCGGACAACGGCGATCAAAGCCTCGTCGGCACCTGCTTCCATGACGCAACTCTAGCCAGCGTCCGGGGAAGGTGGGGTACGCTGTTGAGCGCTAACACATCTTGATCGAAGGACGCCATGACCGGAACCGATGTCTGCATATCCCGCGGCGCCTACTCCGCCGTCGTTACTCCGCGCGGTGCCGCCCTGCGCCAACTGTGCCATGGGGACAGGGACCTGGTGGTCACCTTCGGGCCGGAGGGCGGCGTCCCCGATTACCGCGGCGTCATCTGTGCGCCCTGGCCGAACAGGCTGGCGGACGGCACCTACACCTACGCGGGCCAGTCCTACGCCGCTCGAGTCAATGAACCGGAGCGGGGCGCGGCCCTCCACGGCCTCGCCATCCACCACGCGTGGGAGGTGGTGCAGGCATCGGCGGACACGGTGGTCCTCGCGTGCCGGATCCCCTCCGGGGCGGACTACCCGGGCGAGCTCACGCTCAAGGTGACGTATTCACTGTCCGACGACGGGCTGCGCGGCACCGTGGAGGCGGTCAACACGGGTTCGCTGGCCGCGCCCTACGGCGTGTGTCCCCATCCGTACCTGGTCGCCGGTCCCTCGCCGCTGGACGACTGGACTTTGGAGCTGCCCGCCGATGCATACCTTGAGGTCACGCCGGACCGGCTGCTCCCGGTGGGAATGCGGAAGGTGGACGGTGACGCTTTCGACTTCCGTTCGCCGCGCCGCCTGGGGCAGATAAAGATCGACCACGCTTTCACCGGCGTGGCGCGGGGCAGTGACGGACTCGCCCGCGTACGCGTGTGGGACCCCACGGGAACCGGGGTGGAACTTGAATGGGACGCCCAATGGCCCTGGGTCCAGGTGCACACCGGAGACAAGCCCGTGGGACCTGACCGGCTGGGGTTGGCCGTTGAGCCCATGACCTGCCCGCCGGACGCCTTCAATTCCGGCCAGGACCTGGTGCACCTCCAGCCCGGACAGTCCCACTCGGCGGCGTGGACCATTCGGGCGCTATGACCTAAGGGGTTGCACCCACCCTGCCCGTTCCAGCCACGCCGCGCACAGCGCCGGCCATTGTCCGGGCCCGGGCTCGCCGCCCGCGAGGCCCAGGCCATGGCGCCCCTCCGGGAAGACATGCAATTCAGCTGCCACCCCGGCCTCGCACAAGGCTCCCGCATAGGAGAGGCTGTGGCTTACAGGGACCGCCTCGTCATCGGCCGTGTGCCAGATGAACGTCGGCGGGGTGCGGGGCGTGACCTGCCGTTCGGCCGAGAGGGCGGCAAGGACGTCCGACGGCGGCGCGTCGCCAAGCAGGTTGTCCACCGAGCCCCGGTGGACGTTTCCGGTGAAGGACACCACCGGGTAGCAGAGCACGGAAAGGTCCGGGACGGCCGCGGCGACGTCCAGGGCACGGCTCCCCGTGGCAACCCCGGTTGACAGTGTGGCTGCCAGGTGGCCGCCGGCGGAGAACCCCAGGACGCCTACCCGGTCCTGGTCCACGGCGAGGCCGTGCCGGCCGCTGCGGATGTGCAGCATGGCCTCCTTGGCGTCCTCGAGGGGTGCCGGATGCCGCTCCGGGGCAACACGGTAGCGCAGCACAAACGCATGGATGCCCAGCAAGGCCAGCCATTCCGCTACCGGCTCAGCCTCGTGGTCTGCCTGGCGCGCGTACCCGCCGCCAGGCAGGACAAGGATGGCCGGACGGGGACCTGGGGCTGCTGAACGTGCCGGAACGGCGGACAGCCCGCGCGGTTCCATCAACCAGCCACCTCCGTGCTGCGGCGCAGGGCCACCTCGCCGCGGATCGGACCCTGGAATTCCACCTCCTGGCCATGGTCCTCGTCCTGGTCCGCGCTGGGGATCCCCGGCCGCCCCGTGGCACGGGTGGCCAGCCGGCCAATCTCTTCCAGCGGCAACCGTACAGTCGAAAGGGCAGGCCGGAAGTCGCGGAGCGTTTCGATGTCGTCGAAGCCGGCAATGGCCGCATCGCGGGGGATGCGCAGTCCTTCGGCCCGCAGTGCTGCCGTGGCGCCAATCGCCATGACGTCATTGACGGCAAAGATGCACAGCTTCCTGTTACTTTCCCCGCCTTCGGACTGCCCGGCTTTGATCCGGGCCGCCAGCTGCAGGCCCGCCTCATAGCCGCCCGTCCGGTTGAACAAGTTGCGCATCACCTCGGCCGGCTGCCGTCCTGCCCGCGCCAGGCCTTCCTGGAAGCCGCGGATCCGGTCATCCGAGGTGAAGAGTCCCTCGGGGCCGCCGATGATGACGAACTCCCCGTCCCAGTCCTTCGCCAACTCGGCCGCCAGTTGTCCGGCGAGCTCCTGGTTGGGAACCTGCACCACGTGGTACCCCTCCGGCGCGGTGGCGCCCACCACGGGGTGGCCCACGACGGCCACCCGGCCTCCGTTGCGGCAGTACCGGTCCAGTTCCGCGGCGAGTTCGGCATTGCCGTCCCGGTCCTCTGGGCGGCGCGAGCGGGACCCGGCGATCACTATTGAGTCGGCGCGGCGGGCGGCAAATGCTGCCACCGCCTCCTTCTCTTCGGCCGGACCTCCTCCGGTGGTGGCAAGCAGCACCATTTTGCGCTGTTCCCGTGCGGCCTCCTGTACCCCCCTGGCGATGGCGGAGAAATAGGGGTCGGCGATGTCGTGCACGATCAACCCGATCAACCCCGAGCTGGATTTAGCCAGGCCCTGCGCCTGCGCGTTGGGGATATAGCCCAGGGACTGCGCAGCCTGCCGGACCCGCTCCGCGATGTCCTCCCCGGGCTTGCGCGCCGAGCCGTTCAGCACGCGCGACGCCGTGGCGGGGGATACCCCGGCCAGGCGTGCCACCTCGGTAAGGGTACTTGCGGCCATGCCAGCTCCTGGTTGTCGATAGGGGATCGAACGTAAGCACATTATGGCAGCCGGCACTGCTTTTCGGAAAGCGCTTGCCAAGGGAACCCCGCCAGTGCATCATGGAAATAGCGGGAACGCGCTTTCCCAGCCAGACTTACTACACCTGCTCACTCACCGTGGAGGACACATGGGCTTCGAAACCAAGACAATCCGCATCGCCATGAACGGCATTACCGGCCGCATGGGGTACCGCCAGCACCTGCTGCGCTCCATCCTTCCCATCCGCGACGCCGGCGGTTTCACCCTGGAAGACGGCGCCCGGGTCCAGGTGGAACCCATCCTCGTGGGCCGCAACGAGGCAAAGATCCGAGAGCTTGCCGAGAAGCACAAGGTGGCCGAATGGAGCACGGACCTGGACGCGGTGATCAACGACCCCACCGTCGACGTCGTCTTCGATGCCTCCATGACCAGCCTGCGCGCCGCAACCCTCAAGAAGGCCATGCGGGCAGGCAAGCACATCTTCACCGAGAAGCCCACCGCCGAGACGCTTGAAGAAGCGATCGAGCTGGCACGGATCGGCAAGGAAGCCGGCGTGACCGCGGGCGTTGTCCACGACAAGCTGTACCTCCCGGGCCTGGTCAAGCTCCGCCGCCTGGTCGATGAAGGCTTCTTCGGCCGCATCCTTTCCATCCGGGGCGAGTTCGGGTACTGGGTCTTCGAAGGCGACATCCAGGCCGCCCAGCGCCCCTCCTGGAACTACCGCAAGGAGGACGGCGGAGGCATGACCACCGACATGTTCTGCCACTGGAACTACGTCCTCGAGGGCATCATCGGCAAGGTCAAGAGCGTCAACGCCAAGACCGCCACCCACATCCCCACCCGCTGGGACGAAGCCGGCAAGGAATACAAGGCCACCGCCGACGACGCCTCCTACGGCATCTTCGAACTCGAGACTCCTGCCGGCGACGAGGTCATCGGACAGATCAACTCCTCCTGGGCCGTCCGCGTCTACCGCGACGAGCTGGTCGAATTCCAGGTGGACGGCACCCACGGCTCCGCCGTCGCCGGCCTGAACAAGTGCGTCGCCCAGCAGCGGGCGCACACCCCCAAGCCCGTCTGGAACCCGGACCTGCCCGTCACCGAATCCTTCCGCGACCAGTGGCAGGAAGTCCCCGCGAACGCCGAACTGGACAACGGCTTCAAGCTGCAGTGGGAGGAATTCCTCCGCGACGTCGTCGCCGGCCGCGAACACCGCTTCGGCCTGCTGTCCGCTGCACGCGGCGTCCAGCTCGCAGAGCTCGGGCTGCAGTCCAACGACGAACGCCGCACCATCGACATCCCGGAGATCACCCTCTAATGACTTCACTCATCCTTCCCTCCTCCGACGGGGGTACCCGGGAATACCGGCTCCAGGGCGGCACCGCCTGGGCCCGTCCCACGGCACCGCTGACCGCACGCCGTGCCTATGCCGCCGCCCACGTCATTCCCGAAGTCCTGGCCGACAACACCCCAGGCGCTCCCGCCCAGCTGGACTGGGACGCCACCCTGGCCTACCGGCACGAGCTCTGGTCCTACGGCCTGGGCGTGGCCGATGCCATGGACACCGCCCAGCGCGGCATGGGCCTGGACTGGGCGGCCACCCAGCAGCTCATCAAGCGCACCGGTGCAGAAGCAGCGTCCGTCGTCTCCGCCAACAACCCTGCTACCGCCGGCAAATCGGTCCGCGACCTCGTCTCCTGCGGCGCCGGCACCGACCAGCTGGACATCGACGCCCTGCCACCCGGTGAAGCCGGCCTCCGTGCCGTCCTCGAGGCCTACCGGGAGCAGATCGCCGTCATCACCGAGGCCGGCCCCAAGGTCATCCTCATGGCATCGCGTGCCCTGGCCAAGGTTGCCACTGGTCCGGAGGACTACCTGCGGGTGTACTCCACCCTCCTGCAGGAGGCGGACCAGCCGGTCATCCTGCACTGGCTCGGCACCATGTTCGATCCCGCGCTCGCCGGCTACTGGGGCTCCGATGACGTCGCCGCCGCCACCGCAACATTCCTGGACCTCATCAAGGAGAACGCGGACAAGGTCGACGGCATCAAGGTCTCGCTCCTGGACGCAAGCCATGAAGTAGCACTTCGGGCAGCGCTGCCCGAAGGCGTGCGCCTGTACACCGGCGACGACTTCAACTATCCGGAACTCATCGACGGCGACGGCAGCCACCACTCCGACGCCCTGCTCGGCATCTTTGCCGCCATCTACCCGGCCGCCTCGGTGGCCCTGCAGAACTATGACGCCGGCAACAATGCCAGGGCGCGGGAAATCCTGGACTCCACCCGCGAACTGGGCAAGCACATCTTCAGCGCCCCCACGTTCTACTACAAGACCGGCATCGCCTTCATGTCCTGGCTCAACGGCAAGCAGCCCGGGTTCCAGATGGTGGGCGGCCTGCATTCAGGCCGCTCCGTCTGCCACCTCGCCCGGACCTTCGAACTGGCCGACCAGGCCGGCCTGCTGAAGGACCCCGCGCTGGCAGCATTCCGGATGTCCGATTACCTGCGGATCAACGGGGTGGGCGTGTGAGCGACTTCTCGCGCCTGTCCATCAACAGTGCCACCACCAAGAAGTGGACCCTCGCCCAGGTGGTTGAGGGCTGCGTCAACGCCGGCATTCCCGCCATCGGGCCGTGGCGGGACCGCGTCGAGGAAGCCGGCCTGGACAAGGCAGCACGGCTGATCAAGGACGCCGGGCTCCGGGTTTCGTCGCTGTGCCGCGGCGGGTTCCTCACGGCGGCGGACGCAGAGGGCCAGGCCGCGGCCCTTGCCGACAACCGGGCCGCGATCCTTGAAGCGGCAGCGCTGGATACCCGGGAACTGTTCCTGGTGGTCGGCGGCCTGGCCCCGGGGGAGAAGGACGTGGTGGCGGCACGCCGGCGCATCGCGGACCGCCTGGCCGACCTGGTGCCGTTCGCGGAAGAGAACGGCATCCGCCTGGTGCTGGAACCGCTGCACCCCATGTACGCCGCCGACCGTGCCCTGATCTCGACCCTGGGCCAGGCCCTGGATCTGGCGGCTCCCTTCGACGCCGCCTCGGTGGGAGTCGCCGTCGACACCTTCCATGTCTGGTGGGACCCGGAACTGAAGGTCCAGATCGAGCGTGCCGGCCGGGAAAACCGGATCGCCTCCTATCAGGTGTGCGACTTCAACATGCCCATCGCCGCCGACCCGCTGCTGTCCCGCGGGTACATGGGCGACGGCGTAGTGGACTTCGCCACGATCGGCACCTGGGTGCGCGACGCCGGGTACACCGGCGACATCGAGGTGGAAATTTTCAACCAGGAGATCTGGGACACGGACGGCATTGCCGTCCTGGCCACGGTCAAGGAGCGGTACGCCGGGCTTGTGCTGCCGTACTCCTGATTCAGGACCGCAGGCTCCTGCCGCGTTTCCAAAGTGACAGGCAGGAGCCTGCGCCCCACAAGCAGAAGACCCGGACCGCTGCGGTCCGGGTCTTCTGCTTGATGCTCTCCTAGGTGTACAGCGAGGCGAACCTGCGGTACCTCGCCAGCACGCCGCCGTCGTCCGCCCCGGGGGAAAGTTCGACGGCGTCCAGCGCCCAGTCCGGGAAGCGTCCGGTGAGGACCGCGGCAGCTTGGCGCGCCGCGCCGTCCGCGACGTATTCACCGGGCTGGGGAACGCAGACCTGGGTTCCAAGAAGCCGCGCCGCGGCGGCCTGCACTGCCGAGGACTGCGCTCCACCGCCGACGAGGAGGATGCGGCGCACCTCCACCCCCTGCTCCTGCAATGCCGCGAGGCCGTCCGCCAGCGAACAGACCACGCCTTCGACGGCGGCACGGGCCAGGTTCGACGGCGTGTAGTTGGCGCGCGTAATGCCATGCAGCGAGCCGGTGGCGTCCGGCAGGTTGGGGGTGCGCTCGCCGTCGAAGTAGGGGACCAGGGTCAGTCCGCCGGCGCCGTGCCCGGCAGACAGCGCAAGCTCATTGAAGGTGGGCAGGTCCACGTCCAGCAGGGCTGCCGTGGCGTCGAAAACCCTGGTGGCATTGAGGGTACACACCAGCGGCAGGTAGTGTCCGGCAGCATCCGCGAACCCGGCCACGAGTCCGGAGGGGTCCGCCGCCGGCCTGCCGGAGACGGCGAAGACGGTGCCGGATGTGCCCAGCGACATGACGACGTCGCCGAGCCCGGCCCCTGCGCCCAAGGCAGCCGCGGCATTGTCCCCGGCACCTGCGGCCAGCAGGGCGCCGTGCGGGGTGCTGCCGGCAGCCTCCAGCGGGCCAAGGACCCGCGGGAGGGCCGGTACATGGCCCAGGGACGCGGACAGGACGTCCGGCAGGTAGTGTCCTTGCGCCGTGGAGTAGTATCCGGTGCCTGATGCGTCGGATCGGTCGGTGGCGAGGGCGGCCAGTCCCTCGGCTCCGCTGCCCGGGCCGTACCCGGCAAGGCGCCAGGTCAGCCAGTCATGGGGAAGGCACACGGCAGCCACTCTTGCGGCATTCTCCGGTTCGTTCTCCGCAAGCCAGCGGAGCTTGGTCACCGTCAGGGAAGCGACCGGGACCGTTCCGGTGGCGTCGGCCCAGTACTGCGCGCCGGCGGCGGGATCGCCGCCGCCGGCCGTCGTGACAAGCTCGGCGGCCGCGCCGGCGCTGCGGGTGTCGTTCCAGAGCAGCGCCGGCCGGATGACGTTTCCATCGCTGTCCAGGCACACCATGCCGTGCTGCTGCCCGCCAACGGAAACAGCGCTGACGTCGTCGAGGCCGCCGGCTTCGGCGATGGCCTTCTGCAGCGCGGTCCACCAGTGGTCCGGGTGGATCTCGCTGCCTTCCGGATGGGCCGACCTGCCATGGCGGACCAGTGCTCCGGTGTCCGCGTCACGGACCACCACTTTGCAGGACTGGGTGGAGCTGTCGATGCCTGCGACCAGGACCATGGCTTAGCGGGCGCCCAGGAGGTGCTCGATGGCGAGCTGGTTGAGCCGGACGAACGCGAAGGACCGCTCGGCGGCCTTGTCGGCGTCGAAATCCTCAAAGGCTGCGGCGTCTGCGAGCAGGTCCGCGGTGCTTTCACCGGCGGCGAGGGTGGGCTCGCCGAGTTCGAAGACGCCGGAGGTCTTGAGGGCTTCCTGTACCTGCGGGTCTGCGCGGAAGGCGAGGGCGCGTTCCTTGAGCAGCAGGTACATGGCCATGTTGGACTTGGCGGATTCCCAGACACCGTCGTAGCCGTCGGTGCGGGAGGGCTTGTAGTCGAAGTGGCGCGGGCCGTCGTACTTGGGGCCGCCGCCGGGGAAGCCGTTCTCGAGCAGGTCCACGGTGAAGAAGGCGCTGGTGAGGTCGCCGTGGCCGAAGACGAGGTCCTGGTCGTACTTGATGCCGCGCTGGCCGTTGAGGTCGATGTGGAAGAGCTTGCCGGCCCACAGGGCCTGGGCGATGCCGTGGGTGAAGTTCAGGCCCGCCATCTGCTCGTGGCCCGTTTCGGGGTTGAGGCCCACGATGTCGCCGTGTTCAAGCTGGGCGATGAACGCCAGGCCGTGGCCGACCGTGGGCAGGAAGATGTCGCCGCGGGGTTCGTTCGGCTTGGGTTCCAGGGCGATGCGGAGGTTGTAGCCCTTCTCCTTGATGTAGCCCGCGGCCGTGTCCACGCCTTCCTTCATCCGGTCCAGCGCGGCTGCCAGGTCCTTGGATCCGTCGTATTCGCTGCCTTCGCGGCCGCCCCACATGACGAATGTTTCGGCGCCGAGCTCGGCAGCGAGGTCGATGTTGCGCAGGACTTTCGACAGGGCGAAGCGGCGGATGGAACGGTCGTTGGAGGTGAAGCCGCCGTCCTTGAAGACCGGGTGGCTGAACAGGTTGGTGGTGACCATCGGGACCTTCAGTCCGGTCTCCGACAGGGCGGCGCGGAAGTTCTTGAGGATCAGGTCCCGCTCAGAGGCGCTCGCGTCGAAGGGCACAAGGTCGTTGTCGTGGAAGGTGATGCCGTAGGCGCCGAGCTCACTGAGCTTGTGCACTGCCTCCACGGGGTCGAGGGGGGCGCGGGTAGCGACGCCGAAGGGGTCGGCACCGGTCCAGCCGACGGTCCAGAGGCCGAAAGTGAACTTGTCGGCGGGGGTGGGGGAGAGAGTCATGATGCGTCCTTGCGATCGGTCGCTCCGCGGGATTGCGAAGCTTTAGTTCATTGCCTGAACTATATGAGGGGACGTAGGGTGGGGTCAATAGTCCAGCCTGCGGCAACCTGAAAAATTGACGCAGCGTCGAACCGAGGAGCTCGTGATGGTGATGCCGGCACCTGCAGTGGCGGGGCCCGGAGGCGCAGCCCCGGGAAGCGTGGGCGATGTCCGGCGCAGCAACCTGGCCCTGGTCCTGGGTGCGGTTGCCGAATTTCCCCCGGGCATCTGTCCCAGCCGGGCCCAGATAGCGGGCGCCACCGGGCTGACCAAAGCCTCTGTCTCGAGCCTGGTGCTTGATCTCCTGGATGCCGGAATCATCCGCGAGGTAGGCCTGAACCCGCAGGGGCGGGGCCGGCCCGGCGTCGGGCTGGAGCTGAACCCTGGCCGCGCGGTCTTGGGGATGGAGGTCAACGTCGACTACATCTCGGCAGCGGCGGTGGACCTGGCCGGAAAGGTCGTCATCCGCGAGGTGAGGGAGCGCGATAACCGCAACAGCGCGGTCGGTCCCGTGTTGGCGGCGCTCGCAGTCCTCGCCGCCCGGGTGCGGAGCGCGGCGGGGGAGCAGGGTGTGGAGGTGCTCGGCGGCGGGCTGGCGGTGCCGGGGCTCGTTGAGCCTGCCACAGGACGGGTGCTCACGGCTCCCAACCTGGGCTGGGTGGACGCAGACCTCGATCTTGATGCCCTGCTGCCCGAAACGCCCCTGGGCGTGGCGCTCTTCAACGAGGCCAATGCTGCAGCACTGGCTGAACTGCGCCACCGGCCGGACGGCGCGTCCGACTTCCTGTTCGTGTCCGGTGAAGTTGGTGTCGGTGGCGGGATCGTCATCGGGTCCGAGCTGTTCGCTGGCCCGGAAGGCCATGCCGGAGAAGTGGGGCACATCGTGGTGGACCCTGACGGCGACCGCTGTTCGTGCGGAGGCACAGGCTGCCTGGAAACCGTTGCGGGCCAGGACGCCATCTTCTCCGCCGCCGGACTGGCTTCGGCGGGGGCTTCACGTTCTGCCAACATGTCCGCCCTCCTGCAGGCGCTGGAGGCCCGGGAAGCCAAGGCGCTGTCCGCCGTCAGGCGTGCGGGCCGCGCCCTTGGCATAGCGCTTGCCTCCACGGCGCGGGTGGTCAATATCCACTCCGTGGTCCTGGGCGGACACTTTGCGGTCCTTGAACCCTGGCTGCGCCAGCCGCTGCTGGAAAGTTTGCAGAAATACGCGCCCGGCAAGTACACCCCGGAGCAGGTCACCGTGGCGGCCGTGGGTGAGTCGGGCGCCCTGCTGGGTGCTGCGGGCAGCGTCATCCGCTCACTTGTTGAGGCGCCGCACCGGCTCCACTCGTAGCCCCGGATGCACGACGCCCCGGTCCGGAGACCGGGGCGTCGTTATCAAGGTGCCCCAGGAGGGAATCGAACCCCCGACCGGCGGATTAGAAGGCCGCTGCTCTATCCCCTGAGCTACTGAGGCATTGGGTTCCGGCCTTGAGGCCGGCGCCTCAAAAAGTCTACATTGCCCGGGATGCCGGCGGTGTCACCAGGCAGCCACTTCCCCTCCACACAGGTGCAGGCAACACCTTTGTCCACATACGCCCATCCGCGCCTCCTGTTCGTGGCCGTCGAGCGCCATGCTGGTCGTGCCTGCTAAGGGCGCCACCATTGAGACAGGACGAAGAGATGAGCGAAACGATCACCATCCGTGGCTTTGTGGCCACCGAGATAACGAGTTCCACCACACCGGGGGGAGTGGCAACGGCCTCCTTCCGCCTCGGCTCCACTTCCCGCCGCTTCGACCGCGAATCCAAAACCTGGTCGGACGGGCACACCAACTGGTTCACGGTCCAGGGTTACCGCCAGCTCGCGGGAACCATGGGCTGCAGCATCAGGAAAGGCCAGCCGGTCATTGTGGTCGGCAAGCTGAAGATCCGCACCTGGGAGAAGGACGGACGGGTGTACCACTCCACCATCATCGACGCCGACGCCGTGGGGCATGACCTCACTTTTGGTTCGGCCAACTTCATTCGGACGGCATCGAAGCCCGTTCTTTCTCTCGTTGAACAACCGTCTGCGCCTGCCGACATCCAGCCTGGCGCTGAGGAGTTCCCGGACGAGCCGGAGGACAGGGATGACGAACATCCCGATGACGAGGGCCATAGTGCCGTGGTTATCGAGGACAACGACGGCGGCCTCGCCTCCCTTGACCTCGAAACGGGCGAGCTCGCCGAGGTCTAGGAATCGCCTGACATCCAGGAAACGGGGAAGCGCAGGAAGCGTGGAAGCCAGGAAGCGTGGAAGTCCGGAAAACACCGTCCACGAAACAGCAGCATCGGCGTTCCCCCTCCAGCACGGGCGGGCGGAGCTGCGGCACCCCCCCGGCCGTCCTCCGCCCGTCCGCCAATCCCGGCCGCACCGTAGCGCAGCCCTCCGCGGGGCCCGGCCGGCCGCCAAACGGGCCAGGGGTCCCACGGGCCGTGGCAGAATGACCTCATGCGGCACACCCTTCCCCACTGGCAGAACAACCGGGCCGGTGCAGCGCTGGCATGCGCCGTCCTGGCAACCCTCTTGTCAGGGTGTGTTCCCGGTCCTTCAGCGGGCCAACCGGCCATGGAGGGCAGCGGCGGACAGGCATCCGCGCCGGCGCCGGCCACGCAATCAGAGCCGGCCCAGGCTTCGCGGTCAGCGGCGCCTGGCGAAGGGCGCACCAGCGGCGGGGGCACCGGTGAGCCAGGTGCGGATACGTCTGCGGGTCCTTCAGCGGCAGATGCCGCGGCCACGGAAGCGATGAAGCGGACAGTCACCGACGCCCTCACCAGGCTGGCGGCCGGAAGCCCCAAGCCCGCCACCGCCCAAGTCAACGAGGCGCTTGCCGGAGCAGGCATCAGCCCCGGTGTGCTCCAGGTTTCGCAGAGCCGTACACCCACGGGCCTGGAGGCGGACGCCATCGAAGCGGCCGTCCGCCAGGGCAAGGACTGCGTCATCGGCCAGGTGCGCGAAGGCGCAGTGACCGTCACAGTCCTTCCCGTCCTGGCAGGCGGCAAGTGCTTCGTGGGCTCCTGACCGCGCTGACTTTCCCGCTGCAAATGTGAGATCTGCCCGCCAACCCACTAGATTTGAGACCATGGCGGAATTTATCTACACAATGACCAAGGCCCGTAAGGCCGTTGGCGAAAAACTCATTCTTGATGACGTAAGCATGTCCTTCTTTCCGGGCGCCAAGATTGGTGTTGTGGGCCCGAACGGTGCCGGTAAGTCCACCATCCTCAAGATCATGGCCGGGCTGGATACGCCCTCCAACGGTGAGGCCAGGCTCAGCCCCGGCTACAGCGTGGGCATCCTGCTCCAGGAGCCGCCCCTCAACGAGGAAAAGACCGTCCTGGGCAACGTCCAGGAGGGTGTCGGTGAGATCTACGGCAAGATCCAGCGCTTCAACGAGATCTCCGAGGAAATGGCCAGCCCCGATGCTGACTATGACACCCTCCTCGAGGAAATGGGCAAGCTGCAGGAAGCCATCGACGCCGCGGACGCCTGGGACCTTGATTCCCAGCTGGAGCAGGCCATGGATGCCCTCCGCTGCCCGCCGGCCGACGCCGATGTGACGAACCTTTCCGGTGGTGAACGCCGCCGCGTGGCGCTGTGCAAGCTTCTCCTGCAGAAGCCGGACCTGCTGCTCCTTGATGAGCCCACCAACCACCTGGACGCCGAGAGCGTTCTGTGGCTCGAACAGCACCTCTCCAGCTACCCCGGCGCCGTCCTCGCCGTCACCCACGACCGCTACTTCCTGGACCACGTGGCCGAGTGGATCGCCGAAGTGGACCGCGGCCACCTGTACCCGTACGAAGGCAACTACTCCACCTACCTGGAGAAGAAGCGCGCCCGCCTTGAGATCCAGGGCAAGAAGGACGCCAAGCAGGCCAAGCGCCTCGCCGAGGAACTCGAATGGGTCCGTTCCAACGCCAAGGGCCGCCAGACCAAGTCCAAGGCCCGTCTGGCCCGCTACGAGGAGATGGCAGCCGAAGCGGACCGCACCCGCAAACTGGACTTCGAGGAGATCCAGATCCCGCCGGGACCCCGCCTGGGTGGCCTGGTCCTGGAGGCCAGGAACCTCCAGAAGGGCTTCGACGACCGCGTCCTCATCGACGGGCTCTCGTTCAGCCTGCCGCGCAACGGCATCGTCGGTGTCATCGGTCCCAACGGCGTGGGCAAGTCCACGCTCTTCAAGACGATCGTGGGCCTGGAGCCGCTGGACGGTGGCGAGCTGAAGATCGGCGACTCCGTCAAGATCTCCTACGCGGACCAGAGCCGCGGCGGCATCGACCCCAACAAGACCCTGTGGGAGGTCGTCTCCGACGGGCTCGACTTCATCCAGGTGGGGAACGTCGAAATGCCGTCCCGTGCGTACGTGGCAGCGTTCGGTTTCAAGGGCCCGGACCAGCAGAAGAAGGCCGGCGTGCTCTCCGGTGGTGAGCGCAACCGCCTGAACCTCGCCCTGACGCTCAAGCAGGGCGGAAACCTCCTGCTCCTTGACGAGCCCACCAACGACCTCGACGTCGAAACCCTCAGCAGCCTGGAGAATGCGCTGCTCGAGTTCCCCGGCTGCGCCGTGGTGGTCTCGCACGACCGCTGGTTCCTGGACCGGGTGGCCACCCACATCCTGGCCTACGAAGGTGATGAGGAAAACCCCTCCAAGTGGTACTGGTTCGAGGGCAACTTCGAATCCTACGAGGAGAACAAGGTGGACCGCCTGGGCCCCGACGCCGCCAAGCCGCACCGGGTCACCCACCGCCGCCTGACCCGCGACTAACGGTCGGGCCGCACCGGCTGGCCAGCGGCGGCAGCAGGCAACAACAGGCCGGCACCCCTCGGGTGCCGGCCTGTGCCATGCCCTGAATGGAATTGGAAAAGCGCTAGCTGGAGGGCACGGCGCCGGGAACGCGGATCATGCCCTCCTGCGCCACGGAGGCAACATGCTGCCCGTCCCGGTTGAAGATCCTGCCCGTGGCCAGCCCGCGGGCGCCCTGCGCGCTGGGCGACTCCTGGACGTACAGCAGCCACTCGTCCACGCGGGCCGGCCGGTGCCACCACATGGCATGGTCCAGGCTCGCCACATTCATCCCCGGGGTGATCCAGCTCAGGCCGTGCCGGCGGAGAATGGATTCCAGCAGCGTGTAATCGCTCGCGTACGCCAGTGCAGCGCGATGCAGGTTGGCGTCGTCGGGCATGGGGCCGAAGGTCTTCATCCACACCGCGTTGCGCGCCTCCCTTGGCCCGCTGGCCGAGACGTACAACGCCGGGTCAACGTGCCGGATGTCGAAGGGGCGCTCGTAAGCCCAGTGCCGCGCCACGGGATGGTCGAACTTTCCCAAAAGGTCCGCCGTGCTGGGCAGAGACTCGGGATCCGGCATCCCTGCGGGCATGGCGGAGGAGTGGTCGATCCCTTCGTCCACTCCCTGGAAGGAAGCAATCATGGACAGGATGGGCACCCCGTCCTGGTACGCATGGACGCGCCGGGCAGAAAAGGACCGGCCGTCGCGGAGGCGCTGCACGCCGAACGTGATGGGCTGGTTCGCGTCGCCCGGCCTCAGGAAGTAGCCGTGCATGGAGTGGACAAACCGGTCCGGGTCCACTGTCCTCGTGGCGGCGACCAGTGACTGTGCCAGCACCTGCCCGCCGAAGACGCGGTGGTGGGGCTGCCGTTGGGAAGGGCCGAGGAAGATGTCCTCGTCGGTCCGGGCGCCCTCGAGTTGGCCAAGGTCAAGCAGTTCGATCAGCGAGGAGGTGGGGTCTCCGGCGGGGGGCGCCAGGAGTCCGGCGTCGGCTTCAGTCATGGTCCGACTCTAGACGGCGCCCCTGCACCACTCAACCGCGGCGCAGCCGGTAGTGTTCTTGGTGTGTCTGATCTTCTCACTTCGTCCTTCCGTTTCGCCGATCCCCGGGATCTGGCAGACCTGAAGACCTTCGCCACCCGCGCCAAAGCCATTGAGGACGGCGCCATCCGGCTGCAGGCTGCCGGTTCCGTCCTGGCCGCCTACGTGTGCGTGCTGCGGCCCCGGCTGCTGGGTGAAGCGACCCCCACCATCCTTGGCCTGCGCACCATGGCCCTGGCCGAACCCTCCGGAACTGACGTCACGGTGCAGCTGGCAGCGGTCCTGGACCGGCTGGCACGCGCCGGGGCGGACGACGTCGAACTGCCCGTTCCGCCCACCACCGTCACCGAATCCTGGACCGGGGTGGGCGCCCCCCGGGGCGGATGGGAACTGGTGGGATCCCTCAACGACTCCGCCCTGCGGACGGCGGCTGAAGCGGGCATTGCGGAAGTGGCGGGAATCGTTCCGGAAAAGCCGGGTGCCCTGATCGTCAATAATGCCCGTGCCGCCGTCTGGGGCCGGGCACTGGATGACACCGGCCTGCCCCTGGGGGCGGCCTTCGCTGCCCTTGCCCTGGGCTTCCTGGCCGACGGCGACCAGAAGCTTTACCGTGCCGGACGCTGGTTCCGGCTCACCGGTCCGCGCGGGCACGTCCTCGCCCGGAGCGGCAGCGGGCTGCTCTAGCAAGCGGGGAACACCCAAAAGCGGGCCAGCCCCGGCAGCCGGGCCGGGCGCGTCAGCCTCCGGACGGGCTGTTGATCATGGACAGCGCCGCCCGTTCCATGTAGTCCCAGAGCGTACCCTCGTACAGGGCGGGCAGCTCCAGGGCGTCCACGGCGGCGCGCATGTGGAACAGCCACCGGTCCTTCGCCTCCGGAGTCACCTTGAACGGCATGTGGCGCATGCGCAGGCGGGGGTGGCCGCGCTCTTCACCATAGGTGGTGGGCCCGCCCCAGTACTGCTCCAGGAACATCAGGAACCGCCGTTTGGCCGGCCCCAGGTCCTCTTCCGGGTACATGGGCCGCAACAGCGGATCGGTGGCCACGCCGTCATAGAAGACATCGATGAGCTTGACGAAGGTGTCATGGCCACCCACGGCGTCGTAGAAGCTGTCCGTGTACGCCGGCTTGCTGAAGGGATCGTTCTGCATCAGCTGCGGGCGCTGCCCCGGGCGCGGTTCGATGGGAATGGTCACGGTTATTCCCCGGCTTTCTGGTCGGTCTTGGAGGTATCGGTGTGGGTGGAGGCCTGGTCGGTGGTGCCGTCAGCCGATTCGTGCAGCGGCACGTACCGTCCCTGCGACCGGTTGCCCACGCGCAGGATCTCGCCGTTGCGCAGATACCAGATGGCGCCGTCATCCGAGCGGACGCGGGTGATGCGCAGCCCCATGGATTCCACCACGCCCACCACTTCGCTGGTCTCGATAACGTCGCCGATCCCGTACTGGTCCTCAATGGTGATGAAGATCCCGGCCAGGAAATCGCGGATCAGCTGCTGGGCACCGAAGCCGATCGCGACACCCAGAATACCGACGCTGGTCAGCAGTGGGGCGATATTGATGTCAAGGTTCTGCAGCACGTACATGCCCGTGATGATGACCACCAGGACGCCCACCACGCTGTTCAGCAGCGAGCCGATGGTCTCGGCGCGCTGCACCCGGCGTTCATGGTCCAAGGCCCGGAGCGCCGGTGCCACCCATTTAAACCTGGGCTTCTTGAAGAAGTTGCTTCCTGTCGCAACACGCTTGGTAATGCGGGAAATGATGAACGTGGCCACCAGCCAGACAGCCACGCCAATGCCCAGGCTGATCACGATGCCCGGAATGCTGACGCCGTCCGGCTGGGTCGTGGCGGGGGGAAGGATCGACAACATGCTGACCATCGAGGGGTAAAGCTCCTTGGGGGTTTGGGTTGCGCTTCTCCTTTAACCCTAGCGCCGCTGGCCGGGCTCCGTGGCGCTGCCGGGGGCGGCCACGGTCACGGGCGCGTGCTCCACCGGGAAGTTCACGCTGCGGGCGATGAAACACACCCGGTTCGCTTCATGGTGCAGGGATCCGGCCAGTTCCAGCTGTGCGGCGTCCGCCACCGTCACCGTGGGGTGCAGGGTGACGCGCTCGAACTGGCCGCTGCCGTTCCGGTTGAGGCGCATCAGCCCCGACGCCTCGCCCCGGTAGTCGGTGACCACCACGCCGTGCTTCACGGCCACGTGCAGATAGGACAGCATGTGGCACTGGGCCAGGGCCGCCAAGAGGAGCTGTTCGGGGTTGTACCGCCCTCGGTCCCCGTGGAAGGTGGGGTCCGCTGAACCCTTGAGGACCGGAAGGCCCGGGATGAGGACGTCGTGGTCCCGCGAGTAGCTGCGGTAGGATGACGTCCCCTCGCCCTTGTTGCCGGTCCACTGCACTGTCAGGGAGTACCGGTGTTCGTCCAGGCCCACTAGGCGTCGCCCTCCGGCAGGACGTCGGCCGCGCGGGCGCGCAGGGCCCGGGCAACGCCGTCGCGGTTTTCCAGCATCATGCGGCGCAGGGCGGCGCTCTCGGGCGGCAGCGCAGCCAGGAAGCCGTCAGTGCGGTCGATGGTGGCCTGCGTTGTCAGCAACGCAGGGTAGAGACCGACGACGATCTGCTGGGCAAGTGCGTGGGTTCGCGTTGCCACGATGCCCGGCACGGCCGCAAAGTACCTTTCGGAGTACGGCTCCAGCACTGTCCGGTCCAGGACCCGCATGAATCCGGTCACGGCAGACCCCTGCAGGGCATTGGACAGCTCGCCCTTGACCACGATCGACTCCCAGGCAGCCTCCTTCGCCTCCGGTGTGGGGATCGCGGCCTTCGCCAGGGCCGCCGCGTTCTGCCCGGTGGACGTGTTGTCCCGCTCCAGTTCGGCGTCGATCCCGTCCTGCCCCATCCGGCCGCCGGCTACCAGCGAAGCCACCAGCTCCCAGCGCAGGTCCTGGTCCACGGCCAGCCCCTCCAGGACCACCGAGCCGTCCAGCAGCCCGCCCACGTTGTCCAGCTGGGGTCCGGTGCAGGCCAGCAGGGCAACGGACTTGATGAACTGCAGCTGGGCGTCGGAGCCGCTCGGGACCTCAGAAGCCAGCTGCCACAGGCGGTCTACTGCCGCTGCCGTGGTGGCTTCCCGGTGTTCCTCCGCCACATAGAAGTTCAGGGTGGTGGCCAGCTGGCGGAGCTGGACCAGGATGACCGAGGAGTCGGTTTCCGCAGCGACGTTGGCCAGGACCAGTTCCACGTACTTGCGCGCCGGAGTCTGCCCGTCCCTGGCGGCGTCCCAGGCGGAATTCCAGACCAGCGTCCGGGGGAGGCTGTTCCCGAAGTCCTTCAGGTGCGCCGTCGCCGTCGCGAGCGACTTCTGATCGAGCCGGACCTTGGCGTAGGCCAGGTCGTCATCGTTGAGCAGGATGAGGTCCGGCTGGGCATGGCCGGCAAGCGACGGCACCTCGGTGCGTTCGCCGTCGACATCCAGCTCCTCGCGGTGCACCCGCTCGAGCTTGCCCGCGCCGTCAAGGTTGTAGAACCCCACGGCCAGGCGGTGCGGACGGATGGTGGGCCATTCCGGTACGGCTGACTGCAGGATGGCGAAGGACCGCAGCCTGCCGTCGGCGTCCACCTCCAGCTCCGGCGTGAGGGTGTTCACGCCGGCGGTTTCCAGCCACTGCCGGCCCCAGGCGTCCAGGTCGCGGCCGCTGGCCTTTTCCAGCTCCACCAGGAGGTCGCCCAGCTCCGTGTTCTGCCAGGAGTGCTTGGCAAAGTACTCCCGGACACCCGCCATGAACTGCTCGGGGCCCACCCAGGCCACCAACTGGCGCAGGACCGAGGCCCCCTTGGCGTAGGTGATGCCGTCGAAGTTGACCTCGACATCCTGCAGGTCGTTGATCTCGGCAAAGATGGGGTGCGTGGTGGGGAGTTGGTCCTGCCGGTAGGCCCAGGACTTTTCCACAGAGGCGAAGGTGGTCCAGGCGCTGGTGAAGGACGTCGCTTCCACGGCGGCAAGATGGGACATGTACTCGGCGAAGGATTCATTAAGCCAGAGGTCGTTCCACCAGCGCATGGTCACCAGGTCCCCAAACCACATATGCGCCAGCTCGTGCAGCACCGTGATGGCGCGCCGCTCGATTTGTGCGCCGGTCACCTTGCTCCGGAACACATACCCTTCCAGGATGGTCACCGCCCCTGCGTTTTCCATCGCTCCGGCATTGAACTCGGGCACGAACAGCTGGTCGTACTTCTCGAACGGGTAGGGGCAGCCGAACTGTTCCTCGAAGAAACCGAAGCCCCGGCGGGTGAGTTCGAAGATGTTCTCCGCGTCCAGGTACTGCATCAGCGACTTCCGCGCAAAGATGCCCAGCGGGATGGTGCGGCCGTCCGAGCTGGTGACCTCGCTGCGCAGGGACTGGTACGGCCCGGCAATCAGCGCGGTGACGTAGGAGGACAGCCGCGGAGTCGGGGAAAACGTCCATACGGACCGGGCGGTGCCGTCTTCCGCCGGCGCCTCCACCGGAACAGGCGTGGGGGAGTTGGAGATGACATCCCAGTGCGAAGGGGCCGTGACCGTGAACGCGAAGGTGGCCTTCAGGTCGGGCTGCTCGAAGACGGCGAACATCCGGCGGGAATCGGGAACCTCGAACTGCGTGTAGAGGTACACCTCGTTGTCCACGGGGTCGACGAAGCGGTGCAGGCCCTCGCCGGTGTTCATGTAGGGCATGTCGGCGACGACCGTGAGTTCGTTGTCCTCCGCCAGGCCGGGCAGCTGGATCCGCACGCCGTCGGACACGGACTCCGGATCGAGGGCGGCGCCGTTCAGGGTGACGCTGTGCACCTTCCGGGTCACGGCGTCGATGAAGCTTGAGCTGCCGGGCGTGGCAGTGAACTTCACGGTGGTGGTACTGCCAAAGACCTCCCCGCCCCGGGTCAGGTCCAGGCTGACCTCGTAGGACTCGACGGTGATCAGTTCGGCGCGGCCGCGGGCTTCGGCGCGCGTCAGGTTCAGACCTGGCAAGGAGGGCCTCCAGAAAAGATTCGGCTGCCGGCGGGGATCCCGTACCCGGCACTGTGATGCATTCTTCCATTCCCTGACCGCTTGGCAAGTTATGCCGGTCACAGCCCGCTGCCGGTCCACTGCCGCCCGCCGCACCGCGCAGGGGTAGCGTTAAAGCATGGGAAAGTTCCTGGATTCGGTGGACGGCAAGGCCCTGCGTTTCGCCATCGGCTTCCCGGTGGTCCTCGCCGCGGCTTTCGTCTTCTGTGCGTCACTGCTGCGCAAGGACCTGCCGGAGCCGCTCGCCGTTCGGTGGACGGACGACGGCGGTGCCTCCTTTGCGCCTTTCGGCGCCTACGTGGGCGTCGGCGCCGCCGCGGTCATCGTTGCGGGCTGGCTGGTGCTGCTGCAGGCAGTGCCGCTCAGCAGGCCGGTGCTCATGCGCAGGATCATGATGGGTGCCGGGCTCTTCCTGAGCCTTTTCATCACGTCCGCCCTCGCGGCCGGGCTCGTGGGCCAGGCCGGGCTGGCGGATGCCCGCGAATCACGGGTGGACATGACCGTCCTGGCGCTCGGCAGCGGCGCGGCCGTCTCCCTTGGGGTCACCATGGCCATGGTCTACAAGGCAGACCGGCAGTGGTCGCCCGACGACGACCGGGCCCTCCAGGACGCCATCACCAGGGAACTGGACCCGGACCTTGCCCGGGACAGCATCCGGCTCTGGGTGCATGCCCGCAGCTCCGTCTTCGTCATGATCGCCATCGTCCTGTTCCCGGCGGCGCTCATCGCGGTCGCCGTGCCGTGGCTTGGCATCCTGCTCGTGGTCCTCGTGGTCGTGGGCGCCGCGTTCCTCTGCGCCCGGGTCAGGGCGGACCGGCGGGGGCTGAAGGTGCTCCTCGCCGGCGTTGTGCCCGTCATGGATGTCCCCGCCGGCGCAATTTCGGACGCCAGCGCGGCGGATGTCAAAGCCGCGGACTATGGCGGGTGGGGCTACCGGCACCACCGCGGTACTGCCGCCATGCTCGTCAGCAGCGGCCCCGCCGTCGTCGTGAGCAAGACCGACGGCCAGCGGCTCGCCGTCAGCGGCGGCAGCCAGGCCTCCGCCGCGCGGTTGGCCGACGTGCTCACGCGGGTGGCCGCCCGGGCCCGCCGCGGCGGAGGGCCCGCGGCTGCCGAATGAACACCGGAGGCCCGGCAACCGGCAATCCTTAGTATCCTTATCCGTGTCGTTCCGGCCTCCACCCGGCCGGCCCCGCCTCCCCATCACCGAACGGACTTTGCTCGTGACTTCTTCCCCTGCCTTCCCGCGGGTCCACATCGCAACCGACCACGCAGGCATGGAGCTCAGCGCCCACCTCGTGTCCCACCTGACCGGCAAGGGGTATGAGGTGGTGGACCACGGACCCAAGGTCTACGACGCCCAGGACGACTACCCGTCCTTCTGCATCAACGCCGCCCTTGCCGTGGTGGCCGACCGGGAGGCAGGCATCCACGCGCTCGGCATCGTGCTGGGCGGCTCCGGCAACGGTGAACAGATTGCCGCGAACAAAGTGAGGGGCATCCGCGCGGCCCTTGCGTGGAACCTCTCCACGGCCACCCTGGCCCGCGAGCACAACGATGCCAACGTGGTGGCCCTGGGCGGCCGCCAGCACACCGTTGAAGAAGCTACCGCCTTGGTCGAGGCGTTCCTGGCCGAGCCGTTCAGCAACGATGAACGCCACGTCCGCCGGATCGAAAAGATTGCGGTGTTCGAGGCAACCGGCGAGGTCATCGAGTAGTGCCCGAGGGCCATTCCGTCCGCAGGCTGGCCCGGCAGTTCGGCGACGTCTTCGCCGGCCAGGCGCTGGCCGTTACCAGCCCGCAGGGCAGGTTCAGCGGGGGAGCGGCGCTGCTGCACGGCCATACCCTCCTCGCCGCCGAAGCGCACGGCAAGCACTTGTTCCTGCACTTCGACAACGCGCTGGTGCTGCACGTCCACCTCGGCCTGTACGGTGCCTGGAGTTTTGGCGGGGACAGCACGTTCAGCGGGGCCTCCAGCATTGGCGCCCCGCGGCGGGTGGGGGAGCAGGAGGCCTTCGGAACGGCGGACGACGACGGCGGCGCACCTTACGCCGGACCGCCGGCGCCCGTCGGGGCCGTGCGGGTCAGGCTCGCCGGCAGCCACGGCTGGGCAGACCTCCGCGGCGCCACCACCTGCGAAACCATCACTGCGGCAGAGGCCGATGCCGTGCTGGCGCGCCTGGGGCCGGACCCGCTGCGCAACCTGCGCGGTGACGCAGGCCGGTTCGCGGCCAACCTCGCGGGCAGGAAGACGCCGCTGGCCGCACTGCTGATGGACCAAAAGGTGATTGCCGGCGTCGGAAACGTCTACCGCGCGGAAGTCCTGTTCCGCCGTCGGCTGGATCCCTGGCTGCCCGGTGCCGCGGTACCTGACGCCGTGGCGCGCAGGCTCTGGCGCGACATCGCCGCCGTCATGACCGACGGAGTCACCGACGGCCGCATCATCACCACGCCGCCCAAGTACTGGGCCTTCGATGGCACAACGGCTGCCAGGGCGGCCGCTGCGGGGCTGCCCGTCCCACCCAAGAGCGCAAGCTTCCCGGACCGCGACGACGTCCACTTCGTCTACAAGCGGCACGGGCTGCCCTGCCGCGTCTGCCGCACCGTCCTGCTGATCGCGGACCTCGCCGGCCGCAACCTCTACTGGTGCCCCAGCTGCCAGGCTCCTGCCTAGCAGGGTTAAGCACAGAAGGCCCCCTCAATCGAGGGGGCCTTCTGTGTAACTGGCTCTGGTGTAACTGGAGGGGACGACGGGAATCGAACCCGCGTAATCAGTTTGGAAGACTGAGGCTTTACCATTAAGCTACGTCCCCGAAGGAAGAACCGCTTTTTCGCGGAAACTTCGGGCTGGCTGTCCAAGCCGGATATAACTAAACCTAATCCATGGCCTACGTGTCAAATGTGCAATCGCGACGCGTATCACCGTAGACTTGCCTGTGCACTAACGGGGTGTAGCTCAGCTTGGCTAGAGCGCCTGCTTTGGGAGCAGGAAGTCGCAGGTTCAAATCCTGTCACCCCGACTCTGCGGCCCGGACCGTACGGTTCCGGACATATTGCGTTTGCAGAACCCCATCCCACAACCCAGGAGTACTTAGACCGTGAAGAGCGCTGTCGAGAACCTCACCCCCACGCGGGTCAAGCTCAATGTTGAGGTCCCCTTTGAGGAATTGAAGCCCAGCATCGACTCGGCCTACAAGACTGTTGCTTCGCAGATCCAGGTTCCCGGGTTCCGCAAGGGCAAGGTTCCCGCCAAGCTCATCGACCAGCGCGTCGGCCGCGGCTACGTCCTGGAGACCGCCATCAACGACGGCCTCAACGGCTGGTACCAGGCTGCCGTCGTCGAATCCGGCATCCGCCCGCTGAGCCGTCCCGAGGTGGAGATCACCGAGGTGCCGGACCCCTCCGCCACCGACGGCGGCCTGAAGTTCGCCGCCGAGGTGGACGTCCGCCCCGAGATCGAACTTCCGGACTACGCCGGCATCGAGGTCCAGGTGGCCGCCGCTGAGTCCTCCGAGGCCGACGTCGACAAGGCCCTGGACGAACTGCGTGGCCGCTTCGGCACCCTGAAGTCCGTTGACCGCCCGGCCGCCGACGGCGACTTCCTCACCATCGACATCACCGCCACGATCAACGGCGAAGAAGTGGACTCGGCCGCCGGCCTGTCCTACCAGGTGGGCGCAGGCACCATGCTCGAAGGCATGGACGAAGCCGTCACCGGCCTCAGTGCCGACGAGGACGCCATCTTCGACACCACCCTCGTGGGCGGCGAGCACGCCGGCGAAGCCGCGCAGGTCAAGGTGGTCGTGAAGGCCGTCAAGGAACGCGAACTGCCCGAAGCGAACGATGACTTCGCCCAGCTGGCCTCCGAGTTCGACACGATCGCCGAACTGCGCGAAGACCTGGCCAAGCAGGCTGCCAGCTCCAAGATCGTCGAGCAGGGCGTTGAAGCCCGGGACAAGGTCCTGGACAAGCTCGTCGAGCTGGTTGAGGTGCCCGTTCCGGACTCCGTCGTCGAAGAGCAGCTCGAAGCCCACTTCCAGGAGGGCAACGGCCACGGCGACGGCGAGCACGACACCGAAGAGCACCGCGAAGAGGTCCGGGCCAACACGGCCCGCGCCTTCCAGAACGAAATCATCCTCGACGCCATCGCGGAGAAGGAAGAAGTCAACGTCAGCCAGAACGAGCTGATCGACTACATCGTCAGCACCGCCAGCCAGTACGGCATGGACCCGAACCAGTTCGCCCAGATCATCGATCAGAGCGGCCAGGTCCCCATGATGGTTTCCGAGGTCCGCCGCCGCAAGGCCCTGGCAGTCGTGCTGGGCCAGGCCACCGTGACCGACTCCGAGGGCAACGCCGTTGACCTAAGCGACTTCGTCCGCCCCGCCGGCGAAGAAGCTCCGGCTGCCGAGGCGCCCGAAGCTGCCGAGGCCGAGGACGCTGCAGCCGCCAAGGCCTAGTCCTTACCACCCCATGGCAACGGCCCCCGGATCCCTGCGATCCGGGGGCCGTTGGTCTTTCCCGGGGGCTTTGCGGCGCTGGTCGGCGGATCGTGCGCCGTCAGCGAACAGCCGCTTGGGCGCGAACAAAATGTCGGTGAAACCGGTTAGTGTCCAAGTAGTGATTTTCAGTGATGTCACCGTCACCAGCGAGAGGTAAGTAAACATGTCACAGCACCAAGAGGCCCCCCGGATGGCGACCGTCGATCCTGCAGCCCAGGACAACTACATTTACAACCGCCTCCTCAAGGAGCGGATCATCTGGCTCGGCTCGGAGGTGCGTGACGACAACGCCAACGCGATCTGCTCGCAGCTGCTCCTGCTGTCCGCCGAGAACCCGGAAAAGGACATCTACCTCTACATCAACTCCCCGGGCGGTTCGGTCACGGCCGGCATGGCGATCTACGACACCATGCAGTTCATCCCCAATGATGTGGTGACCGTCGCAACCGGCCTTGCTGCCTCCATGGGGCAGTTCCTGCTGTCCTCCGGCACCAAGGGCAAGCGCTACGCCACCCCGAACGCCCGCGTCCTGATGCACCAGCCTTCCGGCGGAATCGGCGGCACCGCCTCCGACATCAAGATCCAGGCGGAGCTCATCCTGCACATGAAGAAGGTCATGGCGGAACTGACGGCGGAGCAGACCGGACAGACCGTGGAGACCATCCTCAAGGACAACGACCGCGACAAGTGGTTTACGGCTACCGAAGCCCTTGAATACGGCTTCTTCGACAAGATTGCCGCCCACGCCGGCTCCGTGTCAGGCGGCGGCGGAACCTCCAACGGGTCCTCCGGCGAATCAGCCTCCCAGAACTAACCGGCAACCAGAACCCTTTCGATCAGGAGCAAAGACAATGAACTACAACTTCGGGTGGTCCGCCGGCAATCTTCCGTCCAGCCGCTACGTCCTGCCTCAGTTCGAGGAGCGCACCCCCTACGGCTTCAAGCGCCAGGACCCGTACACCAAGCTCTTCGAGGACCGCATCATCTTCCTCGGCGTGCAGGTGGACGACGCCTCCGCGGATGACATCATGGCCCAGCTGCTGGTGCTCGAGTCCACCGACCCGGACCGCGATATCACGCTGTACATCAACTCTCCGGGCGGCTCGTTCACCGCGATGACCGCAATCTACGACACCATGCAGTACATCCGGCCCGAAATCCAGACAGTCTGCCTGGGCCAGGCAGCCAGCGCCGCTGCGGTGCTGCTGGCCGCTGGTACTCCAGGCAAACGCCTGGCGCTTCCCAACGCCCGTGTCCTGATCCACCAGCCGGCGCTCTCGGGCGGCCAGGGCGGCCAGGCGTCCGACCTGGAGATCCAGGCCGCCGAGGTCATGCGGATGCGTTCCTGGCTTGAGGACACGCTGGCCCAGCACTCCGGGCGGACGTCGGAGCAGGTCAACAACGACATCGAGCGTGACAAGATCCTCACGGCGGATGAGGCCCAGGCCTATGGCCTCATCGACCAGGTCCTGGATTCACGCAAGATCAAGCCCCAGGCAATCACGAGGTAGCAGTACGGAAAGCCGGTGCGGCCCAGTTCATTTGGCCGCACCGGCCTTTTCTTTCCACCCTTGGGAGCCAATGTGACCTAGAGTGGAAGATGTCACAAGCCGGTCCCGCTGGCCGGCAATGATTTCAGCAACGGTGCAAGGCTGCATGGCAGCAGGATACTAAGGGGTTCACATATGGCTCGGATTGGCGAGAGCACGGATCTGCTGAAGTGCTCTTTCTGCGGAAAGAGCCAGAAGCAGGTGCGCAAGCTCATTGCCGGGCCGGGAGTCTACATCTGCGATGAATGCATCGAGCTGTGCAACGAAATCATCGAAGAGGAACTCGCGGAAGTAGCTGACCTCGGAAGCTTCGAGCTTCCCAAGCCCCGCGAAATCTTCGATTTCCTGCAGGAATACGTCATCGGCCAGGAGCCCGCGAAGCGGTCCCTCGCCGTCGCCGTTTACAACCATTACAAGCGCATCCAGGCCGGCCATGCACCGAAGTCCGGCAGCCTGGGCGACGGCGGCCACCACGACGACGTCGAGATCGCCAAATCGAACATCCTCCTGATCGGCCCGACCGGTTGCGGCAAGACCTACCTGGCCCAGACCCTCGCCCGGCGCCTGAACGTCCCCTTCGCCGTGGCTGATGCCACTGCCCTGACCGAGGCCGGCTATGTGGGTGAGGATGTGGAGAACATCCTGCTCAAGCTCATCCAGGCCGCGGACTACGACGTCAAGAAGGCCGAGCAGGGCATCATCTACATTGACGAGATCGACAAGATCTCGCGCAAGAGCGAGAACCCTTCCATTACCAGGGACGTCTCCGGCGAAGGCGTCCAGCAGGCCCTCCTGAAGATCCTGGAAGGCACGGTCGCTTCAGTCCCGCCACAGGGCGGCAGGAAACACCCGCACCAGGAATTCATCCAGATCGACACCACGAACGTCCTTTTCATCGTGGCAGGCGCCTTCGCCGGGCTTGAGGAGATTATCGGCTCCCGTTCGGGCCGCAAGGGCATCGGCTTCGGTGCCCCGCTGAATGAAGCCAGCAAGAAGGTGGACTCCTACGGTGAGGTCATGCCGGAGGACCTGCTCAAGTTCGGCCTGATCCCCGAGTTCATCGGCCGGCTCCCCGTGATCACCACTGTGTCGAACCTCGACCGCGACGCCCTGATCCAGATCCTCTCCACGCCCAAGAACGCGCTGGTCAAGCAGTACCAGAAGATGTTCCACATCGACGGCGTCGAGTTGGTGTTCGATCCGGCCGCGCTCGAGGCCATTGCCGACCAAGCACTCGAACGGGGCACCGGTGCCCGCGGACTCCGTGCCATCCTGGAGGAAGTGCTGCTTCCCGTTATGTTCGACCTGCCAAGCCGCGAGGACGTCGCCAGCGTGGTCATCACCGAGGACGTTGTGCTCCGAGGTGCCGAGCCCACCATCATCCCGCACGAGACCAAGCGCCGTAAGTCCGCCTGACCAGAAAGACTCCATGACTGTACCCGCCAAGAACAAAGCCGACTTCTGGTTCGACCCCCTGTGCCCGTTCGCCTGGATCACCTCCCGCTGGATCGGAGAGGTCGAAGCCGTGCGCGACATCGAGACGGAGTGGCACGTCATGAGCCTGGCCGTCCTCAACGAGGGGCGCGACCTGGACCCCGACTACCGGAAGTCCATGGATGACGCCTGGGGCATGGTCCGCGTGATGATCGCTGCCCAGCAGGAGCACGGCGACCACACCGTCAAGGCCCTGTATGACGCCATGGGATCCCTGATCCATGACGGGGGCGAAAAGGACCGCTCCCTGGTGATCACCAAGGCGCTTGCCGAATGCGGCCTGCCGGCATCACTCGCCGAGGCGGCCACCACGGACGCGTACGACGACAAGCTCCGCGCCAGCCACGAGGAAGGCATCTCCCTGGTGGGCCAGGACGTGGGAACCCCCGTGGTGGCCTTCAATGGAACGGCGTTCTTTGGCCCCGTCCTTACCCGCATCCCCCGCGGTGAGGAAGCCGGAACGCTGTGGGACGCCACCACCGCCCTGGCCGCCTACCCGCACTTCTTCGAGCTCAAGCGCAGCCGGACCGAGCGGCCTGAATTCAGCTGACCTGCCGCCGGAAAAGCGGCCGAAAAACAGCCGGAAACACACGCAAGGGCCCCGGGCAAACTACCGATGTGTAGTTTCCCCGGGGCCCTTGCATGTCCCCGGGAGCGGGGCCACAATAGTCATTACCCACTTCGAAAGAAGCGGGACGCAGGAACCAAAGATTCAGTGATATGTAGTTTGACGCAGCCATCGGCAAAGTTGAATGCAAGCTACCAGTGACGGGGTAGTAAGACCTGAAGATCAGCGGATCCTGCCAGACCATCAGAGCACGTCACCGGATGGCCGAAAAGTCGAAGCCCCACCAACGGCAAAACGCTGATGGGGCTTCCCCTTTGCCCTGATGCCGCTCCGGCACCAGGGCTTCTGTCGTCTTAGGCCTTGGCCGGCTCGTCACTCGGGGCCAGGGCCACACCGGTCACAGCCAGGTCGCCGTCGCCAACCACGAGGGTGATGTCCCTGGCGTTGGAGGCTGCCTTCAGGTCGGCCAGGCCGGCCTGCAGTTGGGCGGTAAGCCCCTCCGGTGCCGTGATGGTGGCGGACAGCACCTCGGTGCGCTGCTTGACCTTGGCCTCGGACTTGGCCTTGCGGACGCCGCTGAGCGCCACGCCCACGGTTGCCAGCATGGTGTTGTCCCCGCCCGGAATGGCCAGCGCCGCAGGCCATTCGGCGCGGTGCACGGAGCCGGTGCGCCACCAGCTCCACACTTCTTCGGTGGCGAAGGGCAGGAACGGCGCGAAGAGCCGCAGCAGGGTGTCCAGCGTGGTGGCCAGCGCAGCCAGCACCGACGCCTGCTCCGCCTCACCGGCGGCGCCGTACGCGCGGTCCTTGATGAGTTCGACATAGTCGTCCGTGAACTGCCAGAAGAACGATTCCGTGAGCTGCAGGGCGCGGGCGTAGTCGTAGTTGTCGAACGCCTTGGTGGACTGTGCCACGACGTCGGCCAGCTGGGCCAGGAGCGCACGGTCCAAGGGGTTGGTCAGGACGCTCAGGTCGCCCGACAGCACGGAGTTTTCGGTGGCACCGAGGTTCAGCACGAACTTGGACGCGTTCAGCAGCTTGATGGCCAGGCGCCGGCCGATCTTCATCTGGGCGATCTCGTAGGCGGTGTCGGCACCGAGTCGTGCTGAGGCGGCCCAGTAGCGGACTGCATCCGAACCGAATTCGTTCAGCACATCCGTCGGGACCACCACGTTGCCCTTGGACTTGGACATCTTCTTGCGGTCCGGGTCCAGGATCCAGCCCGAGATGGCAGCGTGCTTCCAGGGAGCGCAGTCCTGTAGGGCATCGGCACGTACCGCGGACGAGAACAGCCAAGTGCGGATGATGTCATGGCCTTGCGGGCGGAGGTCGAACGGGAAGACCTTGCCGAACAGGTCCTCGTCCCGGCTCCAGCCGCCCACGATCTGGGGGGTGAGTGAGGACGTTGCCCAGGTATCCAGCACGTCGGCGTCACCCGTGAAGCCGTTGGGCTGGTCCCGCTGGGCTTCGTCGAAGCCGGGGGCGGCATCCGCGGCAGGGTCCACGGGCAGCAGCTCGTCGGAGGGCAGTATGGGGTTGTCGTAGTCGGGGTTTCCCTGCGCATCGAGCCGGTACCAGACGGGGATGGGCACCCCGAAGAAGCGCTGGCGGGAAACCAGCCAGTCACCGTTCAGGCCGGCGATCCAGTTCTCGTAGCGGGAACGCATGAAGGACGGGTGGAAGTCGATTTCCTGGCCCCGCCGGATCAGGCGTTCGCGGCGGTCCTCGTCCCGGCCGCCGTTGCGGATGTACCACTGGCGGGAGGTGACCACTTCCAGCGGCTTGTCGCCCTTTTCGAAGAAGTTGACCGGGTGGGTGATCTTCTTCGGTTCGCCGTCCAGCAGGTCCGCTTCCGTGAGCAGCTCCACCACGGCCTCCTTGGCGGAGAAGGCAGTCTTGCCGGCAATCGCCGCGTAGGACTGCTTGCCGGCTTCGCTGGTGATCCAGTCCGGGGTTTCGGCGATGATGCGGCCGTCACGGCCCATGATGGCCCGGGTGGGCAGCTGCAGTTCGCGCCACCAGGTGACGTCGGTCAGGTCACCGAAGGTGCAGACCATCGCGATGCCCGAGCCCTTGTCAGCCTTGGCCAGCGGATGGGCCTTGACCTCCAGCTCGACGTCGAACAGCGGGGACCGGACGGTCTTGCCGAACAGCGGCTGGTACCGCTCGTCGTCGGGGTTTGCCACCAGCGCGGCACAGGCAGCCAGCAACTCCGGACGCGTGGTCTCGATGAACACCTTGGTGCCGTCTTCGGCGAAGAACGGGTACCGGTAGTACGCGCCCGGCACGTCGCGGTCCTCGAGTTCAGCCTGCGCCACGGCGGTGCGGAAGGTAACGTCCCACAGCGTGGGTGCCTCGGCCATGTACGCGTCGCCGGCAGCGAGGTTGGCGAGGAAGGCACGCTGGGACACCGCCCGGGAGGTGTCGTCAATGGTGCGGTAGGTCAGGTCCCAGTCAACGGACAGGCCCAAGGTCTGGAACAGGTTCTCGAAGACCTTTTCGTCCTCGACAGCGAGTTCCTCGCACAGCTCGATGAAGTTTTGCCGGGAAACGACGTCGAAGTCCCGCTGGTTCTTGGCTGGCTGTGCCGGCGGCCGGTAGTCGGCGTTGTAGGGGATGGCGGGATCGCAGCGGACACCGTAGTAGTTCTGGACGCGGCGCTCGGTCGGCAGCCCGTTGTCATCCCAGCCCATGGGGTAGAAGACGTTCTTGCCGGTCATGCGCATGTAGCGTGCCTGGACGTCCGTCTGGGTGAAGGAGAACATGTGCCCCACATGCAGGGATCCCGACGCGGTGGGCGGGGGAGTGTCGATCGAGTAGACCTGCTCCCGGGTGGTGTCGGGGTTGAACTTGTAGGTTCCCTCGGCCAGCCAGCGCTGGGTGAGCGCCGTCTCGAGGCCTTCGAGGGCCGGCTTGTCCGGAACGTTGATGGGGGCGGTGGTGGGCGTGTCTGTACCCTGCGTGTCTTCAGCCATTGGGTAATTCTTTCATGTCCGCTTCCATCCCGCCGAACCAGCGCCTGGCAGGGCCGGAGGCGGGTAGCATGCGCCCATGGGAGAGTTGTGGGGAACCTTTGCCGTCAAGCGCATCTACGAGCCGCCGGAGGACGACGACGGCTGCCGGGTGCTGGTGGACCGGCTCTGGCCGCGGGGCCTCGCCAAGGCCGGCGCCGCCGTCGACCTGTGGCTGAAGGAAGTGGCGCCCTCAACCGTGCTGCGCAAGGAGTTCAACCACCGACCCGAACGCTTCGCCGATTTCAGTGAACGCTACACCGATGAACTGGACTCCAATCCCGCCGTGGAGACCCTGCGGGAACTCGCCGCCCGCCACCGGCGTGTCACCCTGCTCTACGCGGCCCGGGACACCGAGGCCAACCACGCGCGTGTCCTGCTCGATTACCTGCGGGGGCGGCCCGCCGGCTGATCCCGCTAGGGTGGTGCCATGACTGAGGACTTGCAGAAAAAGGCAGCACTGGTGACCGGCGCGAGCAGCGGAATCGGGGAGGCAACGGTCCGGGCGCTGCGCGCCGACGGATGGACGGTCTTCGCCGTGGCACGCCGGGCTGAACGCCTCGCTGCGCTCGAAAGCGGGACGGGCGCCGTCGCCATTCCTGCCGACATTGCCGAGGACGACGACGTGTCCCGGCTCCTTGCCCAGGTCACCGCGGCGGGTGGCGTGGACACGCTCATCAACATCGCAGGCGGCGCCCGCGGCGCCGATAAGGTGGGCGACGCCAGCACCGAAGACTGGGAGTGGATGTACCGCGTCAACGTCCTGGGCACCATGAAGCTGACCCGCGCCTTCCTGCCCATGCTCCGGGCCAACGGCAAGGGTACGGTGCTCAACCTCACCTCCACTGCAGGCCTGGACGCCTATGAAGGCGGCGGTGGGTACAACGCCGCCAAGTTCGCCCAGCACGCCATGACCAACGCGCTTCGGCTCGAAGAGGCGGAGAACAACGTCCGTGTCATCGAGGTGGCGCCGGGCCTGGTGCAGACCGAGGAGTTCGCCCTCAACCGGCTGGGGAACGCGCAGGCGGCGGAGAAGGTCTACCAGGGCGTGGCGGAGCCGCTGACGGCGGAGGACGTGGCAGACGTGGTGCGCTACGCCGTCACAGCGCCCCACCACGTCAACCTGGACCAGATCGTGATCCGTCCGGTGGCTCAGGCCGCCAACTACAAGCTGATCAGGAAGGGCTAGGGGACGTGGATCTGCAAGGCGGCGACCACGGCTGCGTGGTCGGTGCCTTCGATCCGGTGCACTGAGTACCCGGAGCTGCTGATGTCCGGGCTGGTCACCAGATGGTCGAGGGCTATGCCCGGCAGCCGGTAGTCCCGCATCGGCCACGTGGGCACCAGCCTGCTGCCCTGCGAGGCGGCCACGTCCACGAGGGCGCGGCGGCCGCCGGTACCTGCCAGGAGCGCCCGGAACTCCCGGTGGTCATACGTCGCGTTGAAGTCCCCGGCCAGCAACAGCGGCCCGGAGCCATTGTGTGCCCTGGCCACCGCGGCGAGGTCGCTGCGCCATTGGTCCACGGCGTCGTCCGCAGGCGCCAGGGCGTGTACGGCGACGACACGCAGTGCCGCGCCACTGCCGCCGCCGAGGTCGAGGCGGGCTACCGGCATGCTGAAGCGGGTGTCCGGGATGACACCTGACGCCGTGAGGCTGCGCGCGGAGTAGATGGCACTGCCGCCGGCACCGTCCCTGGCATGGGAAATCCGGTGGGGCAGCAGCGCATCCAGCCCCGCCGCCGTGAGCCTGCCCTGCAGTTCCGGCGTGAACTCCTCCACCGCCAGCAGGTCCACATGCCGGCCACGGACCAGGGCCACGATCTCGCCGGCATCCGCGCGGCCCACCTCGGCATTGATGGTCATGGCAACCAAGCCGATGGGCGTACCGGCTGCTTCAGCGGCCGGTTCCCTGACGTCCAGGGGGTAAAGCCAGAACGCCTGGCATCCCAGCAGGGCCGCCGCCACAACCTGCTGCCAACGGCTCCGCCCCAGGAAGGCCAGGAGCAATGCCGCGGCGGCGGGCGCGGCCAGCCACGGCGTAAAGGCCACCAGCTGCACGGCAAGCACGGGCCACTCCACGGGCAGGGCGCGGAAGGCCGACACCACGGCCACCGGAAGGGTGACGGGAACGAACAGCCACCTGCAGATCCGGGCAGCGCGCCGCCCGATCCCTGGTACCGCGGAAGCCGCCATGAAGCGAGTCTAGGCAAGGGGCCGCCTGAATGGCACTGGCGCCGCCGCAATAGTAGACTCGGGAGTGGCTATGACCCGGCTATCACCGGTGAGCTTCCGGAAGAACGCGCCACCCCCCACAGGGCAGGGGGCGTCAGTAGAACCGGACGGGTAAGCCCGTCACAGCAGTAATGAGAGGCCGGGGCAGCGCCCGTTCCCAGCGGAACACGCAGCGCCGGTAAGTGAGGTGGTACCGCGGTGAGCGTGCAGTCCAGGGACGGCACGGACGCCGTCCTCGCATCCTGAACGGAATCTTCGGCCCCTGCCGGAGGCTCACCACGCTCAACCCAGGATGTCGAAAATGACGTTTTACCCCAAGGCCTCAGCCTCCACCAGTGGCAGTGCAGGCGTTTCCGCCTCCGTGAAGTTCCCGGAGATCGAAGAGCGCATCCTGAAGTACTGGGACCAGGACGGCACCTTCCAGGCCAGCATCGACCAGCGCAGTGCCGACGTCCCCGGCGGGGAGCCGGGCAGCAACGAGTTCGTGTTCTATGACGGCCCGCCCTTCGCCAACGGCCTGCCGCACTACGGCCACCTGCTCACCGGCTACGCCAAGGACCTGGTGGGCCGCTACCAGACCCAGCGTGGCAAGCGCGTCGAGCGCCGCTTCGGCTGGGACACCCACGGCCTGCCCGCTGAGCTCGAAGCCATGAAACAGCTGGGCATGACGGACAAGACCCAGATCGAGGCCATGGGCATCGACAAGTTCAACGACGCCTGCCGGGCCTCCGTGATGAAGTACGCCGACGAGTGGCGCAGCTACGTTACCCGCCAGGCCCGCTGGGTGGACTTCGACAACGACTACAAGACGCTCAACGTCGAGTACATGGAGTCGGTCCTCTGGGCGTTCAAGCAGCTCCACGACAAGGGCCTGACCTACAACGGCTACCGCGTCCTGCCGTACTGCTGGAAGGACGAGACGCCACTGTCCAACCATGAACTGCGCATGGACGACGACGTCTACAAGAACCGCCAGGACCAGACCGTCACGGTCACGTTCCCCATCCTGGCGGGGGACTCGGAACTGTCACAGCAGCTGGCAGGGGTGCAGGCGCTTGCCTGGACCACCACCCCCTGGACGCTGCCCACCAACGCCGCGCTCGCCATCGGGCCTTCCATCACCTACGCCGTACTGCCCGCCGGCCCCAACGGCATCAAGGCGGCCTCTGCCGACGCCCCCGTGACGGGCAGCTTCCTGCTCGCCGCCGACCTGGTGGCGGGCTACGCCAAGGACCTCGGGTACGACAGCTTCGAGGAAGCCGAAGCCGCCGTGGTATCCACCCACACCGGCGCTGAACTGGAGGGCCTGGAGTACCGGCGGCTCTGGGACGACTTCGCCGACAACGAGAAGTACGGCATGGAGAACGCCTGGCGCTTCGTGGTTGCCGACTACGTCACCACCACCGACGGTACCGGCATCGTCCACCAGGCACCCGCCTACGGCGAAGACGACCAGAAGGTGTGCGAGGAGGCCGGCATCCCCGTGGTGCTGTCCGTGGACGAGGGCGCCAAGTTCCTGCCCCTGTTCAAGCACGGCGACCTGCACGACATCGCCGGCCTGCAGGTGTTTGAAGCCAACAAGCCCATCACGCAGGTGCTCCGCGCCCAGGGCCGCCTGGTCCGCCAGGCCAGCTACGAGCACAGCTACCCGCACTGCTGGCGCTGCCGCAACCCGCTGATCTACCGCGCCGTCTCCTCCTGGTACGTGGAGGTCACCAAGTTCAAGGACCGCATGTCCGAGCTGAACCAGGAGATCAACTGGATCCCGGGGAACGTCAAGGACGGCCAGTTCGGCAAGTGGCTCGAGAACGCCCGCGACTGGTCCATCAGCCGCAACCGCTTCTGGGGCAGCCCCATCCCGGTGTGGCAGTCCACCGACCCCGAGTACCCCCGCACCGACGTCTACGGCTCCCTCGCCGAGATCGAGGCTGACTTCGGCCGGCTGCCCCTGAACAAGGACGGCCAGGTGGACCTGCACAGGCCGTTCATCGACGAGCTCACCCGGCCCAACCCCGACGACCCCCGTACCCCCGAAGAGGGCCAGTCCGTCATGCGCCGGGTGGAGGACGTCCTGGACGTCTGGTTCGACTCCGGCTCCATGCCCTATGGCCAGGTGCACTACCCGTTCGAGAACGAGGCGTGGTTCAACACCCACAACCCCGCCGACTTCATCGTGGAGTACATCGGCCAGACCCGCGGCTGGTTCTACATGCTCCACATCCTGTCCACCGCGCTGTTCGACCGGCCCGCGTTCCGCAACGTGATCAGCCACGGCATCGTCCTGGGCTCCGACGGGCAGAAGATGTCCAAGAGCCTGCGCAACTACCCGGACGTCTCCGAGGTCCTGGACCGCGACGGGTCCGACGCGATGCGCTGGTTCCTGATGTCCAGCCCCATCCTGCGCGGCGGCAACCTGATCGTCACCGAACAGGGCATCCGCGACGGCGTCCGCCAAGTGATCCTGCCGCTCTGGAACGTGTACAGCTTCTTCACGCTGTACACGAACGCCGCCAACGCAGGTTCGGGCTATGAGGCGAAACTGCGCTACGACGGCTACAAGGACACCTTGGACCAGTACCTGCTCGCCAACACCGGAGAGCTGGTCCGTGACATGACCGAGCAGCTGGATACGTATGACATCTCCGGCGCCTGCGACTCCCTTCGCAGCTACCTGGACATGCTCACCAACTGGTACGTCCGCCGCAGCCGCCAGCGCTTCTTCGATGAGGACCAGGACGCTTTCGACGCTCTGTTCACCGCGCTTGAGGCGGTCACCCGCGCCGCAGCCTCGCTGTTGCCTTTGGTGACCGAGGAGATCTGGCGCGGCCTGACCGGTGGCCGCTCCGTCCACCTTGCCGACTGGCCGGACGTGGACCTCTTCCCGGCGAACCCGTCCCTGGTCGAGGCCATGGACCGGGTGCAGCAGATTTGCTCCACCGGCTCCTCGCTCCGGAAGGCAGCCAACCTGCGTGTCCGCCTGCCCCTGCAGGAACTCACCGTGGTGGCACCTGGTGCCGGTGCGCTGGAAGGCTTCGCCGCCGTCGTCGCCGATGAACTCAACCTCCGCAGCGTGCGCCTGCTGGACGCCGAAAGCGCCTCACCCGAGGAGTTCGGCATCCAGCAGAAGTTGGTGGTCAACGCCCGCGCCGCCGGGCCCCGGCTGGGCAAGAACGTGCAGGTTGCCATCAAGGGGTCCAAGTCCGGTGACTGGAGCGTGGACGACGCCGGCGTGGTCACCGCAGGTGGGCTGCAGCTGGAGCCCCAGGAGTACACCCTGGAGACCGTCGTGGCGGATTCCGACGGCGGGGAAGGGGCATCGAAGGCCGTGGCAGTTCTGCCAGGCGGCGGCTTCGTCGTGCTCAACACCGAGGTTACGCCGGAGCTTGAGGCCGAAGGCCTGGCGCGGGACATGGTCCGTGCCATCCAGCAGGCCCGCAAGGATGCCGGGCTCAACGTGAGCGACCGGATCCGCACCACCGTGACCGCACCCCGGAACGTGGTGGACGCGCTGCTGGCCAACGCTGAACTGGTCAAGGGCGAGACGCTGACTGTCGACCTCGCCGCTGAGCCTGCCGATGTGTCCGAGCCCGCCGTCGTGGTCGAAAAAGTGGAGGCCTAGGACATGACCGACGAATTTTCCGTGGAAAGCGTCTACGCCGAGCTCCTGGGCCGGGCGCCGGAGAACAAGATGGAGCCGCGCCTGGCCCCACTGTTCCGTGCGATGGACGTGCTCGGCGAGCCGAACAAGGCGTATCCGATCATCCACGTGACCGGAACCAACGGCAAGACGTCCACGGCGCGCATGATCGAATCGGTGCTGCGCGCCCAAGGCCTGAGCACCGGACGCTACACCAGCCCGCACCTGTCCAAGGTCACCGAGCGGATCAGCATTGACGGCCACCCGGTCTCCGACGAGACCTTCGTCCGGATCTGGGACGAGATCCGGCCGTACCTGCAGATCGTGGACGCCGAACTGGAGGCGGAGGGCCAGCAGCGGCTGACCTATTTCGAGTGCCTCACTATCCTGGGCTTCGCCATCTTCGCGGACCAGCCGGTCAACGTGGCCATCATTGAGGTGGGTCTGGGCGGCATCACGGACGCCACCAACGTCGGGGACGGACAGGTATCGGTCATCACGCCGATTTCGCTGGACCACACCGACCTGCTCGGTGACACCACCGCTGACATCGCCTACGAGAAGGCAGGCATCATCAAGCCCGGTGGCTACCTCATCAGCGCCGCCCAGCCGTTGGACGCGGCGCAGGTGCTGCTGGAGAAGGCCAAGGAGGTGGGGGTTCCCTTCCGCTTTGAAGGTGTGGAGTTCGGCGTCGAATCACGCACGGTGGCCGTGGGTGGCCAGATGGTCACCATCCAGGGGATCGCCGGGCGCTACCCGGATCTGCTGGTGCCGCTGCACGGTGCCCACCAGGCGCAGAACGCCGCTGTGGCGGTGGCTGCGCTGGAAGCCTTCTTCGGCGGTGACAAGGAACTGCCGTTCGACGTCCTGCAGGAGGGCTTCGCGGCGGTGACGTCCCCGGGGCGGCTGGAGGTGGTCCGCACCGCGCCCACCATCATCGTCGATGCCGCGCACAACCCCGGCGGCATCCAGGCTTCCGCCGCCGCCCTCCAGGAGGCGTTCACCTTCACCAAGCTCGTACCCGTGGTGGGCGTCCTCAAGGAAAAGGATGCCGAGGAAATCCTCCGCCAGCTCAAGGAATCCTTGGACGGGGTAGCCGAAGAGTACTGCTTCACACAGTCCAACTCGCCCCGGGCTGTCCCGGCCGGAGAGCTGGCTGAACTCGCGATCGACCTGGGATTCGGCGAGGACAACGTCCACATCGCCGAAAAGCTTGACGATGCACTGGAATGGGCCGTGGAGCGGGCCGAGGCGAACGAGGACCTTTCCGGCGGCGTGCTGGTCACGGGCTCCATCACGCTTGTTGCCGAAGCGCGCATCCTCCTCGGAAAGACGGAGGCGTAGCCCGTGGCACGACTGACCAAAGCCCAGCGCGAATGGCGCCCGGGCATGCCAAAGAAGCGCCGCTCCACCAAGGTCATGTTCGCCTCCACGGTGCTCCTGCTGGAAGCGTTCGTGATGTTCTTCGCAACCCTGGTGGTCTTCGGCCTGCGCCGCGGGGAGTTCCCGCCTGCCCTCATCCTCGGTGTGGGCATAGCCCTCAGCGTCGTGATGGTCCTGGCGTGCGCCGTCCTGAGCAAACCCTGGGGCCTGGCATTGGGCTGGATCCTGCAGGTTGTCCTGGTCCTCACCGGCATCTTCGAACCGGCCATGTTCCTGGTGGGTGCGTTGTTCGCGGTGGCCTGGTGGTACGGAATCCGTACCGGCATCCGGCTGGACCGCGAAGCAGCCCAGCGCGATCGTGAACAGGCCGAATGGGAAGCAGCACACCCGGACCAGGCGGCCGGGCCCCAGCCGAAGTCTCCCTAAGCCAGTCCCCGTAGACTTATCCCAAACCCCACCAACGCATTGGAGCAGTTGTGACCACAGAGCGCACCCTCGTCCTGATCAAGCCCGACGGCGTCGCCCGCAACCTGACCGGCGCCATCCTGGCCCGGATCGAAGCCAAGGGCTACAGCCTTGCCGAACTGAAGAAGGTTGATGCCACCCGCGAGCTTTTGGAGCAGCACTACGAAGAGCACGTCGGCAAGCCGTTCTACGAGCCGCTGGTGGAGTTCATGCTCAGCGGACCGGTAGTGGCAGCCATCTTCGAAGGCCACCGCGTCATTGAGGGCTTCCGGTCCTTGGCCGGCACCACCGATCCCACGACCGCGGCTCCGGGCACCATCCGCGGTGACTTCGGCCGCGATTGGGGCCTGAAGGTGCAGCAGAACCTGGTGCACGGGTCCGACTCCACCGATTCCGCCGAGCGCGAGATCAAGATCTGGTTCAAGTAACCCGCGTCCGTCCCGCGTCTGTGGGCGCGAGGTGACAGATAAGGCCAATGTTCGTCGTGAACATTGGCCTTATCTGTCATGTGGCGCGATCGGAAACGCCTAGAAGCCCGAGGTCCCCGCGAAGACCTGGATGAAGGCGAAGAAGATGGTGGCGATGACGGCCACGTAGAGCAGCGCCGTGATGATCCAGCCGGAATCGGCCAGGACGCGGGCCGCGCCGGAAGGCATGGGGATGACGCCGGCGGAAATGTTCCTGATGGTTGTCCAGACAAAGAGCGGGATCATGGCCGCCCACACGATCATGCAGAACGGGCACAGGATGTGGATGGCGTAGAGGGCCTGGGACCACAGCCACACCACGAAGGCGAAGCCAAGTGTGACGCCTGCCTGCAGTCCCAGCCAGTACCAGCGGGCGAAGGTGGCGCCGGACAACAGCGCCATGCCCACCGTGATGGTGATGGCGAAGGCCACGATGCCGATGAACATGTTAGGGAAGCCGAACAACGAGCTCTGCCAGGTCTGCATCACCTGCCCGCAGGAAATCCATGGGTTCACATCGCACACGGTGGTGTGGTTGGGATCCTTGAGGACTTCGAGCTTTTCCAGGACCAGGGTTCCGGAGGCAAGCCAGCCCACCACGCCGGTGATGACCAGCAACCAGCCGAAGGGGCGGTTCCGGGTCATGGCCGGGACGGTCCGCGCAGTACTGCTGACGGAATCGGCGGCGCGTTCCTGGGCGTGGCTGCCGCTGACGGGGGAGATGCTGGGCATGGGTGTCGCGTCCTTTTCGTCCGGTGCTCCTGTGCCTGATTGTAACGCCGGCGGCTGGAGGCCTTTCCCAGCTTCCGGGGCAGGCTCGCCGCTTCCGCCGTGATTTAGCCCGGGTATGAGAGAATGAACGTGGCTGGAAGCCGATCCACATTCGGACTCCGGTCCGGTGGTTTGTTCCCAAGACCGCCAATGATGAGCAGGGCAGGCTTCGGATGCTTCCGACAACTCCCGCGACTCCATTGCGCGGCACCTGGTTGTGGCATGTAGAACAACGGGTTTTCAGAGCGACCGCCGGCTCCTACGGGCTGCCGCACCCTCCATGCCGGTGCGAACCTGGGAGTATCCACTTGACTTCTGTCAACGCCTGCGGGTTTTGACAATATGTGCCCCAATGGGTGCCGGATGTGGCGGTACGTCAGGGGCAGGAGTGTTGCCACATATGGACAATGAGCTGGAACTGGCTGTTAACGATGATGCGGCGGCTACAGAAGCCGCGCCGGCGCCGAAGAGGGCCACGCGCACCCGCCGCAAGGCGGCGCCCAAGGGTGCGGCGGCCGCTGCACCGGAAGACACTGCTGCTACGCCGGAAGGCACTGCCGCTGTGGACGGTGCTGTTGAAGGAGCCGGGCCCGAAGAAGCCGGGCCTAAGACCCCGGCGCGCCGCACCCGGGCACGGAAGAAGGCGGACGCCACCGAACCCTTGCCTGCCTTCGCCGTCGGTGACGCTGACTCCGTTGGAGCCGCACAGGCTTCCCCTGTCGCCGCACCGGCCGGCGGCACACAGGAAAGCGCCACACAGGACAGCGCAACACCAGAGCGCGGCGCCCAGGACGCAGCAACGCCGGACGCCACAACTGAGGCAGGCCCCGCGGCTGCGCCGGCCCCGGAAGCAGAAGCCGAGGCGAAGCCCGTCCGCCGCCGCCGGGTAGCCACCCGCAAGGCAGCGGCTCCGGCGCCGGCCCAGGAAGCGGCTCCGGCGCCGGCCCAGGAAGCGGCCGTTCAGGACGCAGCCGAAGCGGAGGCTGTCCAAGAGCAGGGCAACGGCGCCCCAACGGTCGAACATCAGGCTGCCGGCAACCAGGCGGCCGAGGGCCAGCCTGTTGAGCCCCAGGCCGTCGAACCCCAGGCGGCCGAGGCCCAAAGCGCTGACGCCCAGGGCACGGAAACCCGGAATGCCGACGCCCAGGCCACCGATGCCGGCGTCCCGCAGGCAGCGGACAAGGCAGAAGCCGCGGAGGAAGAAAAGCCGGCCGCCGGGGCTGCCAGCCCCTTTGGTTCCCTTTTCATGGAGCCCGGCTCCCCGACGTCGGTACTCTTCCAGGCACCCGACCTGAGCGCCGTGCAGCGCCCCGCGCCCGCCGCGGCCGAGACGGAAGAGGACGAGGAAGAGGCGGAAACGGACGACGCCTCAGGCCGCCGCCGGCGCCGCAGCCGTGGCCGCCGCGGACGCAGCCGCCTGGGCGGGCCCGAAGATGACACCGAAAGCGGCACCGGCACCGACGCCGAAGGCGCGGAGGATGCCGACGAGGACACCGGGGGACAGCTGGAGGACGGCGTAACGTCCCGTCGCCGTCGCCGCCGCCGCCGTGGCGACCAGGACCTTGAACTGACCGGCGGCGGGGATGATGACCCGCCCAACACCGTGACGAGGGTGCGCGCCCCGCGTCCCGTGAGCGAGGCGCCGGCCAGCAACCGGGTAGCCAGCGTGAAGGGTTCCACCCGCCTGGAAGCCAAGAAGCAGCGCCGCCGTGAGTCACGCGACACCGGACGCCGCCGCACCGTCATCACGGAGGCGGAGTTCCTCGCGCGCCGGGAATCCGTTGACCGGCAGATGATCGTCCGCCAGCGCGACGACAGAATCCAGATCGCCGTCCTCGAAGACGGCGTGCTGGCCGAGCACTTCGTCTCGAAGACCCAGCAGGACTCCCTGATCGGCAACGTGTACCTGGGCAAGGTGCAGAACGTGCTGCCGTCAATGGAAGCTGCGTTCGTGGACATCGGCCGCGGCCGCAACGCCGTCCTGTACGCCGGCGAGGTGAACTGGGAAGCAGTCAACCTCGAAGGCAAGCAGCGCCGCATCGAAAACGCCCTGAAGTCCGGCGACACCGTCCTGGTCCAGGTGACCAAGGACCCCGTGGGCCACAAGGGTGCCCGCCTCACCAGCCAGATCTCCCTGCCGGGCCGTTACCTGGTCTACGTTCCCGGCGGTTCCATGACGGGCATTTCCCGCAAGCTGCCCGACGTCGAACGCAACCGGCTCAAGCGCATCCTCAAGGACCGCCTCCCGGAGCAGGCCGGCGTCATTGTCCGCACCGCGGCCGAAGGTGCGTCGGAGGAAGAGCTGACGCACGACATCAACCGGTTGCGGGCGCAGTGGGAGGGCATCGAAAGCCAGTCGAAGTCCACCAAGATCCTTGCCCCGGAACTGCTCTACGGCGAACCGGACCTCACCATCAAGGTGGTCCGCGACGTCTTCAACGAGGACTTCTCCAAGCTCATCGTGTCCGGTGAGGAGGCCTGGGACACCATCGAGGCCTACGTCACTTACGTGGCACCGGACCTGGTGGGGCGCCTGGAGAAGTGGACCAAAGACCAGGACATCTTCTCGGCCTGGCGGATCGACGAGCAGATCCACAAAGCCCTGGAGCGCAAGGTCTTCCTGCCCTCCGGCGGCTCGCTGGTGATCGACCGGACCGAAGCCATGACCGTGGTGGACGTCAACACCGGCAAGTTCACCGGCAGCGGCGGCAACCTCGAAGAGACTGTCACCAAGAACAACCTCGAGGCAGCCGAGGAAGTGGTGCGCCAGCTCCGCCTGCGCGACATCGGCGGCATCATCGTCATCGACTTCATCGACATGGTCCTGGAATCCAACCGCGACCTGGTCCTGCGCCGCCTGGTGGAATGCCTGGGCCGGGACCGCACCAAGCACCAGGTTGCCGAGGTCACGTCATTGGGCCTGGTCCAGATGACCCGCAAGCGCATGGGTACCGGGCTGCTCGAAGTCTTCGGCGAGCAGTGCGAAGCGTGTGCCGGCCGCGGCGTGGTCACCCACGATGATCCTGTGGAGCACCGCCGCGCCAACATCGTCGCGGCTGAGCACCATGTGCAGCGGTCAGACAACCGGCCCGAGGGCCGGGTGGAAGCCTCCCGGAACGAAGGCCAGCGGACCGACAACAGCCAGCCCGCCGGACGTTCCGAGCGCAAGCGGCGGCGCGGACGCGGCGGCCAGCAGCCGGAGCCGGCCCCGGCACCCGCCGTCCATGTGCACACTGTCCAGCCGGACCCCGCCGACGCCGAGCGGCACGCCAAGGCGGAAGCCACAAGGCTCGCCCTGGCGAACATCGCCGCAGCCGCCCATGCAGCCCACCTGCACGACGACGAGGTCGCGGCCGCCCGCCAGGCGCCGCCCGCACCGCCGGTGGTGCAGCAGCCTGCCCCGGCTGAAGCGGACAAGCACGACGCCGGCACCCGGCCCGCTGCCGTCCTCACCTTCGGCGGCGAGACGGTGCCCCTGCCGTTCGTTGAGCACGCGGGGGAGCAGCAGGCGCAGCCCGCCTTCACCCTGGACCGGCTCGCGGAAGCGTTCGCGCACCTCGGGCAGCCGGCTCCTGCGGCGGAAACTGCAGCGGCCCAGCCCGTGGAAGCACAGGAAGCCAAGCCTGCGGACGTGGTGCGGGAACCCGAGCCTGCCGCCGCCGTACCCGGAACGGAACAGGCGGCGACGGACCAGTCCCGCCAGCGCCGGCCGCGGCGCCACCGCGGTGCCAGCCGTGCCCAGGGTGCCGCCAACGAGACCACGGTCCAGCACCACGAGAACGCGCCCGCGTCCGCCGGAGGGCACTCGCACGAGGCCAAGGCTCCGGAAACGACGAAGGCCCCGGCGGTCACAGCGGAGCCCGGCAAGGCCAGCGAGGAGCCCATCATCCTTGGCGTCGGAGTCCCCGCCTCGGAACTCTAAGCGCTCCGGGTTCTCAGCGCACCACGGCCGTCAGGCCATGCCGGAGGTCCCCGTTGTGTGGACAATTCCCCCGCGAAATGCAGGGGGAGTTGTCCACGCGGCGGGGACTTCCCGCATCCGGAAGGCTGTCACCTTTCCTTCGGGTGCCACCCGCCAGCTAGGCTGGGGAACCGACACGGGGTGCCGCGCACAGGGCCGGCTGAGATCCACACCCGTTGAACCTGTCCGGCTAGTACCGGCGAAGGGATGTCTGTTGTCTTCCACCCTTTCCTTGCCCCTGCCCCCTGCCACCCTTGCCTCCACCGTGGGCCGCGCTGTTCCCCGGGTACTCTCCATCGCGGGATCGGACCCCTCCGGCGGCGCCGGCATCCAGGCCGACCTCAAGAGCATCGCCGCGCACGGCGGGTACGGCATGGCGGCCATCACCGCCCTGACCGCCCAGAACACCCGCGGCGTCCAGGCTGTCCACGTTCCGCCTGCCGCCTTCCTTGCCCAGCAGCTGGATGCGGTCAGTGACGACATCTGCATCGACGCAGTGAAGATTGGCATGCTGGGTGACGACGCCGTCATCCGCACCGTCCGCGAATGGCTCGCCAAGGTGCGTCCCGCCGTCGTGGTCCTTGACCCGGTGATGGTGGCCACCAGCGGTGACCGCCTGCTGAAGGAATCCGCAGAAGCTGCGGTCCGGGAACTGCTGCCCGTTGCACACCTCATCACCCCGAACCTGCCTGAACTTGCCATGCTGGTGGACGGGGAGCAGGCGCAAACGTGGGAGGCAGCCCTGGACCAGGGCCGGCGCCTCGCGGAGGCAACCGGTGCAACGGTCCTGGTGAAGGGCGGGCACCTGGGGGGAACGGCGTGCCCTGACGCGCTGGTCAACACCTCCGGCGAGCTCTCCAGCGAAGTGGTGGAGGTGCCTGGGGACCGGGTGCCCACCCGCAACAGCCACGGGACGGGCTGCTCGCTGTCATCCGCGATGGCCACCGTGCAGGCGCGCCTGGGGGACTGGGAAGCATCCCTGCGGACGGTCAAGCCGTGGCTGGCCGGGGCACTCGAAAACTCGGGACAGTTGGACGTTGGCCAGGGGAACGGTCCGGTCCACCACTTCCACCACGTCCGGCCCGCGTTGCCGGAGGGCGGCTTCGCTGCCCGGCTGTGGGCGGAATCCGAACAGTACCTGGCAGAGATCTATGGGCTCGAATTCATCCGCGGCCTTGCCGGCGGCCACCTTCCCGAAAAGGAGTTCGCCTATTACCTCGCCCAGGACGCGGTGTACCTGAACGGCTACTCGCGGGTCCTTGCGCGGGCCAGTGCACTGGCACCTTCCGAGGCAGAGCAGTTGTTCTGGGCGGGATCGGCCCGGCAGTGCCTCGAAGTGGAATCGGAACTGCACCGGTCGTGGCTCAGCACCCGCCCGACGCAGGACGGACTCGGCCCCGTGACCAAGTCCTACGTTGACCACCTCACCGCTGCGTCGGCGTCGGGCAGCTACGCGGTGCTGGCTGCTGCCGTCCTGCCCTGCTTCTGGCTCTACGCCGAGGTGGGCGAAAAGCTGCACGCGCAGTTCCTTGCAGCAGGGGAGCCCGACGGGCACCCCTATGCGTACTGGCTGCGCACTTACGCCGACGAGGCCTTCGCCGAAGCCACCCGTCAGGCCATCGCGATCGTGGATGCGGCCGGCAGGGCGGCCCCGGACCACGAGCGGGACGCGATGCTTACGGCCTTCAGGCAGTCCTGCCGGCTTGAAGTGGACTTCTTCGACGCGCCGCGCCTTTATTCCTGACACTCCGCCGGCCCCGGCGCCGGTATCATGGAACGGCACGGTGACGGCGTTGCCGTGGGCTTGTGGTTACTATCACAACCCACCCGCCGGAACCAGCCTCATTTGCGGCCGGAGACGAACCTAGCGTATTCTTGATCTTCGGTGCTTACGCCAACACTTGGGTTTCTGACCCCACGGCGTTGAGGCACAGCGAGAAGCCAGGCTTATTCAGCCGGTACCGCACGCAATTTTGTTATAAACGTCGAGAGAAGTGAGTTCCCAAGTGGTGTACGCGATTGTCCGCGCAGGCGGCCGCCAAGAGAAGGTTTCCGTTGGAGACTTCGTTACCCTGAACCGCGTCGCCGGTGGAGCCGGCAGCACCATTGAGCTGCCCGCCCTGCTCCTGGTTGACGGTGACAAGGTCACCTCCGCCGCCGCCGACCTGGCCAAGGTTACTGTTACGGCTGAAATCCTCCAGGACCTCCGCGGTCCGAAGATTGTCATCCAGAAGTTCAAGAACAAGACCGGCTACAAGAAGCGCCAGGGTCACCGCCAGGAACTGACCAAGGTCAAGATCACCGGCATCAAGTAACCTTCGGTTACTGTTCAGGTATTTCAACAGATTCCCCAGAATTTAAAGGCAGGCATTTCAGATGGCACATAAAAAGGGCGCGAGCTCCACTCGCAACGGCCGCGACTCCAACGCTCAGTACCTCGGTGTTAAGCGCTTCGGCGGCCAGGTAGTTTCCGCAGGCGAGATCATCGTCCGCCAGCGTGGCACCCACTTCCACCCGGGCGCCGGCGTTGGCCGTGGCGGCGACGACACCCTGTTCGCCCTGACCCCGGGCGCCGTTGAATTCGGCACCCGCCGCGGTCGCCGCGTCGTCAACATCGTTGCTGCTGCAGCTGCAGAGTAACAACCAGTTCTGAAGTGGTGGAGCGGGCCTGTTGGTCCGCTCCACTGCTCTTTTAACCGCATTACAATCGATGTGGCGTCCACGGGCGCCGCATAAACAGCTTTGAGGAGATCCACGTGGCCAGCTTTGTAGACCGGGTAGTCCTGCACGTATCCGGCGGGACCGGCGGCCACGGATGCGTCTCCGTCCACCGTGAGAAGTTCAAGCCACTTGGCGGGCCCGACGGCGGCAACGGCGGCAACGGCGGCGACGTGATCCTCCGCGTCGACCACCAGACCACCACGCTGCTTGACTACCACCACGCACCGCACCGGCACGCCAGCAACGGCGGCCCGGGCATGGGGGACTGGCGCGGCGGGAAGAACGGCGAAACCCTCGTCCTGCCTGTCCCGGATGGGACGGTCGTCAAATCCAAGGACGGCACTGTCCTGGCGGACCTCGTCGGCGAAGGCACCGAGTACGTTGCTGCCGCAGGCGGCCTGGGCGGCCTGGGCAACGCGGCCCTCTCCTCCCAGAAGCGCCGCGCACCCGGATTCGCGCTCCTGGGAATCGAAGGCGACTCCCGGGACATCGTGCTGGAACTGAAGTCCATCGCGGATATCGCGCTGGTGGGCTTCCCGTCCGCGGGCAAATCCAGCCTGATCGCCGCCATGTCCGCCGCCAGGCCCAAGATCGCGGACTACCCGTTCACCACGCTGATTCCCAACCTTGGCGTCGTGCAGGCCGGCGACGTCCGGTTCACCATCGCCGACGTCCCGGGCCTCATTGAAGGCGCCAGCGAAGGCAAGGGCCTGGGGCACAACTTCCTCCGCCACGTCGAGCGCTGCGCGGCCCTGGTCCACGTGCTCGACTGCGGCACCCTGGAATCGGACCGCGACCCCCTTTCGGACCTCGCCATCATCGAGGCCGAGCTGGAGAAGTACGCCGTGGACATGAGCTACGCGGGCCAGGACGGCAAGGTGGTTCCCCTGAACCACCGCCCCCGCCTGGTGGCCCTGAATAAGGTGGACCTGCCGGACGGCAAGGACATGGCCGAATTCGTCCGTCCCGAACTCGAGTCCCGCGGTTACCGCGTCTTCGAGGTCTCGGCCACAAGCCACGAGGGCCTGCGGCAGCTCGGCTTTGCCATGGCCGAGATCGTCAAGGCCGCGCGCGACGCGGTCGAAGCTGCCCCGCCCAAGGTCCAGCCGGCCGTGCTGCGGCCGCGCGCGGTCAATGAAACCGGGTTCAAGATCCGGCGCGAGGAAAAGAACCTGGAGCCGTTGTTCCGCGTCCTGGGTGAAAAGCCGGAGCGTTGGGTCAAGCAGACAGACTTCACCAACGAGGAAGCCATCGGCTACCTGGCCGACCGGCTGGCCAAGCTGGGCGTGGAAACGGAACTCTTCAAGCAGGGCGCCAAGCCGGGCGACACCGTGGTCATTGGTGAGGATGACGGCGTCGTCTTCGACTGGGAGCCCACCATGATGGCAGGCGCCGAGCTCCTGGCCTCGCCGCGTGGCACCGATGTGCGGTTTGCCGATATCGGCGACCGCCCCACCCGCAGCCAGAAGCGCGAGGAGCAGCTGGAACGCCGCGAGGCCAAGGCTGCCGCCCGCGCGGAGCTTGAGGCGGAGCGGAAGGCCGGCATCTGGACGGAATCCGTCAGTGGACGCCGCGCCGCCCAGCCCCTCAGGGAGAGCGGAGTGGAAGCGGACGATGACTTCTAGGGCCATGGCGGCCGAGCGGCTGGCGGCCACCGACAGAAGCGTGCTGGCAGGGGCCCGCCGCATCGTGGTGAAGGTCGGTTCGTCGTCGCTGACCAGCATCAAGGGCGGAATCTCGGAAGAAGCGCTGACCGCCCTCGCGGATGCGCTGGCTGCCAAGCGCAATGCGGGCACCGAGATCATCCTGGTTTCCTCCGGCGCCATCGCCGCCGGCCTCGCTCCGCTGGGCCTGGCCAAGCGGCCACGCGACCTGGCTACCCAGCAGGCCGCCGCCAGCGTGGGCCAGGGCCTGCTGATGGCCCGGTACACCCAGGCTTTCGGAGCGCACGGCGTCACCGTCAGCCAGGTGCTGCTCACCGCGGAAGACCTGATGCGCCGCAGCCAGCACAGCAACGCGCTGCGGGCCATGGACCGGTTGCTCAACCTCGGCGTGGTTCCGGTAGTCAACGAGAACGACACCGTCGCCACCCACGAGATCCGCTTCGGCGACAATGACCGGCTTGCGGCGCTGGTGGCCCACCTGGTCCGCGCGGATGCGCTTGTGCTGCTGTCCGACGTCGACTCCCTGTACGACGGGCCGCCCTCCCAGGGTGCCAAGCGCATCCCCCTGGTCACCGGGGCGCACGATCTTGACGGCGTGTCCATCGGGAAGGCCGGGAAGGCCGGCGTGGGCACCGGCGGCATGCTCACCAAGGTGGAGGCGGCCAGCATGGCTGCAGGCTCCGGCATCCATGCCCTGGTGACCTCCACTCCAAACGCTGCCGCGGCACTGAACGGTGAGGACGTGGGCACCTGGTTCACCGTCAACGGGTCCCGCAAGCCCGTCCGGCTGCTGTGGCTGGCCCACGTCGCCTCGGTCCAGGGGCGCCTGGTACTCGACGACGGTGCGGTGCGCGCCGTGCGGCATCACCGCACCTCCCTGCTGCCGGCGGGGATCTCCGCGGTACACGGGGACTTCGAGGCGGGCGACGCCGTCGAGCTTGCTGCTGCCGACGGAACCGTCATTGCCCGCGGACTGGTGAACTACTCGTCCGAGGAACTTCCCAGGATGCTGGGGCGGTCCACGCACGACCTGGCCCAGGAACTTGGCAGCGGCTATGACCGCGAAGTTGTTCATGTTGACGACCTCGTGCTGGTCTGAGCCTGGGGCTCGCCTAAACTTGGACCATGACTGAAGCCCTGATCCATCACGCTGCCGAAAACCCTGGAGACGCTGCCGCCGAGGCCCAGGCGCAACCGGTGCCTTCCGCAGCCCAGGCATCAGCCGAAGCGCCCGGTGCCGGCGTTGAGGCAGCAGTCCACGCGATCGCCGACCGTTCGCGCCACGCCGCGCGCCGGATGGCCATGGCCAACCGCGCATGGAAGGACCGCGCGCTCCGGGCCGTGGGAGCCGCACTGCGGGAGAACACCCAGGCGGTCCTCACCGCGAACGCGCAGGACCTTGCCGCCGGCAAGGCCAACGGAACCTCCGCGGCGCTCCTGGACCGGCTCACCCTGAACGAAGCCCGCATCGCCGGCCTGGTAGCCGCACTCGAAAACCTGGCCGGCCTCCCCGACCCGGTAGGCAACGTGGTGCGGGGCCAGACCCTCCCCAACGGGCTCCGCCTGCGGCAGGTCAACGTGCCCATGGGCGTGGTGGCCGCCATCTACGAGGCCCGGCCCAACGTCACGGTGGACATCGCCGGACTGGCGCTCAAGAGCGGCAACGCTGTGATCCTGCGCGGGGGCAGCGCCGCAGAGGCAACCAACCAGGTCCTGGTCCGGGTGCTGCGCGAGGCCCTGGAATCGGTAGGACTTCCCGCGGACGCCGTGCAGACTGTTGACCAGTACGGCCGTGCGGGTGCCAACGTCCTCATGAAGGCCCGAGGCCGCGTGGACGTCCTGATTCCCCGCGGTGGCCGCGAGCTGATCCAGACCGTAGTCACCAACTCCGCCGTCCCGGTCATCGAGACGGGGGAGGGGAACGTGCACATCTTCATCGACGAATCCGCCGACGAAACCATGGCCGTCGAGATCCTGCTCAACGCCAAAACCCAGCGGCCCAGTGTGTGCAACACCGTGGAAACGCTGCTGGTCCACTCGCGCTCCAGCGTGCTGCCCGCCGTCGCTGCTGCCCTGAGCGCCGCAGGTGTACGGCTCCACGCCGACGACCGCATTCGGGCTGCCCTGCCCGCCGGCATCGATGCGCAGCCGGCCACGGACAAGGACTGGGGCACGGAGTATATGGACCTTGACCTTGCGGTGGGCATGGTGGACAGCATGGATGACGCAATCCAGCACATCCGCACCTGGTCCACGGGGCACACCGAGGCAATCCTCACTAACAGCCTGGCCAACGCCGAGAGGTTCATCGCGGAGGTGGATTCAGCGGCTGTGATCGTCAACGCTTCCACCCGGTTTACCGACGGCGGGGAGCTCGGCCTGGGGGCGGAGGTCGGCATCTCCACCCAGAAGCTGCACGCCCGCGGTCCCATGGGCCTGACGGAACTCACCACCACCAAGTGGATCGTCCAGGGCGAAGGCCAGGTCCGCGGGTAGCAACGCGGTAACATAGACCAGAACCTCACAGACAGCGGAAGGTTCCGCTGTCCCGTAATCATTGACCATAGGGGAGAAAATGCTCCAGCAGATTGCCACGTCCGTCGCCGCCGCAGGTGAAGCAGGCCACGAAGAGCTCGCTCCGCTCTGGGCCGAACCGTGGGTCTTCGGGGTCAGCATGTTCGCCATCTTCGTGGTGCTGATGTTCATCACGCTCTCCTACACCAACCTGGGCAACCGCCACGCTGCCACCGAGGAGCACGCGGATCCGCACCGCCAGCACCCCAACAAGCACGATCGCGGGCAGGGCCACTAAGATTTCCCACAACCTGCGCCGCAATGGTGCCCGGGGGCGGCTGCGGCTGGGCGTGATGGGCGGGACTTTCGATCCCATCCACCACGGCCACCTGGTGGCTGCCAGCGAAGTCGCGGCCGAATTCGACCTCGACGAGGTGGTCTTCGTGCCTACCGGGCAGCCATGGCAGAAGTCCCACAAACAGGTCAGCGAGCCCGAGCACCGGTACCTCATGACCGTTATCGCCACGGCCTCCAACCCCCGGTTCACGGTCAGCCGCGTTGACGTGGACCGCCCGGGCCCCACCTACACCATCGACACCCTGCGCGACCTGCGGGCACAGCGGCCCGACGCCGACCTGTTCTTCATCACGGGAGCGGATGCCCTCGCGCAGATCCTGTCATGGAAGGACATCGACGAACTGTGGTCGCTGGCCCACTTCGTGGGAGTCACCCGGCCCGGCCACGTCCTGGACGGCATGGGCCGCGACGACGTCAGCCTCCTTGAAGTACCCGCCATGGCCATCTCATCGACGGACTGCCGCACCCGGGTGGCGGCCAACGACCCCGTCTGGTACCTGGTCCCGGACGGAGTGGTCCAGTACATCGCCAAATACGGCCTTTACTCCGAGGTGCCAGCCAACGGCAACGGTCCAACTTCCGAAGCACGCGAACCAGCCAGTACCGAGTGAGTTCTCAATGAGTCAGGAACAGCCCCCCATCCGCAGCCGCCGGGAACTCCGGAAGGCCAGGGACGCCCAGCAGGCAGCCCTGCCCGCCACGGAGCAGCGTCCCCCGGCGGCGGACCGGCCGGCCCCGGCGGACCGGCCTGCAGCCGGCGCGGCTGCTCCCGCCCGCCCTGGGAATGCTCCTGCCGCGGAGCCCCGTCCTGCCGCCGACGCCGCGCCCGCCACGCAGCGCTCCTCCCAGATCCGTGCGAGGGACCGCGCCGCGCTGCGCACCATCAAGGAACTCGAGGAAAAAGAAGGGCAGTTGAACGCCGGCGGACCGCCCACCAGGCGCCAGCTGCGGCTGCAGCAGCTTAAGGAACAGGCGCTGACGGCGGCCAACCCGGTGGTCCCCGCCCCTGGCGGCCCCGCGCCTGCTGCACAGACGCCGCCGGCAGCGCCACAGCCCCCCAAGGATTCCGGCCAGGGCGCGCCCGCCGGCGCCCAGCCTCCCGCTCCGTCCGCACCGCAGGGCATGACAGTCGAACAGGCTCTCGCGGCGCGGGCCCTGATCGCTGAACAGGCGAAAAACCAGATCGCCAAGATGGAGCACATCGCCTCCCTGGATCCGGAAGCCGTCGATCCGGAGATCCTGGCCGAGCAGATTGCGCTGGCCGAGCGGGCTGCCGTCCTGAACCGCCGCGCCATGGCAAGGCAGAAACTCGCAGAACAGGCGGGAGGCACCGGCAACCCGCCCAAGGAGGCCCCTGCCAAGGACACGCCCGGGCCGTCCACCGCCAACAACCTCGCCATGGTGACGCCGCTGGAATTCGTCCAGGTCCCGGGAATCGATCGTCCCGTCATGAAGCCGCCGGCAACCTCGCATGTCCCGGTGACCACCCGGCCCGGCACGAAGGTACCGCCGGGGGCCGGCAAGCGGAAGCCTGCCGCGAGGCCCAGGACAAACCCGGCCGACGCCGGCAGCGGCCGGTCACAGGTCATTGCGCGGGCAGAGGCTGCCGCCAAGGCCGCACGCCGGCCCAAACCCGTGGTGCTGCCGGATGACCAGTCCGAGGACCTTTTCGAGGAGCTGCCCCGGATCCCGGCGAGGGACGCCCACGGCCTCGATCCACTCGATGCAGCCACGGCAGGACTGGCACGCGCCCGGCGGAACCGCATCCTGCAATTCTGCATCCTCGCCTTCGGGATCCTCGCCCTCGTCTCGGGCATCATCCTGATCATCAGCGGCATGTCCCGCTGACCGGCTCTACGAGCCACCAATACTTAAAACCCACTAAGGAGTCCCGTGACCGCATCAGAATCGTCCATCAGCCTCGCCCGGGCAGCCGCCAAGGCCGCTGCGGACAAAATCGCCCAGGACATTGTTGCCCTGGACGTCAGCGAACGGCTCGCCCTCGCCGATGTCTTCCTGATCGCCTCGGCACCCAGCGAACGCCAGGTGAACGCCATTGTTGATGGCATCGAGGAAGAACTCGGCAAGCAGGGCCTCCACCCGGTGCGCCGCGAAGGCCGTTCCGGGGGCCGCTGGGTCCTGCTGGACTACTCGGACATCGTCATCCACGTCCAGCACGAGGAAGACCGCGTCTTCTACGCCCTGGAGCGGCTCTGGAAGGACTGCCCCGTGGTGGACCTGCAGCTGCCCGACGACGCCTCGGCCAAGGCCGGCGCAACTGCGGAAGCCGAGTAGCCGGCAGGGAATATTCCCGATTTGGAATTTTCGGAATTGCTGTTCTAAGATATTGGAGTTGCTTCGGGGGAGACCACGAAGAAGCTCGCAAGGGCAGCAACAATCCGGGGCTGTGGCGCAGCTGGTAGCGCACCTGCATGGCATGCAGGGGGTCAGGGGTTCGAGTCCCCTCAGCTCCACCGGATAGTCCACCGGAATCGTCAGATTCCGGTGGACTTTTTTGTTTCGGCAGATTGCACCGCCGCCCGGACTTTACACCCGCGAATCCGGGGGTGACTTGTCCAGTAGCGGGGGTGTGGCAGTGTTAGGCCGGCTCCGGTCGACGGCCGATTGGCGTCCCGGACAAAAGTGCATTACTCTGGTCAGGTTGCTCCGGGGAATTCCACCGGAAGGAACAAGAGTACGGGGGTCAGGTTGCTCCGGGGAATTCCACCGGAAGGAACAAGAGTACGGGGCTGTGGCGCAGCTGGTAGCGCACCTGCATGGCATGCAGGGGGTCAGGGGTTCGAGTCCCCTCAGCTCCACCGTAGGAATGAACAAAGGGAACCATCACGCGTGATGGTTCCCTTTGTTGTTGCCGCCAGCAACTGTTAGGGGCCAAAACCCTTCCGGCGCAGGTCAAAGCGCGGTACAACTGTGATTGAGGGCACATCGTCCCGCCTCCGGACTGCTTTCATCCAAAGCGGCGGCCGCGGGACGGGCTGACGAGGAGGTCGCAGATGTCCCACGCAGATGGTTCCGGCAACAGCTCGAACGGCGCAACTTCTTCAAACGGATCGCCCTTGACGCGCGATACCGCCATCCGCGGCCCGGCCAGGCCTGCCCCGTATATCGGCGCCGGCATCCTTCTGGCCGCTGCGATCCTGTTTCCCCTGATGCCGCAGCTGTACTCGTTTGATGCGCCGCGGCTTGGCGGCATGCCGTTCTTCTACTGGTACCAGCTGGTCTGGGTGCCGGTTTCCGCCGCATTGACGGGCACCGCCTACTGGCTTGTCACCAGGGAGGACCGACGACGGCGGGCAGCGGTCAGCGCCGGCGGCCCGCCGTGGACAGGCGAGGGCTCGGCCGAGGCAGGGTTGGGAGGCGAGCGGCCGTGAACGGGCGCGACATCAACTGGATCGCGCTGGTCATCGTGGTGCTGCTCTTCGTCGTGGTGGCCGTGATGGGGTTCCTGGCGGCCAAGTGGCGGCGCACCGGCGAGGAAGGCCTCCATAGCCTCGACGAGTGGGGGCTGGGCGGCCGCGGGTTCGGGACCTGGATCACCTGGTTCCTGCTGGGCGGCGATCTCTATACCGCCTACACCTTCGTCGCGGTGCCGGCGGCCATGTGGGCTACGGGCGCAGTCAGCGGTTTCTTCGCCGTGCCGTACACCATCGTCCTGTACCCCATCATCTTCATCATCATGAGCCGCCTCTGGTCGGTGTCCCACAGGCACGGCTACGTGACGTCCGCGGACTTCGTGGGCGGCCGGTACGGGAGCCGCTGGCTGTCCCTGGCCGTCGCCGTCACCGGGATCGTGGCCACCATGCCCTACATCGCCCTGCAGCTGGTGGGCATCAAGGCGGTACTCACCGTCCTCGGCCTCGGCAGCCCGGACAATGTGCTGCTGACCGACCTGCCGCTGATCCTGGCGTTCGTGGTCCTGGCCGCCTACACCTACACCTCGGGGCTGCGCGCGCCGGCGATGATCGCCGTCGTCAAGGACCTGCTGATCTACCTCGCCGTGATCGTGGCCATCATCTACCTGCCCATCAAATTCGGCGGCTGGGACACGATCTTCGGTGCCGCGCAGCAGAAGCTGGGCACCGTGAACCAGGCGACGGGCAAACCCGCCGGCGTCTTCATTCCCGGTGCGGCAAACTATTCCGCGTACTGGTCGCTGGCCCTGGGCTCGGCCATGGCCCTGTTCATGTATCCGCACTCGGTCACGGCGGTGCTCGCCTCCAAAGCCCGGAACACCATCCGCCGGAACGCGGCCATCCTGCCGCTGTATTCGCTGATGCTCGGGTTCCTGGCGCTGCTGGGATTCGCAGCCATCAAGGCAGGCACCAAGCCCATTGACCTGGACGGTTCCGTCAACCCCCAGCTGGTGGTTCCGCAGCTGTTCCTGGACCATTTCCCGGCGTGGTTTGCCGGGATCGCGCTGGCGGCCATCGCCATCGGCGCCCTGGTGCCGGCAGCCATCATGTCCATCGCCGCGGCCAACATGTTCACCCGCAACGTCTACCGCGACTTCATCCGGCCGGACGTTGACCCCAAGACCGAGGCGAAGGTATCCAAGATCGTCTCCCTCGTGGTGAAGGTCGGCGCCTTGGTCTTCGTCATCGCCATGGACCAGTCCACCGCCATCAACATGCAGCTGCTGGGCGGCATCTGGATCCTGCAGACATTCCCGGCCGTCGTCGCCGGCCTGTACACCCGCTGGTTCGACCGCTGGGCGCTGCTGGCCGGCTGGGCGGCGGGCATCGTCTTCGGCACAGTGTCCGCCTACAACGTGATCAACCCCGTGACCAAGGCCCACTTCGGCGGGTCCGTGGCGCCGATCCCCGGCACGGACTTCAGCGTCTATATTGCCGTGTCAGCGTTCGCGCTGAACCTGGTGACCGCCGCCGTCCTGACCCTCGTGCTGCGGGCACTGAAGGTCCGGACCGGCGAGGACCTCACCAGGCCCACCGACTACGCCGCCGACGAAACGGACCCCAAGGTCGTGGAGATCGAGAAGACCCAGCGTTACACCCAGCCGGGCGGACCTTCACCGGTAGCCTGACCATCCCGGGCAGCTCCCGGGTTATGCCGCCCTCCTGCCGGGTTACGTCCCGGCAGGAGGGCGCTCACCTTAAAGCCACCCGGTACGGCGCAGCGGCGGGTCCCCGGCGCCGGGGCGCCGCACCAGGACCTGGTTGACACCGGTCAGCCCGTTCTCGAAGCCCAGTGCGCTGGACGCCATGTACAACCGCCACACCCGGGCGCGGCCCTCGCCGGCAAGATGGACGGCACGCTCCCAGTTCTCCTCCAGCCGGCTCACCCAGGCGCGGAGCGTCAGCGCATAGTGGCGCCGCAGGGCCTCGACGTCGAGGACCTCGAAGCCTGCGGTTTCCAGGGCCACCACCACTTCACCGAGGCTGATCATTTCCCCGTCAGGGAAGACGTACCGGGGGATGAACGAATCGGGGTCCGGGCTGGTGGGGCCGGCGTTCCAGGAGATGGCATGGTTAAGCAGCCGGCCGCCGGGCCGGAGCAGCCCGAAAAGCGCTGCAGCATACGCCGGGGTCTGCTCGCGGCCCACATGTTCGGACATGCCGATCGAGCTGATGGCGTCGAACGGTCCATCCTGCACATCCCGGTAGTCCTGCACGCGGATCTCCACCTTGTCCGTCAGGCCGGCGTCGGCTGCGCGTTTCCGGGCCAGCGCGGCCTGCTCCGCCGAAAGGGTGACACCCACCACCGTGGCGCCGTACCTGGCCGCAGCGTGAAGCGCAAAGCTGCCCCAGCCGCACCCGACGTCCAGGACGCGCATGCCCGGTTCCAGGCCCAGCTTGCGGCATGCGAGGTCCAGCTTGGCTTCCTGTGCTGCATCGAGGCCGGCAGCCGGGCCGCCGTCTCCTGCTGGTTTAGCCCGGTCCGGCCACACGGCGCAGGAATAGACCATGGACGGGCCGAGCACCAGGGCATAGAAGTCGTTGCCGACGTCGTAATGGTGCGAGATCGCTGCCGCATCCCGGCGGCGGGAATGCACCTTTCCCTTGCGCGTGACGCGGGACTCCTCCGGCGGCGGAACGGGATTGGGGCCCACAGCCCCGAGCCGTACCGCGGTCCGCAGCAGCAGCCACAGTTCCCCGGCCGTAGGCGGCCGGAAGGGACCCGGTTCCGCGAATTTGCCGGCCGAGCTCAGGGCCGTAAAGGCGGCGAAGATATCTCCCGGCGCGTCAATCTCGCCGGCTACATAGGCGCGGCTCAGGCCCAGCTGTCCCGGCGACCACAGCATCCGCCGCAGCGCCTTCCGGGACCGGAACTCCAGGACCGGCGCGTCCGGGGGGCCGGCTTCGGAGCCGTCCCACGCCTGTAGCCGCAGGGGTATCTGCGGGGTCCCGAGTACGACGGCCAGCGCCCTGGCCAGGCGTGCCGCATGTCCCGTGGTTCCCGATTCCGCCCGAGTGTCTCCCGCTGTATCCATGCGCCAACACTAAAGCCGCAGTGCCCTCCGCGACTATCATGGGGGAGTGAATCCCGAGCTGGCCGACGTCGTGGTCATCGGTGCTGGCCAGGCAGGTTTGTCGGCCGCTTACCATTTGCGGCGCCGCGGCCTGGATTTCGCAGTGCTCGACGCCGAGGAAGGCCCGGGAGGTGCGTGGCGGCACCGCTGGAAGAGCCTGCGCATGGACACGGTCAACGGGATCAGCGACCTGCCGGGCATCGCCAAGCCGGACGTTGATCCTGCCGCAGCGAGCTCCGAGTTCCTCACCGGCTACTTCGGCAGCTACGAGGCGGAACTGAGCCTTCCAATCCACCGGCCGGTCAAGGTCCGGGCCGTCAGCCGGGAGGATCAGAACCCGGCCGGACGGCTGAGGATCACCACATCCGCCGGGGACTGGAGCGCCAAGGCGGTCATCAACGCCACCGGCACCTGGACCCGCCCGTTCTGGCCCATCTACCCGGGCCAGTCCTCGTTCCGCGGCCGGCAGCTGCACGTTGCGGACTACATCTCCGCTGATGAGTTCAGGGGCCGGCATGTCATCGTGGTGGGCGGCGGCATCTCCGCCGTCGGCCTGCTGGATGAAATCTCCAAGGTCACGTCCACCAGCTGGTTCACCCGCAGGGAGCCGGTGTGGCGGGACGACCCCTTTGACGCCAAGGCAGGGCATGACGCCGTGGCCCTGGTGGAGGAACGCGTGCGCCGGGGGCTTCCGCCGCAAAGCGTAGTGTCGGTGACCGGGCTCATCTGGACTCCAGCCCTGCGGGCCGCCAAGGAGCGGGGCGTGCTCGAGCGGCAGCCCATGTTCACCGCCATTGAACCGGGCGGCGTCCGCCGGGCGGACGGGAGCTTCCTGGCTGCCGATGCCATCCTCTGGGCCACCGGCTTCCGTGCCGAACTGGAGCACCTGGCACCGCTCCACCTTCGGGGTCCCGGCGGCGGAATCGCCATGGAGGGTACCCGGGTGGCCACCGAGCCGCGCGTACATCTGGTGGGTTACGGGCCGTCATCGTCCACCATCGGCGCCAACCGGGCCGGGCGGGCGGCGGTTGCCGCGCTGCTGGAACTGCCGGGAATGGCGACGGCGGCGGAAACGGTAACGTGGGGCTGACCCGTTTGACGCGGGCAAAGAATGACAACAGAAAGCGGCAGGAGTCCGGTGGCAGCAAACACCCTTGAGGACGTTTTCCGCGTCCTGCGCCGGCGGCCCGACGTCGAAGCGCCCAACCTCCAGGCCTGGGACGCCACGGACCGGCTGCTGCTGGAAACAGCCGCTGAACTGGGAGTGCACGGATGCAGCCTCGCAGTGATCGGGGACCGGTACGGCGCGCTGACCCTGGGTGCCCTCGCCGTGCTCGCGCCGGCAACGCTGCGCGTCCACCAGGACCTCGTGACCGGGGAACGCGCGCTGCGGCTCAACGCCGCCGAACTGGCCGGCCCGGGACCAGCGGAAGGCGCGGCAGGATTCGAGCAGCTGCCCCTGGGCGCTGAACTCCTGTCCGGAGCGGATGCCATCCTCCTGCAGCTGCCCAAGACCCTTGCCGAGCTGGAAGAGATTGCGGCCGCCATCGCCCGGTATGCCTCGCCCGATGTGCTGCTGGTGGCAGGCGGGCGGGTGAAGCACATGTCCCTTGGCATGAACGCGGTCCTGGAGCGGTACTTCCGCTCGGTCCAGCCGCAGCTTGCACGGCAGAAGTCCCGGGTGGTCCTGGCCCGGGGCATCAAGCCCGGAACGGTCCCGGCCCGTTTTCCGGTGGTGGAACACCTTGCGGAACTGGACCTGGACGTGGCAGCCCACGGCGCGGTGTTCGCGGGGGCGAGGCTGGACGTCGGCACCAGGTTCCTGCTGACGTTCCTGCCCGCGATGAAGCCGGCGCGGCACGCCGTCGACCTTGGCTGCGGCACCGGGATCCTCGCCGCGATGTACGCCCGGCAGTTTCCGGGCTCGGCGGTCACGGCCACAGACCAGTCGGCCGCTGCCGTGCAGTCCGCGCTGGCCACCGCGAAGGCGAACGGGCTGGAAGGGCGGATCAGCGTATTGCAGGACGACGCGCTCAGCACCTTCCCCGACGGCGCGGCAGATACCGTGCTGCTCAACCCGCCCTTCCACGTCGGTGCCGGCGTCCACGCCGGGGCAGGACTGAAGATGATCGAGGCGGCGGGCCGCGTCCTGGCCCCCGGCGGGGAGCTGTGGACTGTCTTCAACCGGCACCTGCAGTACTTGCCGGCATTGAAGCGGCACGTGGGCCCCACCGCAGTGGAGGGCCAAAACCCCAAATTCACCGTCACCCGCAGCACCCGCAGGGGACCCGGAACCTGAGGCCCGGCCTGCCATCGCAGGCCGCCACGGACAGTGCCGCCTTGGCACGGAAAGCGGACCCAACAGGGAAAACACCGCCGCGCCGCCCCGGCACATGTGTGTGCCTGCGCGCACCCTTAACGTACGATTCAAAGCATCACCGTATAAGGTAGCCGAAGACGTTTAGGGGACACCGTGACTGAGATCCGCCAATCCTCTCCGAGGCGCGGAACCAACCTGCCCAGGATGGGGGACTTCAACCTCACGGTCATCCTGGACGCGATCCGCCGGACCTCCGGTGGACTGAGCCGGGTGGAGCTCGCGCAGATCGTGGGTCTGTCCCCGCAAACCATCTCCAATATCTCCCGCCGCCTGCTGGACCAGAACCTGATCGTCGAGGCCGGCAAGGAAGGCAGCGGCCCCGGCAAACCGCGCACTATCCTCCGCCTGAATCCGGGCGGCATGTACGCCCTGGGCGTCCACCTCGATCCCGCGGTGACCACCTTCGTGGTCCTTGACCTCGTTGGCGCGGTGGTGCGGCATTCCCGGATCAAGACCCCGGGCGGAAACGACCCGTCCGCGGTGATCACCACGATTGCCACCGAAATCGCCCAGCTCGTGGCGGAGTCGGGAGTGGACCAGCACCGGATCGCCGGCCTGGGCGTTGCCGCCCCCGGCCCCATCGACCTGGACAACGGCACTGTGGTGGATCCGCCGCTGCTCCCCGGCTGGGACCGGGTGGAACTCCGCGACGCCCTGGCCAGGGCAACCGGCTACTCCGTGCTGGTGGACAAGGACGTGACCAGCGCAGCCGTCGCCGAAACGTGGGCCGGCGGTCCCAGCGGCGCCGGCAGCTTCGTTTTCATGTACATGGGCACCGGCATCGGCTGCGGCATCGTGCTCAACGACGAAGTAGTCCGTGGCACCTCCGGCAACGCCGGCGAAATCGGCCACATCGTGGTGGACCCGGACGGGCCGGAGTGCGACTGCGGCCAGCACGGCTGCGTAAAGTCCTCCGCCATCCCGCAGGTCCTGGTGGCCGAGGCCGAAGCCGCCGGGATCCTCGACGGCTCCGGCTCCGAAGGCAGCGGCGCCGAAGTCCAGCAAAGCTTCTCACGCCTGTGCGAACTCGCCGACGAAGGCAATGAAAAGGCCGCCGCCATCCTGGACAAGTCAGCCGTCCTGGTGGCCCGGGCAGCATCGGTGGTCACCAACGCCCTGGACGTCGAGCGGGTCGTTTTCGGTGGCCCGTTCTGGAGCGGGCTGGCCGAACGTTACCTGGACAGGATCCCGCCACTGCTGGACGCCAACAGCGCGGCACGGCTCATCCACCCCATCGAGGTCGTCGGGACCGGGGTGGGGGAGGACGTGGGCGCCATCGGCGCGGCCTCGCTGGTCCTGGAACATACCCTCGCGCCGCGGGCACAGCGGCTTCTCCTGGAAAGCTGAGGAACTCATGGCACGCAGGCCCCTGACCGTACTGTCCCTGCTGGCCGCCGCCGTGCTGGCCCTTTCGTCCTGTACGCCCGGGAATCCGGCTGAGGGACCGAAGACCATCAAGGTCGCCTACCAAAAGACGGATGCGTTCACCGCACTGGACACCATGTTCCAGTCCGCCAAGAAAGAGTTCGAAGCCGCCAACCAGGGCGTCACGGTCGAGCTCCAGCCCATCCAGGCCAACGACGACGACTACGGAACCAAGCTTGCCCTGGCCCTGCGCTCGCCGTCCACGGCGCCCGACGTGTTCTACGAGGACACCTTCAAGGTGCGCTCGGACGTCGACGCCGGCTACCTCCTGAACCTGGACAGCCGGCTCGCCGGCTGGGCCGACTGGGAGAAGTTCGACAACGCGGCGAAGGAGGCGGGCAAGGCGGACGACGGCGGCACCTACGCGGTCCCGCTGGGCACCGACACCCGGGCCATCTGGTACAACAAGAAGGTCCTGCAGGCGGCCGGCATCGCCCTGCCCTGGCGTCCCGCCACCTGGCAGGACATCCTGGACACAGCCAGGAAGGTCAAAGCCAACGATCCCTCGGTCATCCCCTTCAACATGTATGCCGGCAAGGGCACCGGCGAGGGAACGGTCATGCAGGGCTTCTATGAGCTGCTGTACGGCACCGGCGCCAGCCTCTACGACCAGGATTCGAAGAAGTGGGTGGTCGGTTCCACCGGCTTCACGGACTCGCTGACGTTCCTCAAGACGCTGTACAGCGAGAACCTTGCCGCCGCCCCGTCGGACGCCCTGGATCCGAACGTCTGGAAGAAAGTCTTCGGTGAATGGTTCCCGCAAGGGAAACTGGGAGCCACCGTGGAAGGGTCCTACTCGCCGTCGTTCTGGCAAAAGGGCGGCAGCTACGAGTGGCCCGGCTATGCGGAGGACATGGGCGTTGCCCCGTTCCCCACGCAAAAGGGGCAGGCTCCGGGCGCTGTGAGCATGTCCGGAGGCTGGACGCTGGCAGTTGGTGCGGAAACCAAGCAGGCGGACCTTGCCTTCAGCTTCCTCACCACCGCGCTGAATGCAAAGAACTCCCGGGACTTCACCGTGGCAAGCTCGCAGATCGCCGTCCGGCAGGACGTTGCGGCGGATGCCGGCTACCAGTCCGCCAACCCCTTCGTGAAGGACGTTTCAGCCCTGGTCTCCGTCACGCACTACCGACCCGCGACGTCCGACTATCCGCGGATCTCGGCTGCCGTCCAGGAAGCCACTGAGGCGGTCATCACGGGCAGCAAGACCCCCGAACAGGCAGCCGCCGACTACGATGCCGCGGTCGCAGGAATCGTGGGCGGCGACAAAACCGTCCGGAAGTAGCCGGTGCCGGCAACGCACCGGGCACGCCAGGTGGCCCGCTACCTGCCGGTCCTCCCTGCCATCCTGCTGCTGGCCGTATTCCTTGCGGGGCCGGTGCTGTGGGCCTTCCATGCATCACTGACCAACGCGGGGCTCACCGGCCGGAACGCCAGGAACCCGCAATGGGTGGGGCTGGACAATTACCAGCGGCTGCTGCAGGACCCGGTCTTCCCGCTCTCGTTGGGGCTTACCGTCGTGTTCGTTGCAGGGTCGGCGATACTCGGCCAGAACCTGCTGGGGCTGGCGCTGGCCGTGCTGATGCGCCGCGCGCGCCCTGCCGTGTCCGCAACCGTGGGCACCGCCGTCGTGGCCGCCTGGGTCCTTCCCGAAATCGTGGCGGCGTTTGCTGCCTATGCCTTCTTCAGCCGTGACGGGACACTGAACCAGCTGCTTGGCGCCATAGGCCAGCCTGGAAACGACTGGCTCTACGCTGTGCCCATGGTGGCCCTGGTCCTGGCAAACGTCTGGCGCGGCACTGCCTTTTCGATGCTCGTATACAGGGCAGCGCTGGACGGTGTCCCGGCCGAACTGAGCGAAGCCGCACACATGGACGGCGCCGGCCCGTGGCAGCGGCTGGTGTTCATCACGCTGCCGGTGATCAGGGGAAGCATTGCCACCAACCTGATGCTGGTCACGCTGCAGACCCTGGCCGTCTTCACCCTGGTCTGGGTCATGACGGCGGGCGGACCGGCCAACGCCAGCACCACCCTGCCCGTCCTGGCGTACCAGGAGGCCTTTCGGTTCGGCGACATCGGGTACGGAACCGCAGTCGCCGTTGTGCTGATCCTTCTCGGCGCGGTGTTCGGGGCGGCCTATCTGCGCCTGCTGCGGGAACAGCGGCCGTGACCGCCCCCGTACAGGTGTCCCCGCGGGCAGTCAGGGCCCGCGCGGCCCGGCAGCACGGCAGCACCCTGGCGGACGGCGTACTGCTGCTCATTGGTGCGTGTTTCCTGCTGCCGCTTCTATGGCTGGTGTTCGGCTCCCTGGACGCCGGGGCCGGACACGAAACCAGGGTTCCGCAGCAGCCCGTCCTGGACAACTTCGCTGCCGTCCTCACCCCGGACCTGCTGTTCCGTCCGCTGTGGAACAGCCTGCTGCTGTCAGCGGGCACCGGAGCGGTGACCCTGGCCGCCGCCGTGCTGGCCGCGTACCCGCTGTCCCGGTACCGTTCCCGGTTCAACAGCCCGTTCATGTACGGCGTCCTGTTCGGCACCTGCCTCCCTGTCACGGCCATCATGGTGCCGGTGTATGGCCTCTTCGTCCAGCTGCGGCTCCTGGACTCCCTGCCCGCCACCGTGCTCTTCCTCGCGGCCACCAGCTTGCCCATGGCGATCTGGATGACCCGGAATTTCATGGACGCAGTGCCGCTGGCGCTGGAGGAGGCAGCATGGATGGACGGTGCCTCGAGAATGGCAGCCCTGCGCGCCATCGTGCTGCCGCTCATGCGGCCCGGCCTGGGCGTGGTGTTCATTTTCGTGTTCATCCAGGCCTGGGGGAACTTCTTTGTTCCCTTCGTTCTCCTCCTGTCCGAGGCCCGCCAGCCGGCAGCCGTGTCCATCTTCAGCTTCTTTGGACAGCATGGGGCAGTTGCCTACGGACAACTGGCCGCGTTTTCGATCCTGTATTCAGTGCCGGTCCTGGCCCTCTACGTCATCGTGGCGAGGGGTTCCGGCGCTGCCCTGGCTTTGTCCGGTGCCGTCAGGGGCTAGTCGATGTCCTCGACGATCACTCCGAAGGGAATGCTGTCGTCCAGGTGGGCCTGGTGGCCGGTGGACCCAGGGTTGTAGGAAACCCGGACGCCGTGCAGTTTGTCCGCCGCGGACTGCATCAGCACGGGCCTGACCGTGTCGATGAACAGCTGGCTCTTGTCGGCGAGAAACTCCTTGTAGCTGGCTGGAAGCTCAATCATGGCAAAAGGATAGACCTGCAGGCCGCGCAGGGGGAGGGGTCCCCATTGCGGGACTTGCCGGGCCCCGGCTTGGATAGGATGGCGGCGGGACCCGGCCCGTGCGCCCATCACCATCACCAGGGGGAATACAGTGCTTTCGACCAGCGTGCCCGCACGAATCACACCAGCGGAGCTGGCCCGGGCACAGCAGGTGGTCGGCAACATTTCGCGCAGCTTTGACGCCAAGGTGGTGGGCCAGGCCAGGCTGCGGGAGTCACTCCTGGTAGGCCTGCTCACCGGCGGCCACATCCTGCTCGAAAGCGTCCCGGGATTGGCCAAGACCACGGCGGCGCAAACCGTGGCGGAGGCCGTCAGTGCCGAGTTCCGCCGGATCCAGTGCACCCCGGACCTGCTGCCCAGCGACATCGTCGGCACCCAGATCTACGACGCCGCCACAGGGACCTTCCAGACCCAGCTGGGACCGGTGCACGCCAACATCGTGCTGCTGGACGAGATCAACCGGTCCAGCGCCAAGACGCAGAGCGCCATGCTTGAGGCGATGCAGGAGCGCCAGACCTCCATCGGCGGCCAGGACTACCGGCTGCCCTCGCCGTTCCTGGTCCTTGCCACCCAGAACCCGATTGAGCAGGAGGGCACCTACCAGCTTCCCGAAGCCCAGATGGACCGCTTCATGCTCAAGGACGTGCTGGACTACCCTTCACCGGCGGAGGAAGCGGAGATCATCCGGCGGATCGATGCCGGGGTGTTCGACCCAGGGCTGAAGCCCCCGGCGGCCGCATCACTGGACGCCATCACCGAAATCCAGGAACTGGTCCGCCGTATCTACATCGACCCCGCGGTGGTGAACTACATCGTGGGGCTGGTGTACGTGACCCGCAATGCCCACCAGTACATTGACGCCAGGCTGGCCGCGTTCATCGAATTCGGTGCCAGCCCCCGTGCCAGCATCGCCTTCAGCCAGGCCGCCCGCGCAGTGGCCCTGCTCAACGGCCGGGACCACGTCGTACCGGAGGACGTCAGGTCCCTGGCGCACCGGGTGCTGCGGCACCGGATGATCCTGAACTTCGACGCCGTGGCGGAACAGGTGCCGGTCGAGTCGGTGATCGACGCCGTCGTCGGCGCCGTCCAGACCCCCTAGGCTGCCAATGGCCAGCCTCCTCCAACGCGTGAAGTCGAAGATGGCGATCTTGGCACACCGCAAAGCCCGCGGCATGCTCGACGGCGAGTATGCTTCGGTCTTCCGGGGCCGCAGCCTCGACTTCGACGACCTGCGCGCCTACGTGCCCGGCGACGAAGTCCGTGACATCGACTGGAAGGCCACGGCCCGCCACGGCTCACCCCTGATCAGGCGCTACGTGGCTGTCCGCCGGCAGACGGTCCTCCTGGTGACAGACACGGGGCGGAACATGGCCGCCCAGTCCCGGTCGGGGGAGACGAAGAAGGACATCGCCGTCCTCGCCCTTGGCGTCCTGGGCTACCTGGCGCACCGGCACGGCGACGCCGTGGGGCTGGTCTGCGGCGACGCCTCCGGCACGCGCACGCTGCCTGCCAAGGGAGGGGAAGCACACCTGGAGCGGCTACTTCGGCACATCGACTCCCACGCCCGGCTGGACGCGCCCCCGAGCAGCATCGACGACCAGCTCGACTTCCTGGCGCGCACCATCAAGGGCCGCCACCTCCTGTTCGTGGTCGCGGACGAAATTCCTGCCACAGCCGCCACGGCCCAGCTCCTCCGCAGGCTCCGGGCGCAGCATGAGGTCCTGTGGCTGACCATCCGTGACGCCGAGCTGGCACCTGCGCACCTGGCTCCGGGGACGGAGTCCTACAGCGTGGCCGACTCCTCCCTGCTTGTCGGGGAGCCAGCGTTGTCCGATGCTGTTGCGGCCGCCTATGCACACGCCACTGCACTGCGCGACGCAGGCCGGAAGACAATGCTCCGCAACGCCGGGATTACCGAGGGCGAAGTGGCCGGCAGCCATGATGTCATCAGTGCGCTGTTCGCGCTCCTGGAAAGGCACCGCCGTGCAGGCTGACCCGGCCTACTACGGCCCGCTCCCGTACAGCCCGCTGTGGATGTGGTGCGGCGCTGCCCTGCTGGCCCTGGTGGCAGGCTGGTTCGTCTTCGTGTTCGCCACCACCTGGCCGGATCCGAAACCGAAGCGCACCCACACCGCGTTGACAGACCTGCCCGCGCTCAAAGCGGCCTACCTGCAGCGGATCAACGACGTGGAAGTGGATGCGGCCGGGGGACACCTCACTGCCCGCGAAGCACACCAGGAACTGAGCCTGCTGCTGCGCGGCTTTGTCCGCGACGCCACAGGGGTGGACGCCACGAGGATGACCCAGCAGGACCTGGCGCGGCATCCCCTCCCGGCGGCGGCCGCCGTCGTAGCCGTCCTCTACCCGGCCGAGTTCGGCCCGGACCCGCTGCCCCACGTTGGAACCTCCGCCGCACGGGCCTCCGAGGCGGTGCGGGCATGGACCTGATGTTCTGGTGGATGCTGCCACTGGCAGCCATCGCCGCAGCGGCCGCGGCGTGGACGGCGCTGCGGCGCCGGGCGTGGAACGAACGACGCCGGCCCGTGGCACACGCGGACCGGCTCACCGCGCTGCCGGAATACCAGGCGGCCCTGCGGCGGCACCGGGCATGGCTGGCCGCGGCTGGCGCGGCCTGTGCCGTCCTGCTGGTGACCACGGCTGTGGCAGCCGCGCGCCCGGTGGACGTCTCCACCGTCACGCCCGGGCTGCACAACCGCGACATCATGCTCTGCCTGGACGCCTCCGGTTCCATGAGCAGCGCCGACGCCGCCGTGGTGAACACCTTTGCTGAACTTGCCCGGAAGTTCGACGGCGAACGGATCGGCCTGACGGTCTTCGACAGCACCGCCATCCAGGTCTTCCCCCTGACCGACGACTACGACTATGCGCAGGAGCAGCTGAAGCTTGCACGGGACGCCTTCGACGGCAAGCCCGGAAGCTCGGGTTTCCTGGACGGAACCTGGGGCGGCCGCGGCTCCTCCCTGATCGGGGACGGCCTGGCCTCGTGCCTCAACAGCTTTCCGGGGGCCGGCGCCCACGGTACCGGACCAAGCCGCGACCAGCATCAGCGCTCGCGGTCCGTAGTGCTGGCCACCGACAACCTCCTTTCCGGTGAACCGATCATGACGCTGGACCAGGCTGCGGGGCTGGCCAAGGACCGTGCCGTCCGCGTGTATGCGCTGAACCCGGGCGACCTGGATTACGGCCGCGACCCGGACCAGCCGGGCGCGCAGCTGCGGGCCGCCGCGGAGGGCACGGGCGGGCGGTACTACGCCCTCGACAGTCCGGAGGCCGTGGCCGGAATCGTGGCTGCCGTCGAGGACACCGAAACCGCCGGCATCCAGGGCGCACCGCGGGCCGTCGTCTCGGAGGTGCCCGGTGTCCTGCTTGCCATTGCGCTCCTGTCCGCCCTGGCGCTGTGCCTGGCGTCCTGGCGGCTGCAGCCTGCTCTGGTGCGCCGACGCAACCGGCCGCGCCGACACAACCGGCTGCGGAACCGCACCTGGCTGCCGGGCACTGGCTGGCCCCGCCGTGCGGCCGTTGTCCTGCTGGTCCTGGTGGCAGCCTTGCGTCCAGGCTTACCGGGCGGCACGGCCCAGGCTGCCAGCACGGACCTTAATGTGTTCTTCGTGGTGGACACCACCACCAGCATGGTGGCTGAGGACTACGGCAATGGCGTCCCGCGGCTGGACGGCGTCCGGAAGGACATCATGGACATTGCCAAAGAGCTGCCGGGAGCGCGTTTTGCGGTGATTACCTTCGACACCACCGCGCATGTCCGGATGCCGCTCAGCACCGATACCCTGGCCCTGCAAACCATCACGGAGATCCTTGAGCCGCAGGTGACCGCCTATGCAAAGGGCAGCAGCATCACCGCAGCCCGCCAGGTACTGGCCGAACGGCTGACGGCCGCCCGCGACAACCACCCCGGCAGGCCCCGGCTGGTCTACTACCTGGGCGACGGCGAACAGACCAGCGGCAAGGAGCCTGCCGCCCTCGACCCCGGGGGCGGCCTGGTGGACGGGGGAGCGGTGCTTGGGTACGGCACCGCCGCCGGGGGCCGGATGAAGGTGAACACTGGAAAGGAGGACGACGGCGGCGCAGCGGGCGGCGGGGACGGCCAGTACGTGCAGGACACCGGGGGCGGGGCCGCGGTGTCCGTCATCGACGAAGGCAGGCTGCGGGCCATCGCCGGGCAGCTCAACGTGCCCTACGTCCACCGTGCCGCCGGCGACCCCGTATCGGCCATGATGCAGCAAACGCACCCCACTGCTGCCGTGCACGCCCAGGACGACGGTTCGCTCCCAACCAAGGCCGAGCTCTACTGGATCCCCGCGGCCGGCGCCTTCCTGCTGGCCCTGCTGGAAGCCGTGGTCATCGTCCGCCAGCTTCGCAGGCTCCCGCGGCCCGCATCCGCCCCGCCCGCATCCGCCCCGCTCGGGCCGGGCGCCCCGGGCAGCGCAGCCACCGGCTCCCGGCGGGCCAGGGAGGCCGCCCGATGAAGCCTCATGTACGCCGGCGCCGCCTGTTGCTGTGGTCGCTGCTGCCGGTGCTCCTGGTCCTGTGTGCGGCGGCGAAGCTCCTAAGTGTTGGGCTCCTCGCCGACCGCGCCGCCCAGGCATTCCCGGCCGGGGACGCGGCAGTCGTGGGTTCCGCGGCGGCAGGGCTCGGCGTCGTCAACGTCCTTGAACCGTACAAGGCGCCCTTCGCCGCCGGGGACGCTGCCGTCCTTGCGGGGGATTTCGGCGCCGCCCGCGCCGGATTCGAGCAGTCGCTGGCCGGCGTTCCCCGGGGCTCCCGGGACGAATGCATGGTTCGGGTCAACCTGGTCCTGGTGATTGAACGCCTCGGCGACGACAGGCTCCGGGCGGAGGATCCGGCGTCGGCCGTTGCCCTCTTCCAGGAAGGGCTGGCCGTCGCCGGGCAAGCACCGGAGGGCTGCTTTGCCGCCGGGGCCCCTGCCGGGGCGGGCGGCCGCCTTGCGGATGCCCGCGAACGGCTGGCCGGCAAGCTCGACGCCGCCGCGCAGGCAACTTCAAAGGAGCAAGCGCCGTCCGCGGAACCGGCGCCGGGCGACTCTTCGAATGACGCCAGCCAGGGGCAGTTGGAACAGCTCCAGGACAGCGCACGGCAGGCGGAGCGGCAGCGGAACAGTGGCCGTGAAAGGCAGGAATACCTAGACGGCGATCCGGCCCCGGCGCCGGAACGCCCCTGGTAAGGGGATCCCGGGCGAACAAAATTCTGCCGCCGAGGTAAAACGGGCCGTAAAACTGTGTCTTAATTCGGCAGCCGAGTTGGACACCGCATGCCACTGCCCATAGAGTCTTATACAAGTTACCGCGGTAACGTGTCAGCGATCCTCCGCTACGGAGGGTGTGGGTGCCCCCATGTGGGCCTGACATTTGCTCACGGAAAACTTCGTTCCAGGCGTAACAGTCGCGGCTGCGTCCTGTGGAGTTCTTCCGTGTTCCCCAAACTCAAATTCATTGCCGGACTGCAGCCACTTTCGTGGCAGGCAGCACCCCAATGGCCCAAAGCCAAGGACGCAAATGTCACCACCAAGCCTTATTGAGACACATCCAAATCTTTCCGACGCCGCCCCCGTGGCGCTGTCCTACGAGTTGTTCCCGCCCCGTTCCCCGGCCGCGGCCGAGACACTGTGGACCACCATCCGTGAACTCGAGACCACCGAGCCGGACTACGTCTCCATCACCTACGGCGCCAGCGGGTCCAACCGGGACACCGCCGTCGAACTCATCAACCGGCTCCTGCTCGAAACCACGCTCCGGCCACTGGCCCACCTGACCTGCGTCGGCAACACGCCGCAGGAACTCGCAGGCATCATCGGCCAACTGCTGGACACCGGCGTGCGTGGCATCCTTGCCCTCCGCGGCGACCTGCCGAAGGACGGCCAGGTCACCGACGGCTCGCTCCGCTACGCCCAGGACCTCATCGAACTCATCCGCCGGGTTGAGCAGCGGCGTTCGGCACTGCTGTGTGCCGGAAAAATCGCCGTTGGCGTTGCGGCCTACCCTGCGCGGCATCCCGAGTCGCCGAGCGAGGAGCACGACGTCGAGGTGCTGCTGGCTAAGCAGCGTTCCGGCGCCGACTTCGCCATCACGCAGGTGTTCTTCCATGCGGACCAGTACGCCGACCTCCTCACCAGGGCACGACGGGCCGGGGTCACCATCCCCATCATTCCCGGCGTCATGCCGCTGACCAGCCTTCGCCGCCTCAACCGCCTTGGTGAACTGACCGGCGTGGAGCCCGCGCCGGAACTGATGGCCAAGCTGGCTGCCGCCGACTCCGACCTGGAACGCCTCCACATCGGCGTCGACGCCACCGTCGATCTATCGAACGCGGCCCTGGACGCCGGCGCACCCGGCATCCACATCTATACCTTCAATGAGCACCAAAGTGCACTGGAGGTGCTGGACAAGCTCGCCCTGCCGCGCCACCACCGGTCCAGCGCCCGCCGGGACATCGTGTCCCCGCAGCTCGCCAGCTGAGCACCTTCCCGCCAGCACCACGTACTCATCACGCCAGCCCGACGTCAGGGCTGCCCGAAAACCTAGGATTCTCCATGCCTGAACTGACTGCACCCAAAAACACCCCGTTCCCGTCCGCCTCCCTCCTCGGCTACCCCCGCATCGGCCGCCGCCGCGAACTCAAAAAGGCCGTCGAGGCCTACTGGGCCGGCAGGATCGACGCTGCCGGACTCGACGCCGCCGCCAAGGACATCCAGCTGGCCACCGCCAGGCGCCTGCAGGAACTCGGCCTGACCGAGAGCGCCGCCGTACCCGGCACGTTTTCCTACTACGACCAGGTCCTGGACACCACCGCCCACCTCGGCGCCGTGCCGGCCCGGTTCGGAAACCTCCTGAACGCTGACGGACAGCTGGACATCGACGGCTACTTCACCCTGGCCCGCGGCACCAACGAACAGCAGCCGCTGGAAATGACCAAGTGGTTCGACACGAACTACCACTACCTGGTCCCGGAGATCGGCCCGGAGACGGAATTCTCCCTGGCCTCCACCGCCAAGGTTGACGAGTTCACCTTCGCCCTGGCCAACGGGATCGAAACCCGCCCCTACATCGTCGGCCCGGTCACCTACCTGCTGCTGTCCAAGGCCTCCGACGACGCCCCCGCCGGTTTCGCACCGCTGTCCCGCCTCGAGGACATCCTGCCCGTCTACGTCCAGCTGCTCGACAAGCTCGCCGCCGCCGGCGCCGGCTGGGTCCAGCTCGACGAACCGGCCCTGGTTGTTGACCAGGACACCCCGGCGACGGACATCGAAGCCGCGGTTGCCCGGGCCTACGAGGTCCTGGCCGGCGCAGCCAACCGGCCGCAGATCCTCGTCTCCACGCCCTACGGTTCGCTGGACCACCAGCTGGGCACGCTTGCCGCCACCAATATCGACGCGCTGCACATCGACGTCTTCAAGGGCGCCGTTCCCTCCGCGGCAGCGCTGGCGGGGCTGGGCAACAAGACCCTCGTCGCCGGCGTCGTGGATGGCCACAACATTTGGCGCAACGACCTCGCCGCGTCCGCCGCCAAGCTCGACGCCCTCAAGTCGGCTGCCGGCAGGATCGCCGTCTCCACTTCCACCTCCACCCAGCACGTCCCGCACGATGTCGCCGAGGAGACCCAGCTGTCAGAGCAGCTCCGCAGCTGGCTGGCGTTCTCGGACCAGAAGGCCGTGGAGGTCAAGACCCTGGCGTCCTACCTGGCGGATCCGGCCTCCGTCAGGGCCGCCGTCGACGAGGCAACCGCCGTGATCGCCTCCCGTGCCACGGCCGACGGCGTGCGCCGCGCCGACGTCCGCGCCCGCACCGAAGCCCTGACCGCGGCCGACTTCACCCGGTCCGAGTACACGGTCCGCGAAGCAGCCCAGGAAGAGGCCCTGCACCTGCCGCCGCTGCCCACCACCACCATCGGCTCCTTCCCGCAGACCTCTGAGATCCGCTCCGCCCGTGCCCGCAACACGAAGGGCGAGCTCAGGGACGCACAGTACGAGCAGCTCATGAAGGACGAGATCAAGCGCGTCGTGGACCTGCAGGAAGAGCTGGGCTACGACGTCCTGGTGCATGGCGAGCCCGAGCGCAACGACATGGTTCAGTACTTTGCCGAGAACCTGGAAGGCTTCGACGTCACCGTCCACGGCTGGGTGCAGTCCTACGGCTCCCGCTGCACCCGTCCCTCCATCCTCTGGGGTGACGTGACCCGCAGCGCCCCCATCACGGTCAAGTGGGCAGAATACGCACAGTCGCTGACCGCCAAGCCGATGAAGGGCATGCTCACCGGTCCGGTCACCATCCTTGCCTGGTCCTTCGTCCGCGACGACCAGCCGCTGCGCGAAACCGCGAACCAGGTTGGCCTGGCCCTGCGCGACGAGATCGCCGACCTCGAAGCCGCCGGCATCAGGATCATCCAAGTGGACGAGCCCGCCCTGCGCGAACTGCTCCCGCTGCGCAAGGCAGACCACGCCGACTACCTCAAGTGGTCCGTGGACTCCTTCCGCCTGGCCACCGCCGGTGCCGCCGACGCCACGCAGATCCACACGCACCTCTGCTACTCGGAGTTCGGCGTGATCATCGACGCGATCGACGGCCTGGACGCCGACGTGACCTCGATCGAGGCAGCCCGGTCCCGCATGGAGGTCGTCCACGACCTCGAGTCCCACGGCTTTGGCCGCGGCGTCGGCCCCGGTGTCTACGACATCCACTCACCGCGTGTGCCCGGCGAAGCCGAGGTTACGGAACTGCTCGCCACGGCGGTGAAGCATGTCCCGTCCCGCCAGCTCTGGGTAAACCCGGACTGCGGCCTGAAGACCCGCGGCTACGCTGAGACGGAAGAGTCCCTGCGCAACCTGGTCAAGGCAACCCAGGCGGTCCGCGCGGGCCTGCTGGAAGCAGCGAAGTAAGCAGGCAGAGAAACGAAAGCCGGCTGGTCACCTCGGTGACCAGCCGGCGTCGTGTTTAAAGGGCGGGCTCAGGACTCCCAGACGATCTCGTCGTCCACCACGCCGTCTTCATCCGCCGACGCCACCAGCACCTCGTCCGTAAAGTGCTCGCCCAAGGTGAAGTCCATGACGAAGTAGCGCTCCGGCTGGCCAGGGTAGATCCCCACATGGCCCAGCTTCAGTGCCTTCAGGAAGACCTCGTTGGTGAGCTGGCTGCGGTCCTGGACACCGAAGACCTTCTGCAGGTGCTCGACCTTGAGGGCATTGCAGTGGAAGTGCAGGTACTCCTGCGGGCTGGTGCCTTCCTGTTCCAGTTCCTCGGCGATCATGTCGCGCACCTCGTCCACCAGTTCCGGCAGGAACCGCAGCCGGTAGTCCACTTTGCGGAGCGCAGCTTCATCGAAGTGGTCGTGGGCGGTGATGTTCAGGTCGAGTTCCAGCGGGTGGCCGCGCAGCTCGTGCTTGGCGGCGATGAAGTGATCCCTGCCGTGGTTGAGCTCGATCTCTCCAAAGTGCTGGCTCGCTACCTTGTTCATAGTCTCAACATAGACCCGAAGTGCAGACCATTCCAGCGTTCCGGCCTAATTCACCGCCGTGCGCATCCCGGCGAGTGTTTCGGCCAGCAGATCCACGAAAAGCTGCACCCTGGCCGTCTTCCTGTCGTTGATCAGCAGGGCAAACACGTTGCGTGCCAACCGGATTTCGGGCACGTCCAGCACCACGATGCCCTGCGGTTTGTTCCGCAGGGCCAGTTCCGGGACAAGGGCGGCGCCCAGGCCCGCGGCGGCCATCTCCAGGCTCGCGTGGAAATCGTCGCTGTGCGCCACTACCCGCGGATGCAGGTTGCAGCCGGCGAAGAGCCGTTCAATGACCATCGCGTCGCTGGTGCCGGGGTGGTGCATGATCCAAGGCATCTCCGAGAGGTGGTCCGCGGCCACCTTCGCATCGGCGCGGAAGCCCCAGCCCGCGGGCAGCACCACCCGGAAGTCGTCGTCCCCGATCCACTGCCGGTTGATGGTGTTGGGCCAGGCGAACCCGGTCTGCCCCACCTGGAAGACGACGGCCAGGTCCAGGTCACCGCCCGTGCGCAGGCCCTGGATGGTCTGGCCGGGCTCGGCCACGGACACCCGCAGATCGATGCCCAGGTTCTTCCACGCCGGGTTCTTCAAAATGCGGGGCAGGACGTAGGTGGCCAGGCTGGGAAAGATGCCCAGCCGCAGTTCCTGGCTTTCGGTGTCCTTGGCCCTGGACGCGGCGGCCATCAGCGCCTCGATGTCCGTGAGCACCTTGGCGGCATGGCGGGTCATGACGACGGCGGCTTCCGTGGGGACCACGCTGCGCGCCGAGCGCTGGAAGAGGGTCACGCCCGTCTCCCGTTCCAGCGCCGTCATCTGTTGGGAAACAGCGGAGGCCGTATAGCCAAGCGTCGCGGCCGCCGCCGCGAACGACCCCAGCCGGGTCACTTCCAGCAGGGTTTTCAGATGCACCGGATTCACCACCAGCCCACAGTACTCTGCCGCCTTCCAGCGAAGAAGCTGCAACCCGCACCCATCCAGTGCTCACCGTGTGCCGAATTGCCCTCTGTATAACCATCACTGGCAAATGTTCAGCAGAGGAGCATCAGTTGTCATCCAACCCAGCAGCAAGTGCAGGAGGACGTCGGCGCATCGCCGTGATCGGCAGCGGCGTGGCGGGACTAACGGCAGCCTATGTGCTTAACCGGGAGGACGACGTCACCCTTTTCGAAGCCGATTCGCGGCTGGGCGGCCACGCCCACACGCACGACATGCCGCAGCCTGACGGGACTGTCCTCGGCGTCGACACCGGGTTTATCGTGCACAACGAACGCACGTACCCCACCCTGCTGAGGCTGTTTGCCGAGCTCGGCGTGGAGACCCAGGACTCCGAGATGAGCATGTCCATCCGCTGCGACGGCTGCGGGCTGGAGTACGCCGGCGCACGAGGGGGCGCCCGCGGGATCATCGCCCGGCCGTCCAGCCTTCTTCGTGGCCGCTACCTGCTGATGCTGCTGGAAGTCACCCGTTTCTACCGCAAGGCGCGCGAACTCCTTAAGTCCGTGCCGCCGTCGGCCATCAGCACTGAGGTGGAGGTCCCGGAACTGACGCTCGGCGACTTCCTGGAGCGGGAAAACTTCAGCCCGTACTTCATCTCCCACTTCATGACCCCGGTGGTGAGTGCGGTCTGGTCCTGCGATCCCACCACCGCCCTGGCCTATCCGGCCCGGTACCTCTTCACGTTCCTTGGCCACCACGGCATGCTGGGCATCAAGGGCTCTCCCCAGTGGCGCACCGTCACCGGTGGCTCGGCCCGGTACGTGGAAAAACTCGCCGCAACGCTGAACGATGTCCGGCTCAACACTGCCGTCACTGCCATCCGGCGGCTTCCCGAAGGAGTGGAGCTGGCAACCGCGGACGGGCTGGAAGACTTTGACGCCGTCGTGATTGCCACCCATCCCGCCCAGGCACTCGGGTTCCTGGCCGATGCGACGCCCGGCGAGAAGGAAGCGCTCGGCGGGATGCCGTACTCGGTGAACCACACGGTGTTCCACCAGGACCCGGCTGTCCTGCCGGCAGCGGACAACGCCAAGGCCTCGTGGAATTACCGGCTGCCATCCTGCGACGCCCGCCCGGACAAGGTCCTGGTCAGCTACGACCTGACCCGGCTGCAACGGCTTGTGCACGGGGACGGCCGGCCCTATCTGGTGAGCCTGGGGGAGTCGGAGCTGATCGCCGATGACGCTGTCCTCGAGCGGATGGTGTACGAGCACCCGCAGTACACCCCGGAATCATTGAAGGCCCAGCAGGCCATCACCGCCCTCAGCGACGGCCGGATCGCATACGCGGGGGCCTACCTGGGCTGGGGTTTCCATGAGGACGGCGCCCTCTCCGGTGTCCGGGCGGCCGAGAAGCTCGGACGCTCCTGGCCGGTCGCCCGGCCAGAAGACCCGCAGCACACCTCCGGCGACGGCGAACGGGAACTGTTGTCCGCGGCGGAGCCTGCATGAGCAGCGGGCGCGCCATGAACACCAGTGCAGCCATCTACCGCACCTCGATCTCCCACGTGCGGCGCACCCCACTGAAGAACGCCTTCACCTACCGCAGCTACAGCTGGTTTGTCGACGTCGACCGACTGCCGCGACTCCCGCTCCCGCTCCGGCCCCTGGCGGTCTTCCGCGCCGCCGACCATCTGGGCGACCCGGACGCCAGCATCCGTTCCAACGTGGAGCGCTACCTGCGGACCCAGGGCATCGAGCCCGACGGCGGCCCCATCCACATGCTGGCCAGCGCGCGGGTGTTCGGGTACGTCTTCAACCCGCTGACCCTGTTCTGGTGCTACCGCTCCAGCGGCGAGCTCCAGTGCGTGGTGGCCGAGGTCCACAACACCTACGGCGAGCGGCACTGCTACCTGTTGCAGACGGACCCGGCGGGGCGCGCCTCCGTTCCGAAAGCGTTCTACGTGTCGCCCTTCAACGACGTCGACGGGCAGTACCGGATGAAGCTGCCGGCCCCCGGCGAACGGCTGGCCATCTCGATCGTCCTGGACCGTGTGGGGCACCGGCCGTTCGTCGCCACCATGGATGGGACCCGCCGGCCGGCCACGGTCCGCCACATCCTGGCTGCGGCCTGTGCCGTGCCGGCCGCGCCACTGCTGGTATCCGCCCTGATCAGGGTGCAGGGCGTTAAACTCTGGGCACGGCGCCTGCCCGTCGTCGCAAGACCACACCACCCTTCACAGGAGGCAGTTCAATGACCATGACGGACGACAACGGAATCACGAGGGCTGCCGCGTCCGGGAGCGTCCCGTATACCGTGCCGCAGCCTCCCGCGGTGATCGACGCTGCGGTCTGGCCGGGCATCGCAACGCTTCCGGCCGGCCTCAGGGCCGACGTTGCGGCGCGCATCGCCGCCGGCATCTTCAAAGCCGCGGTCCGCCATCTTCCGCTGGCGGTAAGGTACCCCGACGGCCAGGTCCTCGGATCCGCGCCCGCCGGCGGCCCCGTCATGATCATCCACCGGCCCGGGGACTTCGCCCGCCGCCTGGGCGACGGCGGCCTGATCGGATTCGGCGAGTCCTACATGGCCGGCGACTGGGACGCGGACAACCTCACCGCGGTCCTCGAAGTCTTTGCTGCCCGGGCCGGGACCCTGGTCCCGGAGCCGCTGCAGAAACTTCGGGCCCTGTTCCTGCCGCGCCAGCCCCGCAGCGAACGCAATTCCCTGGAGAACACGCGGTCCAACATCTCCAGGCACTACGACCTCTCCAACGAACTGTTCGCCACGTTCCTCGACCCCACCATGTCCTACTCCAGCGCACTGTTCCCTTCGGTGGAAGGTGCCGTCCTCACCTCTGACCGGGACGGCTTCGCCGCCGCCCAGCAGGCGAAGATCGACCGCCTGCTGGACAAGGCCGCCGTCGGGCCGGGAACCCGGCTCCTGGAAATCGGCACCGGCTGGGGCGAGCTGGCCCTGCGCGCCGCCGCCCGCGGGGCCACCGTCTACTCGGTGACGCTGTCCAGCGAGCAGCAGGAACTTGCCCGGAAACGGGTCGCCGAGGCCGGGTATACCGGCGCCGTCACGATCGAGCTCAAGGACTACCGGGCCGTTGAAGGCGAATACGACGCCGTGGTCTCGGTCGAGATGATCGAAGCCGTGGGCTACCAGTACTGGGCCACGTATTTCCAGACCATTGAGAGGGTCTTGGCGCCGGGTGGCAAGGTGGCCATCCAGGCCATCACCATCGCCCACGACCGCCTCCTGGCCACCCGCACCGGATACACCTGGGTGCACAAGTACATCTTCCCGGGCGGGGTAATCCCCTCCGTCCGGGCCATCGAGGAAGTCACCGAGCAGCAGACCGGGCTGCAGGTGCGCGAACGGCTGGCCTTCGGCGAGCATTACGCCGAGACCCTGCGGCTGTGGGAGGAACGCTTCATGGAGAGGCAGGAAGAGGTTTCGGAGCTCGGCTTCGATACAGTCTTCCAGCGGATGTGGCTGTTCTACCTCTGCTACTCCAGGGCAGGTTTCGCGTCCGGCTACCTGGATGTCCAGCAGATCGTGCTGGACCGGAAGAAAAGTGCTCCCGGGAGCGGGGCCGCGCTGTGACGGCTGCCCTGGCGGAGACCATCGCCGATGCCCTCCGGCCCGTGGTCGGCGGGGACCTGCCCGTCCGCCTGAAGGTGTGGGACGGCTCCGAGGCTGGCCCCGCCAATGCTCCGGTGGTCCGGCTCAACAGCCCCAATGCGATCCGACGCCTCCTGTGGGCCCCGGGGGAACTGGGCGCAGCACAGGCCTACGTCACCGGTGAGCTGGATATCGACGGCGACCTCAACTCGGCCCTGCAGCAGCTGTGGGAGGTGGTGCGGCGCCGCCGCCTGTCCGGGATCCGGCCCACCCCCGCGGTGATCGCCGGCATCGGAAGGATCGCCAGGGCCGCCGGCGCACTGGGCACCCCGCCCGCGCCGCCGGCCACCCAGGCCAAAGTCTCCGGACGCCTGCACAGCCTGATCCGCGACCGCGCGGCGATCAGCCACCACTATGACCTCAGCAACGATTTCTACGGATTGATCCTGGATCCGCAGATGGCCTACTCCAGCGGCTACTGGGCCGAGGCTCCGGGGCCTGGCTACGGGGTCGAGGATGCCCAGCGCGACAAGCTGGACCTGGTGTGCCGGAAGATCGGTCTCGAACCCGGCATGCGGATGCTGGACGTCGGCTGCGGCTGGGGTTCCCTGAGCCTGCATGCCGCACGGCACTATGGCGCCGCCGTTGTGGGCGTCACGCTGTCCGTGGAACAGAAGGCCTTCATTGACGGCCGGATCAGGGAGTACGGACTGGAGGACCGGGTGGAGATCCGGGTACAGGATTACCGCGAGATCCCGGACGGACCCTTCGACGCGGCAGCCTCCCTGGAAATGGGGGAGCATGTGGGGCAGAAGAACTACCCCATCTATGCCAAGGCGCTGTTCGACAACCTGGTGCCGGGCGGCCGGGTCCTGGTCCAGCAAATGTCGCGCCGCGGCCGGCACCCCGGCGGCGGTCCCTTCATCGAATCCTTCATTGCCCCCGACATGCACATGCGCCCGGTGGGCGAGACGCTGGACTTCCTGGAAGGGGCAGGCCTTGAGGTGGAGGGCGTTGAGGGAATGCGGAGGCACTACGTGCACACGCTTGAAGCCTGGTACGCCACGTTCGAGGAAAACCAGGAACGGGCCGAGGCCATGATGGGTCCGGAAGTCGTCCGGGTTTGGCGGCTGTACCTGGTGGGTGCCCTCCGGAGCTTTGCCGAGGGGCGAATGGGCGTGGAGCAGATCCTCTGCAGCAGGCCCGCCCCGCTCTAGCGGGCCCCGCCGCCTGGGCATCCTCGCCCGGGCGTGCTTTTCGTCACCCAAGGGGGTTCCGGAGGTCACTCCGGGACCCCCTTTCCGGTGCCTGCGGCCACCTTGGCGGAGGCGCGACACGCCGTCTTTTCCACGACACGCTGGCCGTTAAATGTGGCTAAGTACTCCACAGGATGTGGATTCCGTCCGCAAAAACGCCGGGATTCCGGACATTTTGAAGGCTCCTCCCTGTGGATTAAAGGTGCATTAAATGACATACTTGTAATACATCATCTTGGGGTTCCGAAGAGGCGCCTGCACTACATGTAGTATCTACATACAGCTTGGACGGGGACACCGAACCAGCGAAGATTTCGACTAAGGGGACAGCGACAATGACCGTAACGGTTTACACGAAGCCTGCTTGTGTTCAGTGCAACGCCACCTACCGTGCTCTCGACAAAAAGGGCATCACCTACCAGAGCGTGGACATCTCCCAGGACGCCGAAGCCCTCGAGCGCCTGAAGGCACTTGGCTACATGCAGGCACCCGTTGTGGTCACGGACCAGGACCACTGGTCAGGCTTCCGTCCCGACAAGATCGAGGAACTTGCCCTCTCTGCTGTCACCTCCGTGGCTTAGGAGCCACATCTTTCCATCCGGCAACCGTCAACCAGCTGAGGTGACTCCCATGGCATCACCCACAGCGCAGCAGGACCACGCGGCTTCACTGCACGCGGTTTCCGGACACGCGGCTCAGCGCGTGGGTGGTTCACAGCCGGCCCGTCCATACAGTGACCCGGAGCCGGTCCTAACCAGCAGCCGGCTCATCTACTTTTCCTCGGCATCCGAGAACACCAGCCGCTTCGTCTCGAAGCTGGGCCGCGAGGTGGCCCGGATCCCGCTCTATGCAAAGGACGCACCCCTCCTCGCCACCCGGCCGTTCGTGCTGGTGGTGCCTACCTATGGCGGCACCGGGGGAGAGGGGTCCGTTCCCAAGCAGGTCATCCGGTTCCTGAACAACCCGCAGAACAGGGAGTTGCTCCGCGGGGTCATCGGGGCCGGGAACACGAATTTCGGGGACAACTACTGCCTGGCAGCGGACATTATCGCCGCCAAATGCCAGGTGCCCCACCTTTATCGATTTGAACTAATGGGCACGCCAGAAGACGTGGCCCGCGTAAACAAGGGATTGGACACGTTTTGGACACGACTGTCGCAGACACAGAAGTAACCAGGGCCCAGAAGCCCGAGATGCCGGCTGCCTTCAAGGGCCTTGGCTACCATGAGCTGAACGCCATGCTGAACCTGTACGGTCCCAACGGCGAGATCCAGTTCGGCGCTGACCGCGAGGCGGCCCACCAGTACTTCCTGCAGCACGTGAACAACAACACCGTGTTCTTCCACGACCTGGAGGAGAAGCTCGACTACCTGGTGAAGAACCAGTACTACGAGCGCGAGACGCTGGACCAGTACACGATGAACTTCATCCGGGACCTGTTCAACCGCGCCTACAAGAAGAAGTTCCGCTTCGAGACCTTCCTGGGCGCGTTCAAGTTCTACACCTCCTACACGCTGAAGACGTTCGACGGCAAGCGCTACCTGGAGCGCTACGAGGACCGCGTCTGCATGGTGGCCATGCACCTGGCCCGCGGCAACGAGGAGCTGGCCACCCGCCTGGTGGACGAGATCATCGACGGCCGCTTCCAGCCGGCTACGCCCACGTTCCTGAACGCCGGCAAGGCCCAGCGCGGCGAGCTCGTCTCCTGCTTCCTGCTGCGCATCGAAGACAACATGGAATCGATTGCCCGCGGCATCAACTCCGCGCTGCAGCTTTCCAAGCGCGGCGGCGGTGTGGCCCTGTCGCTGACCAACATCCGCGAGCACGGCGCACCCATCAAGCAGATCGAGAACCAGTCCTCCGGCGTCATCCCCGTGATGAAGCTCCTCGAAGACAGCTTCTCCTACGCCAACCAGCTCGGTGCCCGCCAGGGCGCCGGCGCCGTGTACCTGCACGCCCACCACCCGGACATCTACCGGTTCCTGGACACCAAGCGGGAGAATGCCGACGAGAAGATCCGCATCAAGACGCTCTCCCTGGGCGTCGTCATCCCGGACATCACGTTCGAGCTGGCCAAGAAGAACGAGGACATGTACCTCTTCTCGCCGTACGACGTCGAACGCGTCTATGGCATGCCGTTCTCTGACGTCTCGGTCACCGAGAAGTACTACGAGATGGTGGACGATTCCCGGATCAAGAAGACCAAGATCAGCGCCCGCGAGTTCTTCCAGACCCTCGCGGAGATCCAGTTCGAGTCCGGCTACCCGTACATCATGTTCGAGGACACCGTGAACCGGGCCAACCCGATTGCCGGCAAGATCACCATGAGCAACCTGTGCTCGGAGATCCTGCAGGTTTCCACGCCCTCGATCTACAACGAGGACCTCACCTACCAGACCGTTGGCAAGGACATCTCCTGCAACCTCGGGTCCATGAACATTGCCAAGACGATGGATTCGCCGAACTTCGGTGCTTCCATCGAGACGGCCATCCGCGCACTGAGCGCGGTGTCGGACATGTCCTACATCAACTCGGTGCCGTCCGTGGCCGAGGGCAACGCGAAGTCCCACGCCATCGGCCTGGGCCAGATGAACCTGCACGGCTACCTGGCCCGCGAGCGGGTCCACTACGGCTCCGAAGAGGGCCTGGACTTCACGAACATCTACTTCTACACCGTGCTGTTCCACGCACTGCGCGCCTCCAACAGGCTGGCCATCGAAACCGGCCAGACGTTCGGTGGGTTCGAGAACTCGAAGTACGCGTCGGGGGAGTTCTTCGACAAGTACACCGAGCAGGAGTGGCTCCCCGAGACTGAGCGCGTCCGCGAGCTCTTTGCCGGCCACCACATTCCCACCCAGGATGACTGGCGCGAGCTGAAGGCCTCCGTCATGGAGCACGGCATCTACAACCAGAACCTGCAGGCCGTCCCGCCGACGGGCTCGATCTCCTACATCAACAACTCGACGTCCTCCATCCACCCGGTGGCGGCCAAGATCGAGATCCGCAAGGAAGGCAAGATCGGCCGCGTCTACTACCCGGCGCCGTACCTCACCAACGACAACCTGGACTACTACCAGGATGCGTACGAGATCGGGTACGAGAAGATCATCGACACCTACGCCGCTGCCACGCAGCACGTGGACCAGGGCCTGTCCCTGACGCTGTTCTTCAAGGACACCGCCACCACCCGCGACATCAACAAGGCCCAGATCTACGCCTGGCGCAAGGGCATCAAGACGCTCTACTACATCCGCCTCCGCCAGCTTGCGCTGGAAGGGACTGAAGTTGAGGGCTGCGTCTCCTGCGCACTTTAATCTTCAACTAAATTTCACGTACGACGGCGGGTGCCCGCCCGCCGTCGTACGCTTTAACTTAGAGAACCACCCAACAATGAGGGGATGACATGACCGAAAAGGTCAAGCTTCTGAGCCACGTCGAGGCCATCAACTGGAACCGCATCCAGGACGACAAGGACGTGGAGGTCTGGAACCGCCTGGTCAACAACTTCTGGCTGCCGGAGAAGGTGCCGCTGTCCAACGACGTGCAGTCCTGGAACACGCTGACGCCTGCCGAGCAGCAGCTCACCATGCGCGTGTTCACCGGGCTGACCCTGCTGGACACCATCCAGGGCACCGTCGGGGCTGTCTCCCTGATCCCGGACGCGCTGACCCCGCATGAGGAAGCCGTCTACACGAACATCGCGTTCATGGAGTCGGTGCACGCCAAGAGCTACTCCTCCATCTTCTCCACGCTGGCCTCCACCAAGGAGATCGACGAGGCGTTCCGTTGGTCCACCGAGAACGAGAACCTTCAGAAGAAGGCGCAGATCGTCATGGACTACTACCAGGGCGATGACCCCCTGAAGCGCAAGGTGGCCTCCACGCTGCTGGAAAGCTTCCTGTTCTACTCGGGCTTCTACCTGCCCATGTACTGGTCCTCGCGCGCCAAACTCACGAACACTGCCGACCTGATCCGCCTGATCATCCGCGATGAGGCCGTGCACGGCTACTACATCGGCTACAAGTTCCAGCGCGGCCTGGAGACTGTGTCCGAGGAGCGCCGCCAGGAAATCAAGGACTACACGTTCGAGCTGCTCTTCGAGCTGTACGAGAACGAGGTCCAGTACACGCACGATCTGTACGACGGCGTGGGGCTGGCCGAGGACGTCAAGAAGTTCCTGCACTACAACGCCAACAAGGCGCTGATGAACCTGGGCTATGAGGCGATGTTCCCGGCCTCGGTGACGGACGTGAACCCGGCGATCCTTTCGGCGCTGTCCCCGAACGCGGACGAGAACCACGACTTCTTCTCGGGCTCCGGTTCGTCCTACGTGATCGGCAAGGCCGTCAATACTGAGGATGAGGACTGGGACTTCTAAGCTGCTGCTTATCTGTCGAGCGCGGGCTAGATGTACATCTGGATCCTTCGGATGTACATTTAGTCTATGTCGACCATCAACATTACGGACGCGCGCTCACATCTGCCGGAACTGATCGAGAAAGCCGAATCTGAGCCGGTATTCATTGAGCGGCGGGGGCATCGGGCGGCTGTGCTTGTATCGCCAGAGCGTTACGAGCAATTGCTTGAAGCCTTGGAAGAAGTCGAAGACATTGCAGCGTTCGATGCAGCAATGGCGGAAGAAGGCGAGAACATTCCCTGGATACAAGTGAAGGCGGATCTGGGCTGGGCATGAGCCCCTACCGAATTGAACTAAGGCCGGCAGCTGTACGAGCACTTAGGAAAATTCACCCTGAAGACCAAGCGCGCATTCAAGGTGCGATCGCTCTTCTCGGGCAGGACCCGCGGCCGCCCAAAGCAATTGCTTTGAGCGGCCGTCCTGGTTATAGGGTCCGTGTCGGTGACTACCGGATTATCTACACCATCCACGATGACGTGCTCCTGGTCGTGGTGGTAAATCTTGGGCACCGGCGGGACGTCTACCAAAAGTGATTGTCCCGCCGGCGCGGAACCAACGCTCTTATGCGGTAGCTAGCCGGTTCCGGCCTGTCCGGTCCAGTCCTCGAAGGATCAGCTCACCAGCAACTCCGAGGCCGAGCAGCGTCAGGAGGGTGCCGTTCCGGGCGGAGCTGGCGGCGATATACGTGTTCTGCGTGGCTGTGATAGCAGCAATATCGTTGGCGTACCAACCGTTGACCACCGACTGCTGTGGCGCTCCCTTTGTTTCCCCGTTATTGACATCGTTCTTGACGCTTGCAGCAGCGAGGTCGGACTTCCACTTGGAAGGGCTGCCGGCGTCGACAGCAGCAGGCCCGGTGCCGACCCAGGTCAAGATGAACAACAATCCGAGGACTGCGCCCAAGATGACACGGGCCAACTGGATTGGCCCTGCGGACGCTGCAAATTTCCTAATCTGGCCTTTACCTTTGCCGACGTTCACTTGGGGAGCGCTCTCCGGGGCCGGAGGAACGGCGGGGTTGTTGTAGCTTGAAGGCGGATCGTAAGACGACATAGTTTTCCCATTTCGTGATGTGTTGTTTGCTGCCCGTTGGCAGAAGTTCTAGGTGCTAAAGGCGGGCGTCAGCGAAGCGCGGAGCCATCGACTCCATCTGCTCCATAACCAACTTGATGGCCTCCGGCTGCTTGTCCGGCGGATAGCCGAACCGCACCAGGAGCCGCTTGATCGAGGACCGAAGCTTCGCGCGGACGTCATCGCGCACGGTCCAGTCCGTCCGGACATCGCGCCGCATCACGGACACCAGCTCGCGGGCAATGTCTGCCAGGACGCCTTCGCCTTGGACCTCCACCGCGGACTCGTTCTGCGCCACAGCATCATAAAAGGCCAGCTCGTCCGAATTCAGCGGGGGAGTGAACTGCTGGCCTCGCTTACCTTCGGCAGCCACTTCACGCGCCAGCTCCACCAACTCCGCAATCACCTCGGCAGATGTCAGCTGCTGGTTCGTGTACTTCTTCATCAGCTCGGTGATCCGCTCCGAGAACGCGCGCTGCCGGATTACGTTGTTCCGCGTGGAAGATGCAGACTCATCGGCAATGAGCTTTCGCAGCGCCTCGATGGCTAGCTGTGGGTTCCGTGCCTTCTGGGTCTTGGCGATGAACTCGGGTGTAAGGTCATCCAGCGACGGCTTGGGCATGCCGGCGGCCTCGTAAATGTCGAGCACTTCACCGGAGGAGGTGGCGGAAGCAATGAGGTTCCCCAGCAGCCGCTGGATCTCCTCAGGCACTGGTTCACCGCTGGCCTGCCGGTCGGCGGCGTCGTACTTCGCCATCCAGACACGGATCTCCTCATACACCTGGATCTCAGGACGCAGCTCGGCCAGGGTGTCCGATCCGGAGCACAGCGCCCATGCCCGCGACAGCTGGCCGGAGAACTTGCGGTACCTCGCTGCAACCGACTCCTCACCGTCGGCAGGCTGATTACCGGGAGTACCAGGATTCCGCAGGTAACTGACTGCGCCAGTCACCGCGTTGAGAAACGACTTCGGGCCGCCCTTCATCAGCACGGACTTCCAGTCATAGCCGGCCAACAAGGACCGCAGCGCCTCCACCAAGGACACCGTCAGCCCTACAGCCTCGTCGATGTTCTTGCCCACTGGCTTGTTCGCCTGATCAGACTGCGTATACTCGCTCAACGCCTTGGACAGGTTCTCGGCAAGCGGTGCATACGCCACCAGCAGCCCGTCCTCTTTGCCGCGGAACGTGCGGTTGACCCGGGCAAGCGTCTGCATCAGCAGCGCGCCCTTGAGCGGCCGGTCCAGGTACAGGGTGTGCAGCGGCGGAGAGTCATAGCCCGTGAGCATCATGTCCTTCACGATCACCAGCTCCAGCTCGTCGTCGACGTCCCTGAGCCGCTCCTTCACCTGGGCATTCAGGGAATCGCGGCGGACATGATCTGACACCGGCGGCACATCGGTCGCGTCGCCCGAGTACACCACCTTGATCTTGCCCTTCGACAGGTCATCCGAATGCCACTCAGGTCGCAGTGCCACGATGGCCGAGTAGAGGTTCGCGCAGATCTCCCGCGTCCCGCCCACGATCATCGCCTTGCCCGGCGCCTCGATGAACTTGCCCATCCGTTCGCGCCGGTTCTCCCAGTGCGCCACCAGGTCCTCGGCCAAGGCGGCGATGCGCTGCGGCGCACCATAGACGGCGTTCACGACGGCGACACTCGCCTCGATGCGTGCGCGTTCCGTATCGTCGAGCCCTAGCGTCAGCTCGTCCGCTGACTTGTCGAGGTCCTCCTCCGTGACGCCTTCGGAAAGTCCTACCTTGATCAGCCGCGGCTCGAAGTACACGGGCACGGTGGCGCCGTCTTCCACGGCCCGGGACAGGTCGTAGATGTCGATGTAATCGCCGAAGACATCCTGGGTGTTCCGGTCGTCGAACGAGATCGGCGTTCCGGTGAAGGCAATCAGGGTCGCATGGGGGAGTGCATCACGCAGGTGCCGGGCATAGCCGTCCAGGTCGTCGTAGTGCGAGCGGTGTGCCTCATCGACTACGACGATGATGTTGCGGCGGTCGGACAGTAGAGGGTGGTCAGCGCCGGCCTCCTTTTCGGACCTGCTCCGGCCGAACTTCTGGAGTGTGGTGAAGTAGATGCCGCCGGTTGTCCGGTTGCTTAGCTCGTCTCGCAGCTCGGACCGTTTCTTGATCTGCTTTGGTTGCTCGGCGAGGAGCAGGCTGCGGTCGAAGCTTTCGAACAGCTGGCCGTCGAGCTCGTTCCGGTCGGTAATGACGACGACGGTGGGGTTCTTGAGCTTTGGCTGGCGGGCCACCATGTTGGCGTACAGTTCCATCTCCATGGACTTGCCCGACCCCTGGGTGTGCCAGACGACGCCGGCCTTGCCGTTGCTTTCCACTGCCTGGATGGTGCTGGCCACTGCCTTGGTTACGGCGTAGTACTGGTGCGGCTTGGCAATCCGCTTGGCCAGGCCACCGGATCCTTGGTCGAACGCGGTGAAGTTGCGGACCAGCTGCAGGAAGCGCTCCTGGTTGTAGAGCCCGTCCAGCGCGGTGTCGAGTGCGGTGACCGCGTCGCCGTCCACCATGTAGCCCTGGGGGACGGGCGCGCCATCGTCGTCAACGTTCCACGGTGAGAAGTGGTTGAAGGCGGTGAACGGCGTCCCGTACTTGGCCTGGATCCCGTCGCTGGCAAGCGTGAAGACGCAGAAGCAGAACGCCATGGGGAATTCGCGGAGGTACGTCTGGAGCTGGGCGTAGGCGCCGGGGAGGTCGGCGTGGGCGCTGCCGGCCTTCTTGAGTTCGATGATGCTGACGGGCATGCCGTTGCAGTAGAGCACGATGTCGAAGCGTCGTTTGTAGTCGCCCTGAACCAGGGTGACCTGGTTGACGGCGAGCCAGTCATTCTGGTCCGGTGCCTGGCTGAGCAGCCGAATAGTCGGGTTGGCTTCGTTGCCGTCGGAGTCGATATAGGTCAGCCGGTAGCCGTCGACCAGGCAGTTGTGGATCCGATGGTTCTCAGCCATCGCATCGATTGACTTCGGTGATGCGATTTCCGCCAGAGCCTGCTGCAGATACTGGACGGGAACCTCGGGATTGAGCCGCTCGAGGGCGGCGAGGAGACGCGGCCGGATCAGTAGCTCGGACCAAGACTCGCGTTCCCCGGTGCCGGGCGCAAGGGCCTGGCCCTCCATGGGCTTCCAGTCCAGCTCGCCGAGCCGTTCCTTCGCGGCGCCTTCCCAGTCGGCTTCGGAAAAGGCTACTGCTGGTGCTGTCACGGTTGTTCCCCCTGGTTGACCGGATCGTTGAGCAAAAGGTCGCGCGAAACTGGCTCCACGTCAGAATGGTCACCTAATGCAAGGCTAAGATCAGCCGGCCCAATTGGAGCTAATGCCGGTTCATTCGCGACGCCATATGGGATATGTACACCTGCTGCGTAAGACGACGCCGGTATGAGATGAGTGGTTTGATCATCGAAGAAAATATGAGGTTGCATCACCTTCAACACACGGGACTTCTCAATCCCGCCAAGGAAGAACGCATCATTCACCGTGACTCCCCAGGCAGCGAGGGACCGGACCGCACGCTCGTGCGCAGGTGCACTTCGTGCGGTCACCAGGGATATACGGAGCCGCGGCTGGTAGCTGGAGTCTTCTTTCTGTTTCGCCGACTCCAGGCCCTGGATCAGGTTCAGGTCCTGAAGAAGATTCTTCAGGGGGCCAGGGATCAGTGCGCGGTCGAGATTTTCGGCCTCGTATGCGAGGTATTCTGTCAGGTCGCCCGCCGCTTTATAAACGCGTTCGGACTCATCGTCACCGAGGACACCGTCGAAGTCGAAGGCCACCCGGAGAGACGGATCAGTAGTGTCGTAAACCGCCGATGACGGAAGAACGTGACCAGCGGGATATCCCAAACGCGTTGCAGAATCGACGTCAGACCGATTTCCGGACAGGAAGAGGGACATGTCAAAGGCTTCTATGTACTGATAGGGGGCCTCCCCTTGTGTGAACACTGCCCTCGAAATCCCCAAACCATGGGACTTGACAGAGCGGAGCACGCGCAGGCCGGTTGAAGGATCGTTTTTCGACAGGACGATGACTTCGACCAATGGGTTATCGGCGTCGCGTAAGTCATTCAAGCTCAGCAATCTCTGGATGAACGGGAAAGCAACACCGGGAAGTAGGCAGTCATCGATGTGTTCATCCTGGTACTGGCGATATGCTTCTTCACCGTTCTCGCGGAAGTAGGCGTCCGATTCGGCCAAATCAAAAAGGGCGCTGGAAGCAACGCCGACAACCAGCCGGTTCGTCAATTCGTATGCCATTATGGTCGCTCCGGAGGGTGAGCATCGGAAAAGGTTATTGCTGGTGCTGTCACGGTTGTTCCCCCTGGTTGACCGGATCGTTGGGCAAAAGGTCGTGCGAAAGTTCTGCTTCGATGTCGCTGATGCTGGGCAGCGTGGAGGTGAACTCCGCGGGCAGGGACTTCACCATCTCCGATTCCCATTCGGCGATGCCGATGGGTTTGGAGAAGCCCCGCAGGGAGTACTCCGCCACCACGTTGTTCTTCGTCTTGCACAGCAGCAGGCCGATGGTCGGCTGGTCCTGGACATGGGCCAGGAGATCGTCAACGGCCGACATGTACATGTTGATCTGGCCCAAGTATTCGGGCTTGAAGGCGGTGGCCTTCAGCTCCACCACCACGAAGCAGCGCAGCTTGAAGTTGTAGAACAGCAGATCCGCGAAGAACTCGTCGTCACCGATGTTGAGCCGGACCTGGCGGCCGACGAACGCGAAGCCCTGGCCCAGTTCCAGCAGGAACTTCTGGATGTGCTCTACCAGCTGGTTTTCGAGCTCGCGCTCGTTGCGCCGGTCCGCCATGGCGACGAAGTCGAACACATACGGATCGTGGAACTGCTGCCGTGCCAGGTCGGAGTCCGACGGCGGCAAGGTCGCTTTGAAGTTGTTGAGCGCCGTGCCGCTGCGCTCCATCCGTTTGGTGTCGATGTGGTGGACCAGGACGTTGCGTGACCAACCGTGTTCGACGGCGGCCGCTGCGTACCAGAGGCGGCTTTCCTTATCGCTGAGCTTCTGAAGCAGCGCCAGATGGTGGTACCAGGGCAATTGTGCAAGCGGCGCTTGCACAATTGCCTCGGCAGGCCAGGCTTCGGCGAAGGCCCGCATGTACTTCAGGTTGCGCGGCGAGAATCCGGCGGCGCCGGGGAACTGGCTTTTGAGATCCGCGGACAGCCGCTCGATGACCTTCGATCCCCAGCCCTCGAGGCTTTGTCGGTCCAGGATGTCACGCCCGATACCCAAGTAGCTGACCAGCAGCTCCCGGTTAGCCGCACTGACAGCTTTGGAGCGGCCGGCGGTGACTTGGCTGGCAACGGAGGCCAGCAGCTCGGGGTACCATGCCGGCATCGAGCTGGTGGCGCGCACGCCGGAAATCGACGCCTCGCCGACGTGCGTGCGCGCGCCCGGCTGAATCTCGCCCCCAACCTGATTCATACCCCAGCTTCCTCCAGGACCTTCTCGGCATCCTTGACTCGTAGACTGCCGGACATGAGTTGGGGGAGGAGCGCGTTGCGGGTCTCGGCTAGCGAATTGTTTTCGCGAACAACCCCAGCGGCCACTTCCAGCAGTGGGCCGATTTCGCCCTGTGTAGAGGTCAATGCTTCAACGTCGAAATCTGGGAACGGCAAATGGTCGAAAGTCTTCATCGTGATCGTGTCGAAAACTGAACCATGGGCAATCTCCTTAGCCCTCAGCACAGCCCTCATGATGGCGAAATAGAGGATGCCAGGCGGTATATCGCCCGGAACGAAGCCGTAACAGGACTGGTTGAATGAGGCAGGGGCTGCCAGCCTGGCGACGGCTCCGACTGTACCGCGTGCGGTGAGTATCACGCTTCCCGCAGGCAGAGGCTTTGCTTTCGTAGTTGCCACCGCCGCGTGCGTGATCTTCTCATCAGTGGAAAGCACAACACCGAATTGCGCGCCGGTAATATCCTTTGCGGATGCCCACAGTTGGTCGCCGCCCCATAAGTCTGCTCGCGAACGTGCCGGCGTGCCCCCTAGGACCGGGGTAAGCACGTTACTCATGGGTCGTGCGGGGAAACGAGCAGCCGAGCGGTCATATTTCAACCCGGCAAGCTCACTGGCCGAAGCGGCGAGCTTGGTGTTGGCGGCGATTTTGTCGTCGAGGGCGCCCAGTACCTCCGCGATCGCCCGCTGCTGCTTGACGGGAGGAAGGACAGCTTCGAAGGCTCCGATGCGGGATGGGCTGGTATGGCGAACGGTGCTTCCGGAGGCTGTTCCAAGAATGTAGTCACGATATCTGCCGGTGCGGAGAAAGTAATTCAAAAAACCGCGGTGGACGTTTTCCGGGTCGGTAATCTCAACGAGGCCAACTCTTTGGTTATGGAGGTAGTCGCCGCACTCCGGGACGATCGCTGGCAGTCCTAACGTGTCCCCCTCCTTGCTGAGGTCCGTCATATTCAGGATCAAATCACCAGCGGAGAGCCTGTATTCGGAGGGATAGTCACCCGTGTATGTCTTCGTCCTTGCTTCCCTAAATCCGCCACCGAGTGCGAAATTTCCGGGAGTAAGAAGAGTTGGGAACGACGGATCCTCACTGAACCCGACACCTGGAAATGCAAAGCCGTGCTTGACACGAATGTATGACGAAAGAGGACGGGCTGCAGTGTCAGACATCGACCCTCCCCAACTGCTCGCGCACAACTGCGGCCAGCCGCTCGGACTCCTCGAACTGCTCGAAAAGCTCCTTCGAAAGCCGCGCGATCTTCTCCTCGATCGGCTCGCCGTCGTCCTCGACCTCCGCGGCACCGACGTACCGTCCGGGCGTCAGCGCATAGTCCGCAGCCTTGACCTCCGCAAGAGAAGCCGAATAGCAGAAGCCTGCCTCGTCGTCGTACGCCAGCCCTGCCTCCACAGCCGAACCGGTGCCGCGCCAGGCGTGGTAGGTGTTGGCGATCTTGGCGATGTCGTCGTCGGACAGTGCGCGTTCGGCGCGGTCCACCATGTGGCCAAGGTTCCGGGCGTCGATGAAGAGCACTTGCCCCGTGCGGTCAACGGAACCGCGCGGGCCGGCGGTCTTGTCCTTCGCGAAGAACCAGGTGCACACCGGGATGCCAGTGCTGCGGAACAGCTGGGTTGGGAGGGCCACCATGCAGGAGACGAGGTCGGCCTCGACCAGCTGGGCGCGGATCTCGCCTTCGCCGCCGGAGTTGGAGGACATGGAGCCGTTGGCCATGACCACGCCCGCGCTGCCGCCCGGCGCCAGCTTGGAGATGATGTGCTGGATCCACGCGTAGTTGGCGTTGCCGGCCGGCGGGACGCCGTACTTCCAGCGCGGGTCTGACTCGGACCGGGCCCAGTCCTTGATGTTGAACGGCGGATTGGCCATGATGAAGTCCGCGCCGTTGTTCCCGGTCAGCTCCGGGTGCTGGTCGCGGGCAAACGTGTCGCCCCAGCGCGACGCCAGGTTGGCGTTCAGCCCGTGGATGGCCAGGTTCATCTTGGCCATCCGCCACGTGCGCTCGTTGAGCTCCTGGCCGTAGACGGAGATGTCCGAACCCTCCAGGTGGTGCGCGGCCAGGAACTTCTCCGCCTGCACGAACATGCCGCCCGACCCGCAGCACGGGTCGTACACCCGCCCGCGGTGCGGCTCCAACACCTCCACCAGCACCCGGACCACGCCGGCGGGCGTATAGAACTCGCCGCCGCGCTTGCCCTCCGCCTTGGCGAACTTCTCCAGGAAATACTCGTACACCTCGCCCAGCAGGTCGCGCGCCTTGCTGGCGCCCTGGCCCGTGAAGCGCGCGGAGTTGAATAGGTCCAGCAGCTCACCCAGGCGGCGCTGGTCCACGTTGTCGCGGTTGTAGATCTTGGGAAGCGTGGCGGCCAGGCTCTTGTTGTCGTGCATGATGAGCTCCATTGCCTCATCGATCAGCAGCCCGATGGACTTCGGCGCGGCGCCGTCCACCGCATCCAGGCCCTTGGCGTTCTCCGCCAGGTACGTCCAGCGCGCCCTGGGCGACACCCAGAAGACGCCCCGGCCGGTGTACTCGTCCACGTCGTCGATCAGCTGAGCGATCTGCTCTTCGTTGAGCCCGTCCGCCTCCAGCTCGGCCTGGATCTGCTCCCGCCGCTCCTCGAACGCGTCCGACACGTATTTCAGGAACACCAGCCCCAGGATCACGTCCTTGTACTGTGAGGCGTCCATCGAGCCGCGGAGTTTGTCCGCCGCCTTCCAGAGTGTGTCCTTGAGTTCCTTCATGGTGGACGGGGCGAGGTCCGCCTTCACTTTCGGGGGCATTATGCAGTTCCTTCTTCTGGCACGGCGTGGGTAATAGGGTCTGTCAGGGTGAGGCTTCCGCCCGCTACGCCGTCCGTAATCAGGGTAGCGAGTTCTTCCAGTTGTTTGAGGCGTTCGCCGGCCCTGGCCTGCTCGTGTTGCAGGCGCTGCAGGGCGTTGCTGAGCGGCTGGCGTTGGGCTTCGCCTGTACGGCGCAGCTGCCAGTCGCGCCAGGACTTGTCTGCCTGGTGGAGGGCGTTGATGTCACGGGCGACGACGGCGGGCAGCAGGCCGCCTGGGTCGCCCTGGTCAATCCTGAGGATCCGGGCGGGAAAGACGACGACGGCGCCGCCCTCCGCGTCCACGATCGCCGCGGGTCGCGGGCTGGTACAGAAGACAACGTCGCCGGGTTCCGTGAGCCGTCCGGCGGAGTAGTTGGCCGCGAAGTCCAGCAGGGTGATGAACCGGGAAGGTGCAGTGTGCGGGTCCAGCAGTTCCTCGCGGCCGAGGATCCTGCTTCCCGCCGTCTTGTTAATGTGCTGGTCCTCGATCCGGATGCCCTTGACGTATTTGAGGTATCCGGAGCCCATAAGTTCCGTGACAGAGACGGGGGCGGGGGAGGAAGGGTTGGCGGCAGGCTGGACACCGAGAAGCGTGGTGTCACCACTTCCCCCTGTGGCCAGGGCCCGGACGAGTTCCTCCACGCGGAGTGCCGCCTCTGAGTCAGGCGCCGCCGTCGACGTCCCCTTGGACGGCACGCTGACCAGGGCACCCGTTCGCGCAAGCAGAATCCGGGTCTGCACAAGCCGGGCGAACCGGAAGGAGTGCGCGCGGATTGTGGCGCGGCTGCCCATCGACGCGACGACGTCGCTGATCAGGTCCTGGCTCACATCCACGGTCAGCGGCGTAGTGCTGAGGTCTGCCACCATGGTCCACCGGTCGGCGATGGGTACGTCGGCAAACGATGGACCCAGAACCCACAGCGCCTGCGGCTCGCGTGGCTTGGCCCGAAGGAGCCCAGGCATGAGCCGGATGATGGCCCGCACGCGGCCGGACCTCATCAGGTCTGCCCGGACGTTGCCGGACTCACCTGCAAGGGCGTCAGACAGGACCCGAGCCGGGGCGATCACCACCGCCCGTTGGGAATCGTCCATTTGCAGCACGATGTTCTCGATGCCGGACAGGATGCCCTGGGTGTCCAAGCCGGGTTCACCGGGGGCGGGATATTGCGCCACGTGGACAGCGGGACCCGTGACCGCGAAGGCTCCCTTGCCGTCAACCTTGACGGGCCCACTGTCCGTCCCGTGCACCGCCAGGCGCCGTCGCGCCAGACGCGAGGCGCCGCCGTCGTGATCAGCTGCCAGAAAGGAGGCTGACTTTGATTCGCCGAACTGCTGCGCGATGCTGAGCATGACGTCGCTCCCGCCCGGAGTAGCGTCCACGAACACAGGCCGGCTGTCCAGCGTGGCCGCGAGCTCTATGGCTGCGGCGCTGACGAGCTTGAGGGCTGCAGCTGTGAGAGCGGTGGCCGCATGCTCCCTTAGACCTTCCTTGAAGCGGTGGGTCAGAAGATTCTCAAACGCCGCTGGAGCGCTGTAGGCGCTGTCCACCAGCCTGTCGGCGAAGCTGGCCAGCCCCGGAAGTGCAGAGCCCAGGGCCTCCAGTTCCGAGTACAGGAACAAATCATCCGGATCGGCCTCGTCCGCCTCATCCAGGAGACGGGAAGCACCGAAGTTGCCCAGCCCTCGTCCGGTGATGACTTTCAGGGCGAGCAGCGCTGTGAGGCCGTCGAATGTCTTGCGGCCGTCGTTCAATGGCCCGGCGTGATCCGCGGGTTTGGCATGGACGGCGACGTCGTTTCCTGCCTCAGGGTTGTTGCCCCGGCCGGTTGCCTGCAGCCATGCCGTAACTTGGTCGGCGTCGAAGAGTTCGACGCCGTTTACCGTTTCCGCGGGTGAGGGGAATGGCAGAGGCCCCCCGCTGCTGCGCTTCCGCCACATAGAGACGACGGGACGCTGAACCTGCGAGAGGGATGCCACGTCCGACAGCGTCATGCGCATTGAGTCCGTTGCTGTGTCCATTGCTGCCCCCCTTTCCGTTGGTCCGTCCTGAAGCCTAACCGAGCAGGCCGACATGTTCTCGCCAGACCCTGATAATCCCCCTTATCAGTCTGTGGGCGGCACCGACGACCAAGCAGGCAATAACTTTTTCCTGCAGCCAGGAGGTGATCCTCCGAAGCTGTGGCGGTGGCGGGAAACCGCACATTGGGGGGAGGTATCCCGCCGCCGACCTGCAGCACTCATGAAATGGGGAGAACTTAGTGTTGAACAACGACATCGGACCGGGGGAGATCCCGGACAGTGATCAGGTGTACCAAACCGGGCAGGCGACTCCTGCCCAGGTGACCAAGCGTGGCCGGAAGAAGCCTGCCCTTCTGGTGGCGGCCGCGGTTGTGCTCTTTGCCGGCGGAACGGCACTTGGAACGGCATTGCCAGATCCCAAGGAAAGCACGGCGTACAAGTCCCTTGCCGGCGAGAAGTCCACCGTCGAGACCGAGCGGGACGCCGCGCTATCCAGCTACGCCTCCCTGAAAGGCAAGTACGACACCCTTGAAAACGGCATGGCATCCCGCGAGTCCAAGGTCGCGGCCAGGGAAGCCGAAGTCGGCAAAGCCGATGCTGCCGTGAAGACCGCTGAGGCAGCAGTCAAAGCCCGGGAGGACGCCGTGACTGGGGCCGAAAAAGCGAAGGCGGCGCGCACGGTTGGCGACGGGACCTGGACGGTGGGCACGGACATCGAACCCGGCACGTACCGGGCAGCGGCTGCCGTCGGCTCCACCTGCTACTGGGGGATCTACCGCAGCGGCAGCAACGGCAGCGACATCATCGAAAACGACATCCCCGGCGGCGGCCGACCGGTTGTCACCCTCTCAGCAGGGCAGGACTTCAACTCAACCCGCTGCGGCAAATGGGAAAGACAGTAGCCACTGCTACTTCGCATCATCTAATCGAATCACTTGAAAGGCACCATCATGACCGACCAGAACTTCGCCCCTGTCCCGCCGGCTGCCCAGGCACCTGCCGCCCGGCCGTTCTACAAGAAGAAGCGCTTCGTTGTCCCCGCAGGCATCCTGCTGGTGGGCATTCTCATGGGCTCATGCTCCGGCGGAAGCAAGCAGGCTTCCGACTCCAGTTCGGTCGCCTCCGCCACAGCGTCCGTTGAAGCGGCTGCGCCGGCTGCAACTGCGCCTGCTGCCCCTGCGCCTGCCGCCCCGGCGGCGGCAGCACCGCCGTCGTCCGCTCCTGCCGCTCCCGCGGCGCCTGCGGTGGGCGTTCCCTTTTCCGCGAAGATGCGCAACGGCAATGTCGCCAGGATCACTGTCGTGTCCGCCGTACGCACCGACTCAGTCACCACCGGTGCGTTTGCTACACCGCCCAAGAACGGCACCTACCTGCTCCTGGATGTGCTCTGGGAAACGGAATCCGGCAAGACGAGCTCCAACCCGCTCTACTTCTCGGCGAAGGATGCCAACGGGCGTAAGGCAGACATGAGCATGTTCGCCGATAACCAGCTGGGCTCAGGCGAGGTTCTGCCCGGCGACAAGGCGCGGGGCAACGTTGCCTTCGATATTGCTCCGGGTGCTGCCACCGTCATGATTTCTGATCCGCTGCTCCAGGAAGCTGCACGGATACAAATTCCGGGATAAGTTCACTTCCGCCCGTGCGGTCTGATCGGCGGAGGTCCGTGCAGCGTGGCGAGCAGGATCCTGCCGGGTCATGCGGGACACTGATGACGGCGCGGTTGGGGAGCCCTGGGCTCCTCTGCCGCGAACCGAATTGCAGCGTTTATAGAAAGGCTCAGGGTTGAGCCTGTGGTTTAGAGGGGGACAACGTAAATGACCGAAAGCGAAGCTGTCACGCTGGAGACCCAGTTGGATGATGAGGAAGCCAACGCAGACATCGCGAAGGCGGTCAGTGCGCGTCACTCAATCGCACGCAAGTACGTCATGCGGATTCGGCGCCGGCGTCCTGAGGCGACCCCCGCAGAAGTTATCAGGCTGCTCGAACGTCACTACAGCACGTCAATTACGGCTGCAGGGGCTGCGATCACCGCCGGGTCGATCGCGGCTGAGGTAGGAATCTCGTTGATCCCGGGTGGCAGCGTCGCGGCAACCGGTCTGAAGACAGCTGGGAAACAGGCGGCTAAGAAGACCGTCCAGGTAACGGCCAAGGAGGCGGCCAAAGTGGCCGCGAAGAACATGGCCATGGGGGCTGCGAAAACGGGTGCCCACCGAGTGGCCGCCCTCCTCCCTGCCGGTGATCAGCAGCTCCAGTTCGAGCTCACGGCAATTTTTGGGCTTGCCTTGGCCGACATCCACGGGAAGGCCCTTGACCAGGACCAGGCCCACGCGTTGGTCTACGGGCTGACCAATGAGCGGGTAAGCCAGGAGCAAATTGCCATCATGGCCAAGGATGTCGCGGAGACTTCCCCCGACGGTGTGGTGGGCGTTGGCCACAAATTTGCCGCCGCGAGCGGGGACTGGTCCCATTGGGCGACTACCCTGGCTGATACCCTGCCCAGCGGTGCCGCGCAAAGCCTCGTCCGGACAATGCAAACGGGTCAGCTGGACACCGTGCGGGAGACCTTGAACGGAAAACATCAGACGGCGATCGAATACGGCGTGGGTGCGTTGACTGGAGGCGTGAGCCGTTTCGTGTTTGGTCGGGACGTCGTTGAGTCCGCCCGTAAAGCATTCCCTGAGGCTCCGGCGGAGTTCCCGGCCCACCTTGCCCTGCAGATCGAATTGTCCGACGCCAACGACCAGGAATCCGAACCCAACCGGGCGCTTGCAGCCTTAGAGGATGCCGCGAAGTCCACGGGAAGCTGGATCACTGGGACGGCCAGCACAGTTGGAGAAGGGGTGGCAACCGGTGCCTCCGCCGTGGGCTCGGGGGTGGCAAGCGCTGCCGCTGCGGTGTCCCGCCCGTTCCGTGCCGTGGATGTTGACGGCGACGGGATCCCGGATGAGCCCCAGGCACTCGCCGCGGTCAAGGGCCTCGGCGGTGCCCTTGCTGGCGCCACTGGCGCAGCGAGTGGAAAAGTGGCAGGTTTGTTCAAGTCCCGGAAGCGGGATACGGCTGATGCACCGGAGAAGGCGCCTGAGGAATGAACTCAGAGGCTTACAGTGCCGAACTCGCTGCGGCCATGGAGGCTGGCTTTATAAAGAACCCCAACACAGGCGAGCACTGCCACAGCCTTGCCGACGCCTACATGGCTTCCCTGGCCGGGAGTTCCCTCCCAGAGGACATAGAGGGGCGCAAAGAGTACGACCAGCTCGTTGCGTGGTCCCTTGAGAGGAGCAACGCGTCGCCCGGAGAAGTTGTAAGGACGTTCAACTACATCCGGGTTAAAGCGGTTCGAGTGGCCATGAAGGTCGCCCAGCGGCGCGGCGAGGTCGGTCACCACGAGGACCTTTACTGAGCCTGAGGTCCTCAAGAAGTATGTACTGTGACAATTCAGTCCGTGTACAGGCGACTGCCTGGCAGCTCAACCAGCGGGCGCCTGCGCCGCAAACTTCCAAATGAGCTGGACGTGGTCGCCCCCTCGGGAGCTATCGCCTCGGCCTGATCGGGTCGTTCCATGCGGCAAGTTCTTCCAAATCGACCTGCAACTCACATTTCCTTGTGCGACCGGAAGCTCCTTGGCGTTACCACCAGGAGGCAGATTCAGGGCAGATCGACTCGTCATTCGGTGGGATTCGATGGACAAGCGCTATCTAGTTGCTGGACGCGCTACCAACTAGATGGTGCTTGTTCAGGAACTCTGTCCTCGGTCAGCCTCGGTACGATCTTCTTCAAGGACGGAGACCCTGCCGCAGCAGTCCCACGGGGGCAGTTGACCGGATCATCGAGGTCGTCAAGGTCTCCGCGTCCTGCCGGGCCTGACACGCCCCGGCGCCTCCCTCAGGATGTCGGTGCCCGGGAGCACCATGGAGGTATGACGGCTCCAACAGTGGAGGCGGCGATCCACGAACTGATGGATCTCGCCTGGAATGTTGTCTACGACCTGCTTCAGGAGCGGGGACTGCTCGGCGACGGGTTGTTCGTCGAGGAGTACACCGGCAGTCACTCCTGGCTGGACGGGCCCACCCGCTACACCGTCGTCCACTCCCGCGAGGTTGCCGTGCTGTTCCTGGACACCCGGCCGGTGGACGCCATCCCGTTCCACCACGATCTGCTGGGCGCCGACGACCCGGCCAGTTTCTTCACCGTCCCGGGCTGAAGCGCCAGTAATAGCTGGTTTCGCCGTGCCTGGACGAGGGCGAGAATTGAATGGCCGAGTGGCTGCTGCAGCGATTGGAGAAGGCCATGCGCAAGGCACTGCTGTGCAAGCTGAACATTCAACACGACTGGCATGTCGAACACGCGGAAGACGGCAGCCCCTATAGCCGCTGCTGGCGGTCCGGCAAGGACGACGATGGCCGCGCCGGTGGGCGTCGGGGTGAGTTCAGTAGATGGCTGGGGTTCAGTGGATGGCTGGGGCCGACCGGAGGAGGCGGACTGGGCTAGCCAATGCTTTCCTCAGTGATCGGGCGTGCAGAGTCTGTCGAGGGTCTCGTTGAGCGTTGACTCAATTTGGCCGTTGAGGAGATCACGCTTGTCCGCGGTGGACGGGTCCTCGAATTCGGTGGGCATTGGTGGAGTTGTGACTGTCATTGCTGCCTGGTACCGCCCGTCTGCGCTGCTCACTGCTACCGTCTGGTAGTCATCGAACGAGCCCCGGCCCTCGTGTCTTGACTCTTTCGAGCATCCGTCCGCGTGCTCCCAGACGCCCAGCCCGTACGGGCCAAAGCCGGGGCTGGTTTTCATCTCCTTTAGCGAGGTCGGGGAGACCGCGCGCCCCTGGAAGATGCCGGCCATGAGGAGGTTCAGGTCTTCCATGGTCGATACCGCGCCGGCGGCCGGGTTGCCGACTGTGAAGGTGTTATCTGTGGTGTCGACGCGTTCTCCGCGGAGGGTCACGTAGCCATGCACCAGCCCGGTCTCGTGCGGGTCGAGGTGGTCGAGGCTGGTGTGCTTGAGGCCGAGGGGGTCAAAAACCTCCTCTTGCATGACCTTGACGAAGGGTTTGTGCCGTAGGGTCTGGACGAGGAGGCCAAGGGCGAGGTAATTGGTGTTCGAATACTTGAAGGTCCCGACACTGGTCGGGGTCCAGGGGAGGGTGCCTGCCAGTTGCAGGCCCCGTTCCATCGTGAGTGTCTGGGAAACCAGGGGGCGGAAGTCGACGTCCTTGGGCAAGGCATCGTTGACCTCGGGGATCCCGGATGTGTGGCTGAGCAGTTGCTTCAGGGTGATGAGCCTCGGGGGCTTGAGTGCGGATGTGAACCCGGGAATGATGTCGTTGACGGGATCGTCGAGGCCGATGAGGTGGTCGTCTACGAGTTTCAGCACGGTCACGGCTGTCATCGTTTTGGTGAGACTGGCGACCTGCGCGCGGTCCGTGGGTTGCGCCGGGGTCCTGGATTCGAGGTCGCGCACGCCGTAGGCCCTGGACCACTCGCCCTCGGGCCAGCGGACCTGTACGAGGGTGGCCACGGCGCCCTCATCCATGAACAGCTGGACCTGATTTTCCAGGGAAGCGAAGGGACTGGGCGAGCTTGGTGACGGCGCGGGCTCATCAGGTGGATAGGTGCAGGTGGAGAGAGCGAGGACCAGTCCGAGGGCCGCTGGCATCCAAACGTGATTCTTCTTGCGCATTTTCCGCATCCGGTCGGGACGAGGTCAGAGGTCGGGGCCGGCTGCGGCACCGCGTCCGGCCAGACCCACGAAGGCACCGCCGTTCCAGCACCCTCATTTTAGGACTGGCCGTCATCGTGGGGAAGTCACCACCATGCCGGCTAAGGCTGTCTTTTGCTGATCCTCGCTGCTGAGAAGCGCGAGCGTTTGTTGGTTTCACTCCGGCTGCGCGAGGGCCACTGTTGGATTGCCGGAGTGGCTGCTGCAGCGATTGGAGAAGGCCATGCTCAAGGCACTGCTATGCAAGCTGAACATTCGGCACCAATGGCACGTCGAACACACCCAAGACGGCAGCCTGTACAAGCGCTGTCTTCGCTGCGGCAAAGACGACGATGAGCGCCAGAGGGGAGGAGGAGAGTTCAGCGGCTGGGCAGGACCAGTCGGAGGAGGCCGAATCTGAGCCGCCCTGCGAACCTGGCCTGCCGGCAAGCGCTGTGGTTATAGTGCTCTCTTGCCCATTTTCAGGAGGAGACTGCGATGGCCGCTGAGGACTACTTCGTGCACCGGCACCGGGACACGGTCATTCCCGAAGACCACCTCGATGTGTGGCGGCCCATCCACACCTCGGATGCTTCCATCCAGATCGTCCAGGCCAACGGCGTCAGCGCATCGGTGGAGTACCGGGCCGAGCACGCGCCGGCCCTGGCACGGGCGATTCTTGAAGCGGTCGGCTTGGACCCGCGGACCGTCTTCAACGGAAATATGCCCGAGTTGACGACGCCCTATGCTTCGGGCTCATGAACACTGCTTCCGCGGCCCCGTGCGCTGACTGCCAGGGCCGGCATATGAGCTGACTCCACCATGAAGGGTCTTCCGCGGCACGGCCGGCCGGGGGTGGGCGGCAGGTCCTAGCTCAGGGCCTCACAGACGTCTATAGAAGTGCCCGAGACACTCTGCACTTCGAACACGCCCTCCGGGTCGATGGTAAAGACGACGGTCCCTATGTATTGAGTTGTGGACGGTCCGGCAGGGATGTCGGAGGGAAAGAGAATCAGGCCGGTGTGGCCGCTGATTCTGACGGTTGCTACGCCAGATTCGGGGTCAATATTGGTCTTTGAAACACTCCCGTTGGACCTAAAGGTCACAGATTCCTCTGTGTCCAGATTGGTGTACGTCAGGGTGTATCCCTTGCCGGCTTCGATGACGAGGGCGACTTCGCCGTCAGGGCCCTTGATTTTATGTGTTTGGGCCATGGATCCCGTTCCTTCAACACCAAGCGGAAAAGCGCAGGCGACTCCTGCATCAAATTCCATGGACAGATCCGCGGCGGCTGTTGCTGCGGGGGCCGCAACAACAGCCAGCGGTGCGGCACCGAAGAGAGACATAAGGGCGGGAACAAAGCGTTTCATTGCAGTATCTCCAAATCTCGGGAAGCAGAACTTCCGGTGAAGGGCACAGTCGTCGTGCGGGGTGGTCAGTGACGTACGGGGCGGAAAAATAAACGTGACCAGGTAGCTAGGTGAAACCGGAATTCATGATCCTCGCGACGGCCGTGAAGAGCGCGTCGAGGTGGGTGTACAGCAGGAAGGCAACGAGCACCACGGCGAGGATTATCACCCCGAACCACAAGAGGACGCTGAGAGTATGAGGCCGGCTCAGGATTTCGGGATGAGTGTCAGCTCTGCGCATTGCCCTCAGCCGCATTCGTAACAGCGCCGTTTTCAGTCATCGAGAACCTCAAGCGCGTACGGTTCATTGCGCATAGTGCGCCAATTCCGGGTAGAGCTTGGGCGAGTGTAACGTTCTGTTGCTGCTACGGGAATCGGAATACTGCTCGGGAATCCAGAAAGGCGCACGAGCCCCTGCCCCTGTGAGGTTGTCGCAGCGCACTAACTGGTCGCCGATACGTTCAAGAGGACAGTCAACGTAGGTGGTGATGGCGGTGTCGGAAATGTCTGAGCCTGATTCAGCAGGGCCTCCGGTAAGGAGAATAGTGACGACAGCCGCAGCGAGAATAGTGGAGATTTGCTGGAGCACTTTGTCTCCTGAATCGAGACGAAAAAGCTGAAGCGCCGTTCCTAAGATGGCGCTGTAGGCGGGTCCCAGCGAGCCCTCACAAAGAGACGTTGCCCAATGCCTATACGCTTGGGAGGCCGAGCTTACCCTCCATATCCCGGGCCGAAAAAGGTGATCGCCTACCCAATCGGAAGCAGGACCTGCAATCAGGGAATAGGGGTTTTAACCAATGTGATTGAGTACCTGCGTATCCGGATGGAGAACGGCAAGGCCAGGCCCGCAGCCGTTCGACAAAAGCCTTTACGCGGGGCGTCGATCAAGGGCAAGCTTTCCTCTACGTGGAAAGCTTCAGGGCGGCACGTGGGGGTTGGGGCTTACGCATGAAGCGTGAAAAGAAAGGACGGTCAGTCTGCGCCGCAGCAACCCAACCATCTGCGACCCGAGGTAGGCAACCACATGCTTGGCATCACGAAGAAGCCCCTTGCTGCACTTTCCGCACTCATCCCATTACTGATCTTCCCTGCAGTACCAGCCACCGCCGCCAGCCCAGGCCCAGCCAGTAGCGGCGCCGAATTGGCGTCCTACAGCGAGTGCTACCCGAGCGGTTCCGGGTCGCTCTGCTGGGAGCAGGTCTGGTTCGAGAATTCAGCGCAGACTCCCACAGGGGGAGTGGCTGTCACCTGGTCCATCACAACGACTTCCACGACCTACGACTCATCGGGGGCCATCACTGATGATCGGTCGAGCGTGGACAGGTACGTGGCCGTCATTCAACAGGGTCACCGGACCGACAAGCTTCGCGAGACCCGCACGATCACCGATGCCACAGGAATGACCTGCACCTATTCCTACGATTGGCTCGTGACCAACTACGAAGTCCGGGTCGACAATATCGTCAGCCACTGCACCCTCTGAACTGCCGGATCAAATACATCCGGCCGTCTTGGACTAGCGATGCGGTCACCGCGGAATCTCCACGTCGCTGCTCCTTGCCTAAGGTTGGCGCGCTTGCTGTTCGCCCCGCGTCGCGGCCGGCCCCGCCGCCACCCGGGAACGACGTAGTTCAGCTGCTTCTCTTTGCCTGCGCTGAGTTTTCCGGCCCGGTAGTCGATCCGCTGCGTGAGCAGCCACGCACCGAGGGTGCGTTCCTCCTGGTCGTCGGTCTTGTTGTGCCGGGGCAGCTCGTTGCCGGCCGCCAGATATGCCGCCACCTCGCCCAGGCGCTGGCTCGACCGGGCAGCGTCAACATCCCGCTTCGACGGCTGCTCCCGCCAGCCGGGGACGGCTTCAAGTGCCTGGGCGTAGGCGGGGGAGAGGGTGCCGTCGGCTGCCTGGCTCCTGCGCCGGGCCAGCCACCCGGCGAGGGCGGACTCGCGGGCGGACCGGCCGTGGACCGGCAGCCGGCCTTCAGCCTCGTAGAACGCCAGGAGATCGTCCAGGTTGCGCTGGCCGGCAGGGGTGGCCGGCAGGGGTGGCTCGCGGTGTAGTCGGCGGCAAGGCGGCCCGGTGCCGGGCCCGAAGCTCGGGGTCCTGTCTGGCGGCTGGGGCCACATGATAACGGACCGTAGTCTCGGGCACGCGGGCGACTGCCGCGATCTTCGTCGCGGGGATGCCCTGCCTGTACATCTGCACCCACTCGGGGTGCGGGGCCCTGCGCTTCGTCTGCGTCATCCGCTACCCCCAGGAGTCAAGCCGTTGCTCCAGCCTTGGTCAATAATCGGCATCGGCGAACTGTTTCACGCTACCCGTTGCTCTCCAACAGTTTGCCGTTAACCTCTGATCAATCTCGCGGGCACCTGAGCGTTGTCCACGGCTTTCCTTGTCTCCCTAGGCTCTCACCGGTGCCTCCCCAGCACCATTCACACGCACCTGGGAGAACTTCCACATGAAACGCACTCTTTCCGTGTCGGCATCCGCGACGCTGCTGGCAGTGGCCGCCGTAGCGGGCCTGGTCAGCGCCGGCACCCCGGCTACGGCGGCTGACACCAACGGCAGTAACGGCCGCGTCAAGAACGTCATCTACCTTTTGGGCGACGGCATGGGCCGAACCCATGTCACCGCCGGCCGGGAGCGCTTTTACGGCGCTGACGGCAAGCTGAACATGGAGACCCTGCCCTCGCAGGGTTATGTCAGCACCTACTCGGTGGAGAAGAATTCCGGCCAGCCGGGTCAGGCCGATTTCCACCCCAACTACGTCACGGATTCCGCTTCGTCCGCGACTGCGTGGGCTTCAGGGGTCAAGACCTATAACGCCGCTCTCGGCGTGGACGCCAAAGGCAATGCGGTTCCGACCATCATGGAGCAGGCCAAGCAGGCAGGCTACCGCACCGGAAACGTCTCCACGGCTGAAATTACCGACGCCACCCCGGCCGGTCAGATCAGCCACGCGCTCCTGCGCGGTTGCCAGGGACCGGTGTACTCCGCCAGTGCCTGCCAGGACACCTCCATCACCGGCACCACGCTGCCAACCAGCGATGTCCGCGTGACCCCGATCGCAGACCAGATTGCACGCAACGGCACCGCGGACGTCATCCTCGGCGGTGGACTCGCCCGCTTCGACACCGAGGACGAAAAAGCCCTGCGCGACCAGGGCTACAGTGTCCTCGGCTCCCCGGCCAGCCAGACCGTCGCCACCAAGACTGATCTTGCAAAGGCCGACGGCGAGAAGGTCTTCGGCCTGTTCAACAAGGGCAACCTGACGATCGAGAAGGCCAAGCAGGCCAACCCGTCCGCGCCCCAGGCGCAGGAGCCCACCCTGGCCGAAATGACGAAGAAGTCCATCGAATTGCTCGGCTCCGGCACCAAGGGCAACGGCTTCTACCTCCAGATTGAAGGTGCTCTGATCGACAAGCGCTCCCATGCGAACGACGCGGCCCAGACCCTTGAGGAAATCAAGGCCTTCGATGACGCCGTCGCCGCCGCCATGGACTTCGCCAAGAAAGACGGCAACACCTTGGTCATCGTCACCGCCGACCACGAATGTGCCGGGTTCAACATCATCGAAAAGGGCTCCTTCACCAACGCCGAAGCCACTAACCCGCCTGTGAACGTTGACTCGGGCAACACTGCCAACAACTCCGCCCCCACCCGGCCGGGCGGCAATACCAAGGACGCCTCCCGCTCCACCGGGCTGGTTAACGGCGCCGGGTCGACCGACCCGCACAACTTCGCACCGGCCAGCTTCCGCACCCCTGATGACGCCCCCGGTGTCCTGGACGGGACCCCTGAGGCGAGCCTGTGGCTGACCTACCTTTCCGGGAACCACACCGGAGCCGACGTTCCGATCTACTCCTATGGCGCAGGTTCGGAAAAGATGCAGGGCAGCATCGATAACACCGACCTGTTCGACATCGTCGGCGACGCCCTGCGTCTTCACTGACACCATCCCAAGGGTGGCCGGGAAGCAATGACAAGCTTCCCGGCCACCCACTCATCCCTTACAAGCACAGGACTATCCTGATGAAATTCAGCATGAAAGCAGCCGTCCTCAGTGGAGCAGCCCTTGTTGCTGCCGCCGCCATGGGCGCCGGCACACTAGGCCAGGCGACCGTCCCGAACGCCGCAGAAACTCCCCGCCCTGCCGCTACCGTGCAGACATCCTTCCCCGGTCTCGCCGCCGCACACGGTGAGCCCGTCCTTCCGGGGCTGCAGGAAGCTCACCCCGCACCGGGGCAGGTCATCCAGGCCAAGGGCCCCTTTGACGACCGCTTCGTCCTCGAAAACACCGCCTTCACGGGAACTGCCGCCACCGGAACCATCCGCATCACCAGTGATGTCAGCGACCTGCTCGAGCTGCAGATCCTCGCCGGCTTCTACGACGACAAGGGCGCGCTTCTCGGCACCGGCCGGTTCGAACACCACGCCGGGGCAGAAGGTCACAACCACGAAGGCCCTCCCTCCGAGACCGAGGAGTTCACCATCGACGTTCCCGCCGACATGGCCGGCAAGGCCGTATCAGCCGCCTTGGGTGTTCCCGTCCTCGTCAACGAGTAGACAGGGTCGGCCCGGCCGGCCGGAGATGAGCACGCTACGTCCCCTGCCAAGGCTTGACCCCTTGGCGGCGGCAGGTCACGATGGGCCGATGGGAATCAGTGAAGAGTTGCGGGCCCTGGATGGCGTTGTTGACCGGCGCACCGCGCGGTGCGCTCAACCTGCGCGAACAGAACATCCCGTAGACACCTCCCAGTAACCTTGTGGTGCGACGCTTGCAGCATGGACAACCCTGACCTGATCGATTCCCGCCACGGCGGCACTGTCAGCACCAACAGCGAGCTCGCCTCGGGCGACTGGATCGAGGCCTATTACAAGGGCACGCTCGTTCACCGCGGTGAGGTGACCGAGATTGCGCCGAACCACGAGCTCTTCTGGATCCACGATGTCCTCACCGGCGTCCGACGGCTCCTGGACACCACAGAGTTCGAGATCCGTAAAAGGTCCCGGGTGCAGTCCCCTTCCCAGTTCAACTGAGCCGGCGCCCTGGCAGGAACGAGATCTAGACAAGCGGGTGGGCGGCGCTTATCTTCAGACCAGCAACAGCAGGTGCCTTTCCAACCTACCCCTGGAGCACAAGTTGTGGACTTTTGGACGACGACAGAATGCGCGGAATCACCTCCATTTCGATGCGTTCCTGCGCGAGGCCGTCAACGCCGACCCGGGCAGTGACACCGGTCTAGACCGTGAGGAACTGTTCGGGCTTTACACCAGCTTGTGCCTGCTCGCGGAGCGCCAACCGCGGGCCCCGAAGGAGCTATGGCATGCTCTCCGGGACAGGGGCATCAGTCCGGGAAAGAACACTCTGGCGATGGCGGGAGCCGCAGCGCGCGACTATATCGTCTCCAGCGCCCCGAGCCTGACCTGAAGCAACGGCAGGATCCAGTTTCCTGCGGCCTCCACCTGGGCAACTGCCGCATCCGTGTCCCCGCCGCGCGTAAGGGGCCGCCTTCGGTCAACTTAGTCAGGGCAGCCAGCAGGGGCAAACCGGTGCCCTCCCAGCCAACCCCAGTCAGGAACGCCAAGCCGATGGCCGCTAAGGGGTGCATGGCTAAAGTGCAGGACGCACTGGGGGAGGCCAGGAAGCAACCACGGGCTGAGCCCTCTTGTCGTCTAAATGTCATCGGAAAATTGTCCTTAGGACACGTTGAGGCAACCCGGTGCGGCAAAACTTGATCCGAGGGGAGAGTCCGGGATTGGAAGGGCGTAGCCATGACAATCAGCGACCGCAGTCTTGTCGGATCCTGCCACGAACTCGCCCCAGGCGATGCCATCGAAGCGTTCCAGAAGAACAGACTCCTCCACCGCGGTCCCGTCACGGAGGTAGCCCCGGAACACGGACTTTTCTGGATCCTTGACACTTTGACAGGGAGCCGCCGTCTGCTCGACCTCTCTGAACTCGAGGTCATGCGTATGCCGCCGCGTTACCGGGAAGTTCACGTGGGGACCACAAGTCGTTGACCTTCCCGGCGCCCCGGTCACGCTGTAAGAGATCTGAGCCTGGCCGTCGAAAAAAGTCAGCCCGCTCCGTTCGACAGAACGCACAGGGGGGCCTTCGAATTTGAAAGGAAAGGCATATGAGCAGTGAAATCCTCACGCAGACCACCGCGGCAGCCCTGATCGCCGTCTTAGTCGCTGTACCGCCAATGGTTGTCATGTTTCTCGCGGCAATCCGCGCCACCCCACACCAGCTGGTGGACATGATCACGCGAATGGACTGCGACTGACGGTACAGCCGTCTCGTCCCCTGCTGTCGGGCTCCGCCCCACGACCAGCACCACAAGGACGCGAAAGGGCGCGCCCGTCTGAGCGCGCCCTCCCCGTGATGCTTTCATGGCTCTCCAGAGTTGATGGGCTTGTGGCGACGGCCGCGATCTCCGGCGCCCGGACGCGGGAAAGGGTGCGCCCCGTTCGCTGAGCGCACCCTTTTCGCATTCCCATGCACCGGATCCCCATCCGTTTGAAACCCATAATAAGCATACTTAGTAGTAGGCGGTCAAGGCGTATCGGCCGATGTAGCGAAAGCGCTACGGGGGCGAGAGTAAGTCCACCACATCTGTACCAATACCTACTGCCGCTGCTCTGCGCCAGCGTCCTCTTGAGGTATCCCGCGCCTGAACAACAGAGCAAGGAGAGTGCCGGCGGCGATGAGCGTCACCCAGACAATGCTGATGATGATGACCTCAAAAATGTCTTCCCGGTATATTCCGCGCAGGGCCACGACGACGGCGAGGGAAATAGCCGCTGCAGCGAAGCTGAGCAGGAACAGCCATCGGATAGCCCTCTCAAGGCCGGTTCTCCTGGAGAACACAGGGACAAGGCAGAGGAATGCCAGGGTCATCAACAAATACCCGAGCTCCTCGAGTGCGAGAAAGACGCCGTTCGGGTTGTACTGCGTGAGCATGGCCCAGCCATCAAGTTGTCCCTTCTCGAGGCTGGGCTGCATGACCATGGCCTGGATGTAGTAATTGATCAGGAGGACAGCTGCCGCCAGGACCGCGAAGCAAAGCGCCAGCAAGCTGTACGTCTTCCTTGCTTGGGGGGCAGACTCATGGAGCGCTGCAACCAACGCCACGAAGAGCACCATCAGAACCATGGCCGGGAACAACCAGTAGTAGTCTCCGGGCCACTGGTCAGAAATGAGTTGCTCCGTGAACGGGTACGGAACCTTGTCCGGGAGTGCCGTCAGGGCAAGTGCAAAAGACACTACCGTCATGGCAGCGGTTGCAACGGCAGCCCAGAACCCGAACCGGTTAACTGCCAAGTCGGTACGCGCTGGATTTATCGGATAGCTGTCAGGCCTGGCTTCCCTTTTTGTTCGCATGGCACGCCTCCTTGCTTCAGCCCGGCCGTTCTGTCTGCAGGAGGTAGCTCCTGCGCCGGCGGTACTCCCACGACCGAGGGGAGCAAGTCGCCTTACTGATAACGATCCGTTTTGCTTATGAGGAAGAACTAGGGGCCAATGTCCCGGCTCTCTGCGGCATCAAAGCGGCAGGACCGCATACCCCGCAAGCCTTCGCGCGTTCCGGGGCCGGTTATAACGGGCGTGGGGGCGTCAGGACTAGACGATGGCCCCGTTGTTGACTTCCGTGAATCGGGAGCGGCGGGGGAGGCCCCTGGCCCAGTACGCGATCATGAGGCCGGCGGTGGCGGCGCCGCCGGCAAGGGTCCAGGGCGAGGACCAGGATCCTTCCGGGGTCGGAATCGCGAAAGCGAGGGGGACTGTGGCGACGCCCAGGAGAACCTCCACGACGGCCTGGAGCGGCCGGGCCCGGTACTCCGGGTAGCCCAGCCGGATGAAGGGGATGATGGGCAGCACGAACAAGCCCAGGCTGGGGATCGGGTAGACGGCGTTGAAGGTGAAGATCGCCAAGCCGAGGACCAGCAGGCCGAGGAACTTCAGGACCAGCAGCACACGGAGAGGATCCTCCGGCGTCCACCGGCCCAGCAGCAGTCCCCACGCCGGCAGGCCGAGCAGCCAGCCGCCGGCCCAGAAGCCCAGATGCAGCAGCGCGAAGGGGGCGAGCAGAATCCCGGGCAGCAGGAACGCTGCGGCCTGCCGCAGCGACACCTTCCCGATTGGGCCAAAGATGCAGGCCCCGACCAGCAGGTAGGCAGCCGCATAGCCTGGCAGCAGCTGGATCGGCGGAACCTGGGACAGGCCGTAGAGCAGTAGGGCCATCGCGACGACCATGACGCACACGGCCGCGAACGTCCATGGATGGCGGCTTTGCCCGCTCATCGTCCCTGCCGGCGTTCCAACCATCGTCGGTACAGCTGGCTGCTGTTCCGGAAGAGCCACCCTGAGCGGGCCATGCCCGCGGCGAGGCTGAGGATTGCCGCGGCGACCAGACCGGTGTAGGGAAGAGTTTCGGGGGAGGTGCCGCGGGGCGTCAAGACGATCATGGCGGCGGCGATCAGCACCGTGGCGATCACGAGGAACCTGACCACGCCGGGGTTGATCCGGATGCCCTGCTCCACCCGCGGCACATCCTTGGCCGGTTTCGGCAGCTTCTTCGAAAACCGGGCTCCCAGAGTCAGGAGCCAGCCGAGGGCGGAAATCGGTGCACCCAGGAGGACCATCCCAACGCCCCGGCTAGTGTCCTGCCCGACCAGACCGGAAAGGATTGCATCGACAGCTCCCGTTATCGCCAGTGCCACCCCGTACCACCAGGCCCAAAAGATCCAGGACCGGCGCTGCGCGTAGCCAAGTTCCAGAGCCCGTTCGTCAGCAGCCACCGCAGTGGCATCCCCCAATGTCATGAACCGCACTCTACCGGGATTAGGGCGGTGTGCCGGCCAGAAGCGAAGAGGGGCACGGCATACTGCCCCGTTTCCCCCTGCCACACCTTCATTACTCGGCAAAGCTTCGCCGAGAGTGGGATGGATCAGTACCCCTTCAGGCGTAGGCAGTCCGCCACAGCTATGCCTTGTCTAGTTGACACGAACGAAGTGAGGGTGGATGCGCAGTGGCGGGCTGCCGGTACCGACAAGGACTGTGTTGCCGTCTCGGGATCCTTCCATGTTCAAAACGTCTACGCGGGTAGAGCGGCCGTTGGGGTGTTGGATGAGATGAGTGACTCTTTGATGCCAGTGTCCGCAGAAGACATGGGGTGGCTGGAGAGTGTCCACGACATGACGAAGTAGTGACCTTGTGCGCTCTGCTTCTTCTGTCAGTTCGTGTGGCAATTTGAATTCGCTTCGCAACGGCACGCCGGCTGGGGCGTCATGGCTGATCAGGACGTCGATGGGCCCTCCAGCGATGAGTTGTTCGGCCTCGGCAACTGTTGGTTCTTCATTGCCCACCAGTCTTTGAGTTCTGTCCGCCACGCTTTGTCGACGGACAGGGCTCCGCCCAGTCCTCCGAGCTTTAAGTCGCCAATTTGCGTTCGCCCGCCCTTCGGCAAGATCTTGATATTGGATTGGAAAGTGGCCAGGCCGTCCTGGCCGATTCTTAGCTTGCCGATGGTCTCATGGTTGTCGTGGTTCCCGGGCGAAACGATAAGGGCCATTCCCGCCTCCGCCAGGAACCTGTTCGGTCGTGTTTCGTAGCGGTTGCGCTCGGCTCCGGGCCAGTCGAAGCCGAAGTCACCAACGTGTATGACGCGGCTGATGCCCTCCTGAGCGAGTGACCGCAGCACGTTGAGAGCGCATCCTTGGTGTCCGTGCCAGTCGCCCACGACGGCGAGGGTCATTCCGCAGTTTTCCTCGTTCATACGTTTGCCTCGGGCAGGGCTTGGATGCATACGACGGGGGAGGTGGTCCGCAGGGTCGGTAGGTTATCCTCGCGGACGTTAATCCAGAAGGATGCACTCGTACCGACGTCGCACGTCTCAAGGACCAGTAGCTTCAGCCCTTCGCCATCACGGCGCAACCGGGAGATCGCTGCTGCACCCCGGCGGCAAAGTTAGCCCCCGAATGCCGCTGTTGCATTCGGGGGCCATTTTGTTGGGGGCGGCCACGGCCACTATTGAGGTAGCTGCATGTCCGGCGACGGATCGTCCTGCCACAGGTACGCTGAATCAATGACGTTGGGGGACTCGGCCTGGATGTCTGCAGCGGCGCGCCGGCGTGCTGGAACCATCGCCTGGGTCCTGCTCGTCCTCGCATCTATGGCCCTGATCGCGTACGGCATCTTCCGCGCCGGTTGGTCGGTCTGGCTGCCGGTCCCCTCCGAGATGGAACGGTCCAGGGTGGGCAACCTATACGTCTACGGTGGCTGCGCGCTGTCCCTTGCGGCCGCCGTGTGGTCGCATACCCGGGGCAACCCGGTGTGGGTGAGTGTCTGCGTAGGGCTGCCGGGGATCCTCTTGGCATGGGCGACAATGAACGACCCCTACCACCTGACGCGCCACCTGGCCGCGGTAGTGACGTTCCCGCTGGCGTTGGGCGGTGTTGCAGAGGTTATCTGGGCGCGCGGGTACCGGCAGCGGCGCTAGGCCCGATACACCCTCCGCCACCTCGGCCCGGTCAGGCAATTCTTTCGGGATTGTCCTTCCACAGCAGCGGTCCTAGCATGAATGCACCGTTTTCTCCCTGCACCCCTGCAGGGACGGCTCTGAAGGTCGCGAGTGCCATGGCGAACAATCCTTTCAGGCATCGGAGGCACGATCAGCGCGAACCTGAGCCCCCGGAGAAAGCGCACCACGCCCCACATTTGGGGGAGTGGCTGAAGCACGAGGACAAACGGATGGAAGACGCGTACAGCAGTATCTTCCTGCACCAACATGGGAGACCGCTCCCGCCCGAGCGCACCTGCATTCAGGGGCACGAGATCCTGCCTGGAGCGGATCACTGCTCGCACGGGCATCCCGTGGGATAAGGCGGCTCCCGCTCCCGGACTGTTCGTTCCCGGGCAACTGAGGGCTGCGGCAGCAGGAACGGGAGATTGGGGTCCCCTAATACCGGTCAGTAACGGCTCCGGCCGGTGGCGTGGGATTTAAAATACCGGCGTGGGGCGCCGTCTTGACGCGGCGTGAACCTTGGCGCAGGGGCCTGGCTGGGGAACCCAGTCTCCATCCGCCCGAACCCATCAGGCGGTTTAGCTAAACCTCGTGTCCTTTCCAGGAGACAACAATGTTCAAGCGCATCCTCATCATTTTTGCTGCCGTTTTCACGGCGTTCTTTGTCATGAGCAGCCCTGCCCAGGCAGCACCACCAAACGGAAATCCGCACTTCATCAAGAACGCGACCAGTGCTTCGCTGTCCGGCTCCAACCTTGTCGTTTCGTTCAAGGAGACCGGGCTGCCTTCAGGGCAGACTGAGTTCGTCACTGCCTCGGCTGACTTCAGTGGGACCTACCAGTGCCTCACCAAGTCCGGGCACAACCCGTCTGACATCAAGAAGACGGTCACGGATGTTCCCGTTTACGCGTCCGGGTATTTCACGGCCGACAAGAACGGCAACATCGTCGGTTCGCTGACGTTGACTCCCCAGGACCCTGCTGCCGCTCTGGATTGCCCCTCAGGACAGACGGCAACCCTCACGGCATGGTCCTACACGGACGTTGTCGTCACTGATAACACCAGCGGCGCGACCCTGGCCATCCCGGGCACCTACAGCGGTGGAACCCGCGTAGTCCGCTAGCGGTAACAGGAGAAGTTATTCGAAAAGGTCCGGGCCTCACACCGGGCCTTTTCGTTGCTTATGTCGTCGGCACCCAAGATGGCTGTAAGTGCGAGGGGCATAGGTCTTGGGCGCCGTTCGCCGATGCCACCTGCGCAGCCCCGGCACAGGCACCCGAAAGCAGCCAAGAGTTGATCAAGAAGTTTGTACAGGCCCGTTCCGAGCTGGAACCCGACGGACCCGAAGAAGACGACCAGCGAGACGCCTGTCCAACGGCGGCGAATTCCCCTCGGACAAGAACGGCAACGCCGTGGGGTCGCTGACGCTCTTTCTTGATGTCCCTTCCCGCCTCGTCCTGCTTGCGGTTTGCTGTATCAGGGGACGAACCCCGAGGTCCTGGCAACGCCGTCATATCCGCCCCTGGGTGCCTCGAGGCCATAGAGTGCACCGATGGTGGGAGCCACATCCACTGTGCGTGCCGGTTCGGAGGACGTGCGGCCGCGGGCTACCTTGGGGCTGCCCCCGGAGATGAAGAACGGGATGGGCTCGGTGGCCGGATGGCCGTGGTTGCCCGGAATGGGGTTCGAGACGACGTACGGGTCCGAGAACCGCCAGCCGGCGCGGCAAAAGACCACCATGTCCCCGGCCTCCACCCCCAGCCGCAGTTCGGCAGGATCGTGAATTGACAGCACACCAGGGTGTGACTGGACCAGGGAGCGCACGGACTCGAGCCCGGCAGCCTTCTGGTCAGAAGGTCCGGTCCAGTACAAGAGGTCGGCACCACCGTTTTGTGCGAGGGTGACCGAGTTCTGCAGATCCGGCCGGCCCTGGAGGATCAGGTCTATCGAAATTACATTGCTGGGCAATGACCAGTCCATGGAATGGTCCGCCAGCACCATCAGGACGCTGGAGTCCCACTTGCCGGTGTCCACAAGATGGTCCACGAGCCGGCCCACCTCCAGGTCAGTATCGGCAAGGGCGGCGTTGCGGGCCGCCTGCAGGGTGGTGCCGGTCAGGTCGGAGTGACCCAGGCGGTCCACATCGCCAAGATTGGTGAACGTAAAGTCCGGGTCGGGGCCGCTGATGATGGCCAGCAGGGCATCCATCGTGGCGGCGTCCGGCGCATGGCCCGTCACCGGCAGCAAGGGGGAGGGCTCCCAGCGGTAGCTCGCCCGGGTCCCGAAGATTCCGTACAGATACTTCTTGCTGAGCACGGAGGCCGTGGTGAGGCCGGACGTACCCAGGCGCTCCAGCAGCGTGGGAAAGCGAAGATCGGTGCTGCGGTCCATGTCCCGGACTGCCCCCTCGGCAGGGTCGAAGACCGAGTTGGCCGGAACCCCGGACCGGTCCGGCCGCACGCCGGTCATCATCATGACGTGATTCGGAATAGTCTCCATCACCGGCAGTGACCGTGCGGCAGGAAAGTTGGTGCCCTCCGCCCGGAGGGCGGCGAGCCGCGGGGTCAGCGCCGGGGTGATCTCGTCGGGCCGGCAGCCGTCAACGACCAGGACATACGTGCGGGTCCGCCCGGTGCCCGGATTCGTTGCTTGGCCGGCCCAGGCGGTTCCCGGCGCTGCTGAAAGGACGACGGCGGCACTTCCGGCGCCAGCCAGGCGCAGGAACTGGCGGCGGTCCGGGTTCACAGCACGCCGCCGGTTGCCGGGACTGCCTTGCCGGTGCCGGCACCGACTGTGAAGGACGTGGCCAGCGTGGCCGCTGACGCTTGCACGGTCCGGTCGGCAAGGACGTACCAGTCCATCCGCACTCCTGCCGGGGTGACGTCCAGGACGGAGTAGCCGTGCGAGTCGAAGTCGAGGTACTTCACGTGCGGGTTGGCCGTCCTGATGGATGCCTCCACCGCCAGGGAGGATGTCCGCGGCGGAGCATTCAAGATGTCGTCCAGGTTGTCGCTGGTCACCGACGTGCAGACCAGTTCCGCCGCCACCGAATCGCCGGTTGTGGGATAGGTCAGCGGGTCGGCGGGGAGGTCGCAGGCCCACCCGGAGTGGATGTCGCCGGTGAGGAAGACGGTGTCCTTGATTCCCTGGTCCCGCAGGTGCCGGACCACCCGGCTCCGGTCCGCCTCGTAGCCGTCCCACTGGTCCACGTTGTAGGGGACTCCGTCGATGGTGGTGCCGCCCATGAGCTTCTGGACCCCCGCGACTTCGGCCAGGCTGAGTGTGGATGGAATGCGGACGGGGGCAATCATCACGGGGTTGCCCACCAGCTTCCATTGGGGGCCGCCGGAGGTGAGGTTGCCAAGCAGCCAGTCCATTTGTGCCGCTCCCGTGATGGTCCGTTCCGGGCTGTCCACCGCGGGGTCGACCCCGTTTGCCGCCTGCTGGCTCCGATAGGAGCGCAGATCCAGCATGGACAGGCTGGCCAAGGCGCCGAAATCCAGCCGGCGGTACAGCGGCGCACCGGGCTCGTAGCGCACGGGCATCCACTCCGCATAGGCCTGATTGGCAGCTGCCCGGCGTTCGCTCCAAAGGCCCTCTGCGCCCTCGGTATGGTTCTCTGCACCTCCGCTCCACGCGTCATTGGCCGCCTCATGGTCGTCCCAGGTGACGATGAACGGGGCAGCCAAGTGCAGGGCCTGCAGGTCAGGATCGGTCTTGTACTGGGCGTGCCGGCGACGGTAATGGGCCAGGGTGGTCATTTCGACGGCGGGATCGTGCGGACGTACGACGACGTCCCTCGCCTGGTATTCCCCGGGTGCGTACTCGTACAGGTAATCGCCCAGGTGGAGCACGGCGTCGAGGTCCCCGCGTTCTGCCAGGTGGCGGTAAGAGCTGAAGTAGCCGGCCTGGTAGTTGGTGCAGGAGACGACGCCGAAGCGGAGGTGATCCACCGGAGCGCCGGTGGCCGGCGCGGTCCTGGTCCGGCCGACGCCGGACACCGCGCGTCCCACGGAGAAGCGGTACCAGTAAGGCGTGCCCGGCGCCAACCGGCCGGCGATCACCTTCACGGTATGGTCACGTTCCGGACCGGTCTTCGCAGAGCCCTTTGAGACAACTCTGCTGAAGGCGGGGTCAGTCGCCACCTCCCAATTCACTGTCACCGCCGGGCCGAGTCCGGAGCCGGGCGTGGCTTCAGCGCTCGGGGTCACACGGGTCCAGAGCAGCACACTGTCCGGATAGGGATCACCGGAGGCAACGCCGTGGGCAAACACTGGATCTGCTGCGTGCGCCGGATAGGCGGCAAGAGTTGCGGCCCCAGTGGCAACAGCGGCAATTCCGGCAGATCGAAGGACTTGGCGCCTCGTGGGCGAGGAAACGTACTGGTGGGTAACAAAACGCATGCTTTCCAGTATCCGCACCGTCCAGCCTCGACAGGCGCGAGTTTGCCGAACATTCACGCGCTGGGCGGTGAATGTTTCCACTGGACCTGGTTCTGCCGAAATGTCCCTGCACTGGTGTTCCTGTTGATACGGCAGTGCTCCGGCAAGGTTCGGGGTCCGTTCACGTCAGGTTCATCCCTCCCACGGTTTCCCTTGGCTGAATGGCCGGTGACATCACACCTACCTTCAGGAGACACCATGTCACGTTCCCCCGGCACATCCCGCCGCAGCTTCCTCGCGCTGACCGGAGGTGCAGCCGCCACCGCTGCCATCTACGGCTTCTCCGCTGCACCCGCGTGGGCAGAACCCCGTTTTCCCCGGAACCCGTTCACCTTGGGCGTTGCGTCTGGTGATCCCACCGGGGATGGCGTCGTGTTGTGGACGCGCCTCGCGCCGGAACCCCAGGCAGCGGACGGACTCGGTGGCATGCCGCCCTACCAGGTCCAGGTCGTCTGGCAGGTCGCCACCGACCCCGATTTCCGCACCGTCGTCAAGGCTGGAACGGAGACCGCGGCACCTGAGCTCGCCCACTCCGTGCACGCAGAAGTCGCAGGGCTCAACCCCTCCTCGGACTACTGGTACCGATTCCGGGTCGGGAGCGAGGAAAGCCCCGCCGGACACACCCGGACCGCGCCGGCCCCCGGATCGGATCCCGGGAAGATCACCTTCGGCCTGGCGTCCTGCCAGTCATGGGCAGGTGGCCGATACGCCGCCTACCGCACCATGGCGCAGGAAGACCTCGACCTTGTTGTGCACGTCGGCGACTACATCTACGAGGGCCGGAACCACGAAACCCTCGCCGACTTCCGCAACAACCACGCCAAATACAAGAGCTCACCCGACCTGCAGGCAGCGCATGCCCGGTTCCCTTTCGTCGTGACGTTCGACGACCACGAAATCGAAAACAACTGGGCGGGCGGTATATCCCAGCCCGACAACGAGGCTTCCAACGAACCCCAGCGGTTCCTGCAGTTGCGCGCCAATGCGTTCCAGGCCTACTACGAGCACCTTCCGCTGCGCCGGCCGCAGCGCCCCACCGGTCCCGACATGGTCCTGTACCGCGGACTGGACTACGGCAGCCTGGCAAAGTTCCATGTCCTGGACACCCGCCAGTACCGTTCCGACCAGCTGACCGAGAACTTTCCCGGCGGTCCGCAGCATCCCGATGTTTATGACCCTTCGCGCACCCTCATGGGCGACGCGCAGGAACAATGGCTCTTCAACGGTCTCTCATCCTCGACTGCACGCTGGAACGTCATCGCCCAGCAGACGATGATGGCCCAGTACGACTACGATCCCACGGAGACTCTCTCCGTGAACCACGACCAGTGGGACGGCTACGTCGTGTCCCGCAACCGCCTGACCAACTTCATCAACCAGCAGAACCCTGCCAATCCCGTGATCTTGAGCGGAGATTGGCACGCAGCCTTCGTCAACGATGTCCTGCTCGACCACTCAGATCCGGCATCGAGGGTCGTCACCACTGAATTCGTTGGGACCTCCATCAGTTCCGGCTGCGGCTGGGCCCAGGCCATCAAGGATGGGCTGCCAGCGAACCCACACACCCGCTACATCAACCCCGATAAGCGCGGCTGGACCCGCTGCACCGTGACCGCTGACGAGTTCCGCAGCGACTACCTCGTCGTGCCCTCAGCTGCAGACACCACTTCACCGGCCGTCGTGGATGCTTCCTTCGCCGTCAAGAACGGGCGACCGGGGGCCGTGCGCGTCTGACCCCCAGCCGAAGGGGCGTTGGCCGCGCGTGGAGGGGCCGGGCCGGCGGCGGTTGGGGGGCGGCATCCGGTCTCACGGGGATGCCACGGCCGCCGGCCCTGTCCCTTCTTCCAGGCCCCTCCCACCAGCAGTGGGGCCATGCGTCTACGCTAGGGGCTCATCCTGAACGCCAGCCCACGTTCCCCGCAGGTTTTCCTCAAGAGTTCCGCCGAGGCCTTTGCCGAGGTGAAGTGGCTTGCAACGGTTGGTTCCGGCCGCGGTTTCAGCGGTGCAGGTGCTCACGCCAGTCCGCCGGTACCTTGTCCTCCGGTGCCGGTGAGGGTTGCTCCGGTGGCCTGGACTGCGGATCGGGAAGCAGCGGACCGTGGAAGAACTTCTGCGTGGTGATGTCGTAGAACCATTCCTCGCCGGGTTCAAAGGACCTCATGACGGGGTGCCCCGCCGTTCGCGAGTGGGCGCTGGCATGTTGGGATGGCGATGAATCGCAGCACCCAATGTGGCCGCACTCCGCGCAGCGGCGGAGATGGAACCACCATCCGGGGCCGTCTCCGCTGAGGCACTCCTGGCACCCGGTTCCACTGGGGGTGGCGGAGAGATTGATACCCGGAGTAGGTCGCTCGTCCATGCGTCCTCGATTCACACTGCTCAGGCCATCCCGCTTGCCCACGTCGGGAGTTATTGTGGCAGAATCTTCACGCCCGGGCACCCCTTGTCCCCGATGTTCCAGCGCGAGTATCGTGAGCGCCACCGAACCCTTGATCCGGAAAGACGGCGGCCATGGATGACTCGGTTCCGGTCATGCTGATTGCTACCACAGACCCGACCTCCCGGCGCGTTCTCGGAGACGAGTTACGCCGGCGGTACGGCGCCGACTACGAAGTGGTGGTGTGCTCCGGCCACGCCCATGGCCGGGCGGTGTTGGAAGGGCTGCGGCGATGGGACCGCCCGGTAGCACTCATCCTTGGCTGTTATGGGCCTGCCGACCGCGGGGGACTCGATTTCCTGCGGCGCGCCTACGGCTTCCACCCGGCCGCCAAGCGCGCTGTTGTGGTGACCTGGGGTGACTTCGCCAGCGCTCCCACAGTATTCCGGGCGATCGCGCAGGGATACGCCGAACTGCTGATCATACGTCCCGAACGCCCGCGGGACGAGGAATTCCACGGAGCGATCACCGACGCCCTGGACGACTGGCACCTGGCCCAGGGGGTCGGTTTCGAAGCGGTCCGGCTGATCGGGGACGTCGGCGACGAAAGGACCCATTCCCTGCGTGACTCCCTGAGCCGCAACCACATCCCTGTGGGCTTTTACGCTGTTGGTTCCGAAACGGCGGACCGGACGCTTCAGAGCCTGGGCCTGCGCGGCCCCAGGCTGCCGGTCATGGTGCTGCAATTCACCGCCCCACCCATTGTCCTCGAGAACCCCAGCGACCTGGACATCGCCGAAGCGATAGGGGTGACGCGGCCTCCACCGGTGGACAAAATCTTCGATGTGCTCGTCGTGGGAGCCGGTCCGTCCGGTCTGGCGACGGCCGTCTATGCCTCCTCCGAAGGCCTCTCCACGATGGTGGTGGAGGGGGAAGCCGTGGGAGGCCAGGCCGGCACCAGTTCGTTGATCCGCAACTACCCTGGCTTCTCCCGCGGTGTAAGCGGCGCCCACCTGGCCTACCGCTCATTCCACCAGGCCTGGACTTTGGGGACCGATTTCCTGTTCCTGCGGAAGGTGAACGGCCTCGAAGTGGATGGGGACCTGTATGCTGCATCGATCTCCGACGGCAGTATCGTACGGTGCCGCACAGTAGTGGTGGCCACCGGCGTGGACTACCGGCGCCTCGACATACCTCAACTGGAGGCCCTGGTGGGCAGGGGCGTCTTCTACGGTGCCACGGTGTCCGAGGCGCCATCGATGGCCGGAAAGCAGGTCTGCGTGGTAGGTGGCGGAAACTCGGCCGGCCAAGCTGTTCTCCACCTTGCGAAGTACTCGAAGAAAGTGACGCTGCTGGTGCGCGGCCGAACACTGTCGGCCAGCATGTCGGATTACCTTATCTCCCAACTCGAGGCCACCCGGAACGTTGCGATCCGCTGCAGCACCACCATAGTGGGAGCCCGCGACCGGGATGGGTTCCTTGCCGCCGTCACGGTCGCGGCATCCGACGCGTCAGGGCCGTCCTCCAGCGAGGAGATCGAAGCGGGCGGCCTGTTCGTGCTGATCGGCTCCGTGCCGCGGACCTCCTGGCTGCCGGGGACGGTAGAGCGTGACCCCGCCGGGTTTCTGCGCACGGGCACCAGCCGGGACGCTGACGGGCCGGGATCCATGAGGGCGGGCAGGCCGCCATTGGCACTGGAAACCAGCATGCCGGGCATCTTCGCGATCGGCGACGTGCGGGCCGGTTCGATCAAGAGAGTGGCGACCGCTGTGGGGGACGGCGCCACCGTGGTCTCGATGCTGCACACCTACCTGGCCGAGAACCCACTGCCTCAACCGGCCCCTGCTGCTGGTGAGGCAGCCGTACCCGAGGAGCTGTCCCGGGATGTCCGCTTCAACTGAGGCCGCACCCTTGATACCGCCGATGCGGTGGCTGCTCTACTTGGCTGCCTTCCTCGTGTTCCTTGCCGGGCTCGTGCTGTTCGTGTTTCCGCTCCGGACCGCGGAATGGTTCGCGTGGACAGTCAATCCGCCCACGACCGCGGTCTTCCTCGGGGCAGCATACTGGGCCAGTGCCGGCCTGGAGGTGACGGGAGCCCGCTCGACAAGCTGGGGTTCAGCGAGGCTGGCGGTCATCCCGGTGTTCATCTTCACGACGCTGACCCTGGCAGTCACCCTGGTCCATCTCGATCGCTTCCACCTGTCGCCGGCCAACGGTCCCGTTGCCCGGGCAGCCACCTGGGCGTGGCTGGCAATCTATGCTGTGGTGCCCATCGCCATGCTCCTCATCAGCTGGATGCAGATACGGTCCCCGCATCATGTTCCCACGTCCGTGGCGCGTGGGGCACCGGTGCTGCCCCCTGCCCTCCGGCTGCTCTTGCTGGGCATCGCCGCGGTCCTGCTGCTGTACGGCGCCGCGCTCCTGGCAATACCCATGACTGCCGCGACGTGGTGGCCGTGGCCACTCTCCGAGCTCACGGCGAGGGCCGTGGGAGCGTGGCTGGTGGGTCTTGGGTGGTCGGCCGCGCAGGGCCAGTACAGCCGCGACGCCCATACCGTCCGCCCCGTGGCACTGACCTCCGTCGCTTTCTTCGTTCTGCAGGCGCTTGCCCTGCTGCGGTATGGCGACGCGCTGGCTTGGCCAAGTGCACCGGCCATCGGCTTCGTAATCGTCCTCCTCGCCATTGGTGTGGCCGGGGGCTGGGCGCTCGCACTTTCACGGGAGGCCCGGGCTACAACTGCCTGAGCTCGCCGTCCTGCCGCTCTCCCTGGCCGAGCGCGTAGGAGGAGCCCGAGGGCGTCCGCTCAAGGAGCCCGAAGTCCACCATGTAACGGCGCAGGAGCACCACGTCGTCCGTGTAGCTGAGGAGCCGCTCGTTGACCTGCCGTTCGGAGAGCCGCTCACCGGGTGCGGCGATCTCACCGGCAATCCTGGCAAGGAGCTCGCGACGTTCGGCCTGGTTCGCCGGGTAGCTCTCAATCCGCCCCAGGTGCAGGAACCTGTCCAGCCCGGTCTTGGGCCGCCGCGGCTGCTGTTCGAGCAGATCCCGGAAGACCAGGTCAGATGCCGCCAGTCCACCGGAGGGTCGCTGTTCCACCAGCCCGGACTTCAGGAGGTTGGAGATTGCCCGGTTGCGCCGTTGTTCCTTTACGCCGGGAAGCACATCGGGCAGATCCGTGCCGAGCACGATCTGCGCATAGGCCGTGCGGGCGTCGCTGTTCCCCAGTGCCGCAATGACGCGCCGCCAGTGCAGGCCGCCCATCCCTCTGTCTCCAGCCACGTCAACCGCCTTTCCGCCGCTGCCCCGGCTTCCTGCCCAACATCTGCTGGCTGATCGTAGCCCCGCCCCTGCCTTCCGCCTACCCCACGTGGATGCCGGGCCGGCGCTCCGGGTCGGGCTCGTTTTCGCGGATGATTTCGCGGACCACCGGGGCGGTATCACCGCGCCCGAGGAGCAGGTACCGCATGAGGTGCGCCACGGGGTTGCCCTCGGACCATTCGAAATAGGCGTGCGGCTTGACGCCGGTGGCATCGCGCAGCCCCAGCAGGATGGCTGCAATGGCGTTCGGCGCGGCGGGGCTTTCGGCGCGCAGGACACGGTGCCGCCCCACTTCGACCCCATTCACGTGCAGCACATCGCTGAATCCGGAAGGATCGGTGACATCGATTTCAAGGAAGATGACGTCTGCCGTGCCGGGCACGGGGTTGTTTTCCCGCTGGTCAACCTCCTTGCCAAGGTATTCTGCCTCGTCACGTGCCTGGGGCCGGTTGGCGATGAGGTTCAGCCGCCCGTCGTAGGCGAGGGAATCGCTGATGAACTGGCGCGCGGCGTCGTCGAACTCGATGCTGTGGACGCGCAGCTCAGTGGTCCGGCTTACCCGGGACACGAGGGAGATGGCGATGATGCCGAGGACAAAGAAGCCGGAGATCGTGATGCCGTCCGGTTTTTCGACGACGTTCGCCACCAGGGCGTAAAGGATGACCAGTGACAGGACCGTGAAACCGATGGCCGCCCCGCGCTGTTTCTTGGCAATCGCGGAAATGGTGACTGCGATGGCGCCGGAAACCATCATCGCCAGGATCCCCGTAGCGTAGGCGCCGGCCTGGGCGTTCACGTCCGCCCTGAACGCGATGGTGATCAGGACGCTGATGGCCGTATACACCAGGACCACCGGCCGGACCGCGCGAGCCCAGTCCGGGGCCATGCCGTAGGACGGCAGGTACCGTGGCACGATGTTGATCAGCCCCGCCATGGCTGATGCGCCGGCAAACCACAGGATCAGGATGCTGCTGATGTCGTAGACGGAACCGAAGGCGCTGCCAAGGTGTTCGTGGGCCAGGTACGCCAGGGCCCGCCCGTTGGCCTGGCCGCCTTCCTGGAATTCCTCGCCAGGAATCAAAACGGTGGTGACAAAACTGCTGCCCATGAGATACACGCTCATGATCAGCGCGGCAACGGTGAGGAGTTTGCGGGTGTTTCGGATCTTGTTCTCCAGCTTTTCCTCCGGCGTATTGCCGTTGGCGGCGACCAGCGGCATCATGCTGACGCCCGTCTCGAATCCGGACAGGCCCAACACCAGCAGCGGGAAGGCGATGAGCGCCGGTCCGACAATGCCGCCCAGGCCCGCTCCCGGACTTACCAGGGCCGAGGTCCAATGGGTGATCAGGTCCGGGGAGGAAAACGCCTCCACGAGTCCGGCCCCGATGATGATGGCGTTCAGGACCAGGAACACCGCCACCAGCGGAATGGCAACGGCCACCGCTTCGGAGAAGCCGAGGAGGAACACTCCGCCCAGGATCAGCAGCAGGACCACGGTGATGGGCACCGCTTGTCCGCTCAAAGCCGGCGGAAGGTAGGGGTTTTCGAGCAGGTGCACTGTGGCGTCCGCGGCAGAGAGCGTGATGGTGATGATCCAGGAGGTGGCGACGAAGCCCAGCAGGACCAGGACGAAGACCTTGCCCCGCCAGAACGGGAGCAACCGTTCCAGCATGGCCACCGAGCCCTGCCCGTGCGGGCTTTCGCGGGCCACGCGGCGGTACATCGGCAGCATACCCAGGAGCGTCAGGGCGACGATCAGCAGCGTGGCCAGCGGTGACAGGGCCCCCGCGGCCAGGGCGGCGATACCTGGCAGATAGGACAGAGTGGAGAAGTAGTCCACACCTGTCAGGCACATGACCTTCCACCAGCTCTGCTGCGGGCCATGGTCCTCCACCGTCTCCGGCCCCACGGGTTGGTGGACGCGGTGTTCGAGCAGCCAACGGACGAAGGCGTTGTGCGGCGGCGCCTCCTTCTCGGGGTTGGGGACGATGGTGGGGACCGGGAATTGTTCGGAAGCCGTCAAGGACGCTCCTTCTCTGGCGGGCCGCGCCGGTGCGTTGGCTTCACATCCGGGCCGGTATCTTTTCGGAGCGTACCACCGGGCCACCCCTGCGAGGGCGATTTGCGCACCCATTCATCTGGCAAGGCCGTCCGGGTGCGTGGCCGCACCCTCATGGTCGCCGGGAAGGAGACCCGGCACCTCTGACGGGCGCCTCAGGTCATTCGCCACTGGCCGGGGCGGGTCGCGGGCCGCCACACTGTGGGGATGCCTTTACGTCCGATTCTGCTCTTCGTCCCCGTCGTTGCCATTGCGGCGGAGACCAGGTTTCGCCGAATGAATAGTTGCCCCTAGAAGCTGGTCACCAGTTCCCCGAGCACCTCTTCGAGCCTGCTCGGATCGGTGGCGTCATAGTAGTGCGCACCGCTGGCCTTGGCGATCTCCACCAGGGTGGGGACATCGGCGTCCGGCCCGTAGGCGAGCGTGAAGACGAGTACCGGCGTCGAGTGGTTCTGGTGGCTCAACTGTCCCGACAGCCCGCCGAGGTCTCCCGGGTGCCTTGTATCGTTCTTGCCGTCACTCAAAAGCACGATGGTGTTGATGAACGAGTCTTTGTAGTCCTTGGCCTGGTCCGCCGCGAAGCGGCTCACCGCCTCGAACAGCGGGGTGGCTTCCACGGCCTGAAGCCCGTTGAGCTTGCCAATAAGGTCCTCCTTGTTGCTTTTCAGTGGAGCCACCGGACTGACGATGCCCGGCTGCAATGGACCGTCGCCGACGTGGGAGAAAGCGGCAAGCCCGATCTCGTCGTCACCGACAAAATGGTCCAGCGCTTTGACCACCGCATCCTTTGCCCGCTGCAGCTTGGTGACACCCGGTTCCTGGACCATCGATTCCGAGACGTCCAGCAGGAACAAGGCCCGGGCGCGCTTTCGAACATCCGGGAAGCTGTTCCGCACTGCAGCAAGTGACTCCGCCTTTGGCAGCGGCAGCGCCTGGAGCGTTTCGGCATACCGCCCCGTTTCCGCCACCCCCGGATCCAATGCGCCTTGGATGGACCGGTATCCGGAGGCCTTGACGACGTCCTGGCCCTGTTCGGTCACCGCGAACCCGATGAAATCCTGGGCCGCAGAGCGCTGCCCGCTGTCCACTCAGTCGCCGTCGAGGACCACCGCAGGGTTGTCCGCAACGTGTACCCCGTCGCTCGGATAGATGGCCCTGAGCGGCTCCCGGGGCGGGGGACCGGAGTGCTTCGTCCTGCCATCCTCGCTGACAACTCCGCGGTTGTAGTCCCACACGGATTTCTCATCGACGATGACGGCGGACAGGAACTCCGAGACCTTCCCGGCGTCGTCAGCCTGCCTGGCGTGCCACAGGAAATGTTCCGGGGTGGCCATGTAGTGGCTGGTGCCCAACTCCACGGCTCGCACTTTCTCCACCAGGGACGGTGCGCCCAGGTCCATCCCGTCCAAACCGCCCGGGCTCCCGCCGGCGGCACCATAGGAAGCGGCGAGAGCCATCAGGCCCGACGTCGAGACGAGCGGACTCGCCTTGCCGAACTTGAACTTTCCCCAGTCACCATGGCCGAGGCGTTCCCAGACGTCCTGCTTCCCGGCCAAGCCAAAAACTTCGGACCACGACGGCGGCTTGCTGTCCCAGCCGAGGGCGGCCGTCATGGTTTCCGGCATGGCCACGACGATCGCGCTGCGGGCCACGCTGGTCCCCTCCTGACCGACCGGGGAACCATCGGCACCCGCCCCGCCAATCCGATACCACGCGGAGGAGTCCGGCAACCAGATGGTGGGTTTCTCTGCGGCGGCAACGCCGGGGAACCGCGCAGCGACCTTGGCGGCGGCGACTCCCGACTTTTCCTGAGTGACTTTCGGGGTCACGCATTTACCGTCCACGCTGCGCGGTTTGGCCACGTACGCGTCTGCCAGTGCCCGGACCATCTCCGCGTTCTCCAGTGATGTGAGGATGTTCAATGAAACGCAGGGTGGGCTCCCGGCGGCTGCGGCAGGAGTGTCCTGCGGCAGCGGCCCGCCCGCAGCAGCAGTGTTGCCGCCGCCCCCCGTGCCCCCGCCTCCTCCAGAAGCGGCCGGGAAGATCAGCATCCTTAGCACGAACGCTCCGCCCACAATGAGCAGCGCCACCGTGGCTGCCGCCGCAACCCAGATCCAGCGCGGATATCTAACGTCACCTGCTGCGTGTCGGCGGCCCATGCTCGTTTCCTTTGACAATCCGCCGGGTTCCCCCGGTGTGACTACAAATATGAAACCGACTCGCGGTGGCTACACCGCGGGTGCGCCTTGCCCCCCGCCCGGATGCCCCAACAACTGGATACGCCCTCTGAGGATAACCCGGCCGACCGGAATGTGAGTGTCCTGGCTCACATTTTGTTGGGGAAATCGAGGGAAGTGCCCCGGATGTCGTCCGGGGCGCTTCCCCGTGACACTCCCCGGGGCTCAGAGGCCGGCGACGTCGAGCGCCACGAGGTGCGCACCCTCACCTTCGGCGAAGACCGCCATCGCCGTGCTGGCCTCTGCGGGGAACAACAGGTCAGTGATGGTGGCGAGCCCGTCCTGGGCGAAGACCTCCACGGAGCACCGGTCCAGGTAGATCCGGAGCCGAAGACGGCCCTCCCGCAACGGCGCGGCCACGGATTCCACGGACGGGAAGGTTTCGTGGAAGTCCACGTGCCCAGACTTCCGCCGGTCCAGCCGCAGCATGCCGTCGGCCGTGTCGTAACGGATGAGCGTGTATTCGTCACCGCCGGAGCGAAGGACCAGCCCGACGCCGGCCGCGGTACCAGGCACGAACTCAACATCGATGCGGGCCACGGACGCCGCCATGGGAAGGTCCTCCGCGCCCGGTGCCAGTGGCTGCGCTTCAAGCCGGAAGACCCCCGCGTCCAGCCCGGACAACGGATCGATGGCGTCCTGCCGCAGCACCACCTGGCCGCCGGAGCGGGTCAGCGACACTTCCCGCGGCAGGGACATTGCGCTGCGCCAGGCCCCGGTGGGCGTCTCGCGGGCATAATCCCAGTTGTTCATCCAGCCGATCATGATCCGGCGGCCGTCCGGCATGTTGCTGAACGAAACCGCGGCATAGTAGTCGCGCCCCCAGTCCAGCCAGCGGTAGTCCCGCATCCGGCTGTCGTCCTGCTGGAGGCCCTCGGTGACGGTCGTTTCGGGCCGGAACGCCACGCCGTCGAACTCTCCCAGGAAGTACTGCCCGGCTGAGCCGCCGGCGATGCCGCCCGGGTTGATGTTCACGATGAGGACCCACCGGGTGTCCCGCGGATCCCCGTCCACGGGCAGCTCGAACAAGTCGGGGCACTCCCAGACGCCGCCGGTGGCGTTGGCGGGCCCGAAGGTGCTCAGGTGTTCCCACTCCTTGAGGTCGGCGGACTTGTAGAGCACCACCTGGCGCTGCACCGCCTCAACCGCGACCATCACCCAGTAACTGCCGGCGTCGCCGTCGTACCAGAAGACCTTGGGGTCCCGGAAGTCGGCTGACGCACGGTCCAGCACGGGATTGCCCTGGTACTTGGTCCACGTCCGGCCCTCGTCCAGGCTGTAGGCGAGGGACTGGGCCTGCCGGCCGGCCAGCGGTGATGCGTCAGTGTAGGCGCTGGTGTAGATGGCCACCAGCGGAGAATTTGAAGCAGTGCCGAATCCGGTGGTGTTGCGCTCGTCGAACACTGCAGACCCGGAGAAGATGGCCTCCTGCCCGTCGCAGGGGATGGCCACCGGCTGCTCCTCCCAGTGGAGCAGGTCGAGTGACGTGGCGTGGCCCCAGGACATGTTGCCCCAGTCCGGGCCAAAGGGGTTGTGCTGGTAGAAGAGGTGGTAGGTGCCGTTGAGGTACACCAGTCCGTTGGGGTCGTTGAGCCAGTTGCGGTCGGCAGTGTAATGGAACTCCGGCCTGTAACGGTCCGTGGCGGCCACAGTGGGAAGCGCCGTCGTTATGGTTTTCATGCTCAGCCCTTCACGCCGCTGGAGGCGATGCTGTTGACGAAGGAACGCTGGAAGGCGATGAACAGCACCACCACGGGAACGGTGATGAGGGAGGCGTACGCCATCACCTCACCCCAGGAGACGTTGAGCTGGAAGAAGTACTGGATGCCGATCATTACCGGCCGCAGCTCCTCGGACTGGACCACCATGAGCGGCCACAGGTAGGAATTCCAGGCCGGCAGGAACGTCAGGATCGCCACGGTGGCCGTGGCGGGTCCTGCCAGGGGCATCACCACCTGGCGGTAGATCTTGAACCAGCCGGCGCCGTCGATCCGCGCTGCCTCGTCCAGTTCCTTGGGGATGGATTCGAAGTACTGGTGGAACAGGTAGATGGAGAAGGCGTTGGCGATGAAGGGGATGATCTGCACCTGGTAGGTGTCCAGCCAGCCCTTGGAGAATTCGAGGCTGAAGCCGTTCAGCTCGAAGTAGGGGAGCTGGTTGACCCACCAGACCAGCGGCAGGGCCAGGGTCTGGAAGGGCACGATCAGGGTGGCGAGGATGGCGGTGAAGACGATCTTTTTGCCCCGGACCTGCATGCGGGACAGGGCGAAGGCGCAGAGGCTGTTCACGAAGATGCCCAGGATCACGGTCACGGCGGAGACGCCCACCGAGTTGAGCAGGAACCGCGCGGCGGGGACGCGGTCAAAGACAGCCGTGTAGTTGTCGAAGGAGATGTTTCCCACGGGCAGGAACGCGGCCAGTGAGGACATGTCGCCGAAGATCTGCTGGTCCGGCTTCAGCGAGGACACCAGCATGAACACGATGGGGAAGGCGGCGACGACGGCGAAGAGGATGCGCACCAGCATGGTGCCGGCATTTCTGAGGAGGAGTTGGTTTTTCATGTCAGTCTTTCTCCCGGGTGAGGTGGCGCTGCACCGCGGAGACGATCAGTACCAGGACGAAGAACACCAGCGAGATGGCGGAGGCGTAGGAGGTTTCCTGCTGCCGGTAGCCGGACTGGACCGCCTCGTAAATGATGGTGGTGGTGGAATCCATGGGCCCGCCCTGGGTCATCACGCTGATCTGGTCGAACAGGCCAAGCGCTTGGATGGTGATGGTGACGAGCACCAGGCTGCGGGTGTGGAACAGGCCCGGCCAGGTGACGTAGCGGAACTGCTGCCAGCGGCTGGTGCCGTCCAGTTGGGATGCCTCGTACAGCTCGCCCGAGATGCCCTGCAGCCCGGCGAGCCAGATGATCATGTGGAAGCCGGCCGCCTGCCAGATGGACAGGATGATGATGGCGGGCATCGCGGTGTTGGGGTCGCCCAGCCAGTCCGGGCCGTTGATCAGGCCGAAGCTGACGGCGGAGAGGATCTCGTTGATCAGGCCGTCCTTGCGGTACATGAACAGCCACAACAGCGAGACCACCACCATGGAGGTGACCACTGGCAGGAAGTACACGGTCCGGAAAAAGTTCACTCCGCGGAACTTCTTATTGATCAGCAGCGCCATCACCAGGGCAAGGCCGGACTGCACCGGAACGATCACCACGGTGAAGTAGGCGACGTTGAGCAGCGCGCGGTAGAACGTGGGGTCCGTGAACAGGCGGGCGAAGTTGTCCACGCCGACGAACTCGATGGGTCGCGGCGAGATGAGGCGCGCATTCGTGAAGGCCAGGCCGAAGCCCAGGATGGCCGGGATGAAGATGAAGGCCAGCAGCAGCACCGCTGCCGGGGCGATCATGCCCCAGCCGCTGAGCTGCTCCCGGCGGAAGCCGGGCCGGCGCCGTGCGGCACCTTTAACGGTCGACGGCGGCTGGGCGGCTTCCGCGGCGGCGGAAGCACGCGGGCGGGTGGGAAGGTGGGCAGTTGCCATGGGGGAGTCTTTCGTGGATCAGGCTGCCGGAGGGCCTGCCGTGCCGTTCGGCGAGGCAGGCCTCCAGCGGCTCCGGCTAGTTCTTGTAGCCGCCGTTGGACTTGATGTTGGCGTCGATCGCCTTCACGGCGTTGTCCAGGGTGGACTTGGCATCGGCGCCGTTGAGGATGTCCTGCACTGCCTTGCCGTACTCGGTGGCGATGAAGGGGTAGGCGGGGGTCTCCGGCCGCATCACGGCATATTCGCGGGAGAAGTCCATGAAGATCCGGTTGGCGCCGCCTTCGGCGAACGCCGGGATCTGGGCTGCCGCCTCATTGCTGGCGGGGATGGCGCCGGTGGCCTTGGCTACCGCTGCGACGTTCTCCGGCTTCAGGGAGTAGGAGAGGTAGTCCATGGCAGCCTCGGTGTTGCTGCACTTGCTGGTGACGCCCCACTGCCAGGAGGCGCCGCCGATCTTGGGGCCTTCGCCAAGGTCGACCGGCGGCATGACCGCCAGGTCCTCCCCGAGCGCGGCCTTGGCCTTGTCCGCGGCCCATGAACCCGTGTAGACGATGGCGCTCTTGTTGTTCAGGAAGTCCTGTGTGGAGTCCTTGCCGCTCTTCTTGGCCATGAAGCCCTGGTCGGCCAGGCCGCGGAACCACTCCGCCCACTGGACTGCCTTGTCTCCGTTCAGCGCACCGTCCGCGCTCTGGAAGCCGTCCCTGTTGACCAGGTCTCCGCCGAAGGACTGCAGGAAGGGGGAGTAGGCGTACGGAAGCCACTCGCCGGTGCCGGCGGTGCCCAGGTCCAGCGGGTACTCCCACTTCCCCAGGGCCTTGAGCTTGGTGAGGGCGTCCTGGAACTCCTCCTTGGTCCAGGGCTTTTCCATGGTGGCAACCCGCACGCCCGCTGCCTTCAGGTCAGAGGTGCGCGCCATCATGGCCAGGGCGACGTCGTAATAGCCCACCGCGTAGGGCTTTCCGTCCCATTCGGCCACTGTGCTGGGCAGTCGCTTGGAGAGGTCTGCCTTCAGTTCGAGCGGCTTGAGGTAGCCGGCCCAGGCCCAGTTGGGCACGTTGGGGCCGTCGATGTCCACGATGCAGGGGAGGTTGCCTGCGGCTGCGGCGGAAACTACCGAGTCGTTGTAGGAGTCCTGGGGGAAGGCCTGGACTTTGATTTTCACTTTGTCCTGGCTGCTGTTGTAGGAGTCCACGATCTTCTGGACCGCGGCCAGTTCGTCCGGGTTGCCGGCGTTGTGGGTCCAGAGGGCAATCTCGCCGGACCCTTCAGTGGAGGAGGAGGCGCTGCCCTTGCCGCAGCCGGCGAGGGTGGCAGTGAGGGCGACGGCGGCTATGCTGGTCGCCAGGACCTTGGTGAGCAACTTGTTCATGGATTGGTCTTCCTTCTTTGGACAGAGGGGATTGATGCGGGTCCTGCCGGGAACGCGGCCGCTGCAACGGCTGCGTTCCCGTTTTTGGGGGGTTTGAGTGGCGTGACGGCTGGTCAGGCCGGCGTTGCCTTCAGTTGGTGGGTGGAGCGACGGAGTGCCGCTCGACGGGCGGGCAGGGTATCTTTTCGTGCACCCGCGGCGCGGAGGGGTCCTCGAGTTCGTTGAGGAGTTTCAGGACAGCCCAGCGGCCCATCTCGTAGTGCGGGAGCGCCAGGGTGGACAGCCCCGGCCAGAGCGCGTCGGCGATGAGTTCGAGGTTGTCCACGCCCACGATCGAGAGATCGGCCGGGATGTCCAGGCCCAGGTGGCCGGCCGCCTGGTAGGCGCCCATGGCCATCTGGTCGTTGAAGCAGAACAGCCCCGTGGGGCGCTCCTGGGCGGAGAGCAGTTTCAGTGCCGCTTCCCGGCCCCCGGCGGTGCTGGGGTGTGCGGTGACCAGGCGGTGTGCCGGCAGCTCCAGGCCATGGCGGGCCAGGGCTGCGCGGAACCCCTCGAGGCGTCCGTGCGCGGCGGGGATATCGTCTTCGTTGTTGATCATGGCGATCCTGCGATGGCCTGCAGCGACCAGGAGGTCGGCTGCGGACGCGCCGGCACCGGACTCATCCGGCACCACGGAGGACAAGCCGGCGTTGTCCGACGTCGCGTCCAGGACAATGGTGGGCATTGCGCCGAGTTCTTCCGGTACGGACACGAGCTGGTTGTACATGCGGGCATAGATCACCCCGTCCACCTGGTGCTGCTGGAGTGCACGGATTTCCTGCCGCTCCAGTTCATTGTCGAGGCCGGAGTTGACCACCATCAACAGGTGACCGTGTTCGGAGGCGGCGTCCTGGGCGCCCTGGATCATGGCACCGGCAAAAGGGGTGGTGGTGATTTCGTCGCTGACCAGCCCGAGGATTTGGGAGCGCTGGTTGCGCAGGCCGCTGGCCAGCCGGTTGGGTGCGTAGCCGAGATCGCCGGCTACGGCTTTGATGTGCTCCACCGTGCGGGCGTTCACCCGCGAGCTGTGCGCTTCGCTCAGGGCGTGCGACACGGTGGTCACGGAGACGCCTGCGGCTTTTGCCACGTCCCGGATGTTTACCTTGGTCGCCATTGACACTGCTCCTTTGCAAAACGTTTTGTATGTTGCCTGCATCACTATATGCAAAACGTTTTGTGGGCGTCAAGGGGCGGGCTCGACCATTTGTCACCGGCCAGCGCGGGTAGGCTCTGGCTATGGAAGCTGTGTCCTCTGTCTCGGTGGTCATCCCCACACGCGATGACGCCCCGCAGCTGAGGACATGCCTGGCCTTGCTTGCCCGGCAGACCAGGCCTGCCGACGAGATCATCGTGGTGGACAACTCGAGCACCGATGACACCGCTGGCGTGTGCGCCGCGGCTGGTGTCCGGCGGATTGTGGTGGACCTGCCGGGCATCCCGGCCACCGCGGCCGCCGGTTTCGATACCGCTTCAGGTGGGATCATCGCCCGGCTGGACACCGATTCGCGTCCGCCGCAGGACTGGCTCGAACGCATAGAGCGCATCCTCAGCGCTGCCGGCCCGCTGACCGCCGTCACCGGGCCGGGCGATTTCTACGGCGGCAACCGGTTTGCCGGCTGGGCTGGAAGGCACCTGCTCCTGGACGGCTACTTCAGGATCGTTGCGTTCCTGCTGGGCCACCGTCCGGTTTACGGCTCCAACTTCGCCCTCCGCAGCGAGGTCTGGGCCGGCATCCGCGACGCCGTCGTCCGGGACAACGCCCTGGTCCACGATGACCTGGACATCTCCTACCGCCTGCGGCCTGACATGGAGGTCATCTACGACCCCGCACTGAGGGTAGGGGTCTCCGCCCGGCCCTTCGCCAGCTGGGCGGCATTCCGGCGGCGCGTTGTGATGTCCGTGGTGACGTTCGGCGTCGAGTTCCGCCATGAGCCGCCGCTGCGGCGGAGGCTGGAGCGCATGCGCTGGCGCCGCTCCCATCGGCAGGACTCCCGCTAGGAGGGTCGGTCCGCCTTGGCATAGAGCGCCAGGAGGCCCCGGCTGAACTCGTGGGGCGAGGTCTCGCACGGGCTATGGCCACCCCGGTAGACCCCGATGCGCGCCTGGATTGCCTGTGCGAACAGACGGTGGAGCCTGAGCGGCCACAGGTCGTGTTCTCCCACCGCCACAAACTTCGGCAGGGACGCCTCAGCCAAGGTCTGCCGAAGATCCGGGGCGTTCTGCATCAGTGTGTAGATGTCGCGCACGGAGGCCCGCCGGGTAAAGCGGAACCGGTAGCTGACGAACCGGCGCCTGCCCGGCGGAACCCGCACCACCCGGCTGCTGCGGATGCCCCAGATCAGCAGGGCGGCGCCGACCCGGCCGTTCACCCAGGTGCTGAAGCGGCCGACCCGGCTCACCCCCCGGAAACTGGCACCCGGTTCAGGCGGGCAGCTGAGCAGGGTCAGCGACCGGAACAGTTCGGGGCGCTGGGCGTAGGCGAGCTGGGCGACAATGCCGGCGAAGGAATACCCCACCACGTGGGCGGGCGTAGCTGTTGTTTGCAGGACCGCCAGGAAGTCGTCGACGAACAGGGCGTAGTCGTAGTGCTTCCTGGGCGGAACGAGGTTTTCCGGGCCTGCCCCTGCGGATTCATACTGGCCGGCGAGGTCATAGCTGAGCACAAAATACCCGGCGGCGGCGAGGCTGGGCATCATGAGCGAGAAGTCCTCCTTGGAGCCGGTGGCGCCTGGCACCAGCACGACCGCGGGATCCCCGGGATTGCCCAGGGCAAGGCCTGCAAGGGTGCCGCTGGGGGCGGTGATGCTGCAGCGGACCGATCCCGGGGGAAGGACGGACCAATCGACATCGCCCAGTTCCGCGTCCAACAGGGCGGCCGCATCCACCCGGGCGGAACCGAATTCCTCCGGGTCGATTCCGTAGTCCCGTGGCTCCGGCTCCAGCATGCTTCAAAAATAGCCCAGCGGAGGGGGCTTAGTCAGCCGCCGGGGCCGGAGCCTGCCGCGTCACCTTCCGCACGAAGGCGTGCAGGCGCCGGTACACTTCCTGCGATTCCGGGTAACGGTAGTCCTGCTGCCAGGTGTGTTCGGTGTTGGTGCTGCTCCAGCCGTAGACCAGGGTATCCACCGGCACGGCATGCTGCCGGAGCCGCTCGATGAAATTGAGGTTCGCCCGGTAGAAGAAGTCACGCTCCGACGTACTGACGAACACCGGCGGGTGCCCGGCGTCGAGCCATTCGATCGGGGACATGAACGCGGCAGCGGCCTTCAGCCGTTCAACGGCAAAGCCGGACGTCGCCGGCCTTTGGAAACGGCGCGCCGGCGCAGCAGCGGACGGCAGCAGCATCCGGACAAAGTTCAGGCTCAGCACGAAGCCGCGCTCGAAAAACACGGAGAAGTCGACCGCGCTGCAATGCTGCACCAGCCCCTTGAGGTGCTCCCGGGCGAGGGCGGGCCGGAGCGCGTAGTGGGCGGCCAGTTCCGGCCGCAGGCTTGCGGCGGCCAGCAGCGCTGCGATCTGGCCGCCGGCGGAATCACCGCCCAGGACCAGACGCTGCGGATCGCCCCCAAACCCGCCGATATTTTCAGCCACCCAGGCCAGCGCAGCATTCGCGTCATGAAGGACATGGCCCAGATGGAAGCGGGGTGACAGGCGGTAGTTGACGTTGACCACCACCATCCCGCCCAGCGCCTGGCTGGCACAGTATTTCGTCACCGCCGCCTTGTCCCCGGACGTCCAGCCCCCGCCGTGGAAATAGACGTAGACGGGAAGGGGCCCTCCCGTTCCCGTCTCCCCGGCGCAGGAACCCGCTGCGTCCAAGGGAGTGAGCACATCCAGCTGCTGGGCGCGCAGGCCCTTCCCCGCGTAGTCGACGTCGTGCGTGTATCCGACCTCGGTGATTGGATCCGTGTTGAATCTTGCGCGTTCCCGTGGGCCCACAGCCAGCATCAGCAGGCGCCATGTCCACACAGGAACACGGCGCAATACTCCCCGGGCACTGCGGGCAAAGGAAAAGGCGCTGCCGGAAGGCGGGGCCACCGCGGTCATTCCCCAATATTACCGGGCCGTAAGCGTCAGTCGCGGCCGGCCTCAAGGATGCGCCGCGCATCCTCCTGCGCTTCGAGGGCTTTGTCGCTGACCGGCTCGCCCTTCAGGTGGCCGGCGGCGGCGATCATGCTTCGCAGTTCCGGGACGGTCCGCGGTACTGCCACCTGGTGGTGCGCCATGGCGTGGCAATTGGGGCACAGCGGTACGAGATCGGTGATGGGATCGAGCTGGTACCCGCTTCCCACTATCTCCGGCGGCACCACGTGGTGAACGTCCAGCGCATCGCTGCCGGCTTCACCGTAGGCGGTTTCGAGCGACAGGCCGCAGGCCGCGCAGGAGGTCCCGTGGAAGGCCAGGCACACCCGGCGCGCGTCGGCGTCCCGCTCGTACCGGTTCACCACGGTCCGGCTGACTGCTTCCGGCGGAAAGGTGCCGGAAACCAGCTCTTCCCAGCCGGCCGCCGTCGGGCCCTGCTCCCGCCACAAGCGGCGAAGGCCAGGCTCGGCTGACGGGGTCAGGGCCATGGCGGCCCCGCCGCTTGCGTTGTCCCACGGCACACCGGGCACAACTGCGCGGAGCGTATCGGCACCTATCTGTTCGCCAAGGGGGAGCAGCGCGTCGAAAACGACCGTGACACACCAATCCCCGGCGCCGGACGTGCTGTCGGCGACGGGCCGGAACGGTTCGGACATCACCATTCCATGCCCTATGAGCCCGGTATCCGTGTCACTGGTGCCCTGCAGCAGGAGCCACGCTTCCGTCCCGGGCCCGGCGTTCCAGCGCGGACCGATGCTCCAGCGGTCCAGGTATTGCCCGGTCACCGCAACGTGCTCGACGACGGCGTCATAGTTCCAGCGGTTCCATGCCTTGATGTCCCACCCAAGAATCAGTGCAGACACCTGCTCACCTTGCGCGTTCGGGACTCAGATGGGTTCCTTGGCCAGCGCTTTGGTCTTGGCCGGTGTCTCACGTCCGAGGCGCTCATCAAGCGTGACGCGCAGCCGGGCCGCAGCCACCTGGACCCGGTGCTCGGCGGGGGTCGTGGTCTTCTTCGCCGGCTTGGCGGCGGAGTTCCGGGGAGCATACACAAACCGGTGCTCAGGAGATGCCGCACTCATGGTCCAACCTCCCTGGTGTTGTTTTCATCCGTCGTTCCATTCTCGCCCAAGTTCGCATCGCCGTCCATGAAGGCCGGCCCGCCCTCCTGGTCAAGCCCCTCCCCGTTGTCTTCGCCGGCGACGCTCTGCCAGGCAATGTCGAACAACTCCAGCTCCTCAGTGCGGGCGAGCTCGCTGCGGGCCAGGACTTCCAGGGTGGCCAGGCCTAAAGCCTTGGTTCCTTCATCGCCGTCCAGCGCGCGGTCCAGGGCCCACTGCGTCCGCCGCCACCATTCCGCCCGGCTGTCTGCCTCGGTCTTTTGCGCCAGGGCCGTCCTGTCCGCAGTGGTGCGTTGCTTCAGCGTGCGCCAGTTGATGTAGAAGGCAAGCAGGGCAGCGGTGAGCACCGCCAAAGGGCCAAGCCCGGCGAGGATCACCCACCAGTCGGCAGGGCCTGAGTGGACCATAACGTCCAGCGGTGTGGGGGAGGGGGCAGGGGTCACCCAGCCAGCTTAGGCACGGCTCCGGCCGCAAGCCGGCGGACACCCCGCAACCGCTCAGGCGGAGATGGAGACCTTCAGTGCCTTCGTCTTATCAGCCGTCTTATCAGCGGCCGCGGCGGGAGACGAGGACAGGCCCGCGGGCGTGGTGGAGGACGGCGTGGGCGGTGGACCCCAGGGTTTCCTTGACCGTCCCGTAGCCTTTGGTTCCCACAACCAGCACGGCGGCGCCTTCAGACGCCTCGAGAATGGCTGCGGCCACGGAATCGCCGGACAGGAGCTTCCCCTGCACGTCGACTGCGGGCGCGAGGGCGGCTGCGGCCCGGACCGCAGCCTGCAGCACGTTGTCCCCGGGGGCTTCCTTTTCCGGTCCTGCAAGTTTGGGCCGTGCGTGGCTTTGACGTACATGGACAACGATGAGATGTGCCCCTGTACTGGCGGCCAGGTGGCTGGCGTCCTCCAGCGCGGCCGGGGATCCTGACCCATTGACTGCGACGACGACGGGACCGGCCGGGTGCAGATCCTCCCGGATGACGGCAACCGGGCAGGCGGCAGTTGCGGCCAGTTCCAGGCTGACGGACCCGACGAGCAGGCCCAGGAATCCGCCCAGGCCGCGGCTGCCGACCACCAGCATCCTCCCGCCGGCTGCGGCCTCGGCGAGGAGCTGGGCAGGAAGCCCGTGCAGCAGCGTGCCCCTGATGTCCAGGCCCGGCCCCTCCGCCCTGGCGCACGCAATGCCCTCCTCGAGGATGGACCGGGCAGACTGCTCCAGGCCGCTGCCGGAAACTCCCGGGACTGGTCCCAGGTGCCTGGTCAGGAGTGGCCACAGCGAACAGTGCACCACGTGGAGGGGACTGCGGGCAGCCTGGGCCTGGCGGACCGCCCACCGGACAGCAGCCGCCGCCTCGGCCGAACCGTCAAAGCCGGCGACTATGGTTCTGGGATCCTGCATCCGGCACCGCGCTCCTCATCAGGGGACCTTAGGCCCTGTGGCGGGCCCGTTTCCTGGCTCCATCCTGATTCTACGTAGTGAGGAGCAGCGCATGTCCGCCTGGCAGGAAGTCATCACCCCTGGCCGGTTTGACGGCCAGACAGTCATCGTCACCGGGGCAGCCTCCGGCATTGGATTAGCGACGGCGATGCGCGTCGCCCGGGAAGGCGGCCGGGTGGTTGCCAGCGACCTCAGCCGCGAGGGCCTGGACAAACTGGTGGCAGGGAACAGGGAGCTGGACTTCGTGCCGGTCGCCGGAGACATCAGCCAGGAAGACGTGGTGCAGCAGGTGGTTGCGGCTGCCGGCACCAGGATAGACGCGCTCGCCAACGTTGCCGGCATCATGGACAGCTTCCAGCCGGTGCACGAGGTCGACGACGACACCTGGGAACGGGTATTGAACATCAACCTGACATCGATGATGCGATTGATGCGTGCGGTGGTGCCGGCGATGCTGACGGCAGGCTACGGCTCCATCGTGAACGTCTCCTCCGAGGCGGGGCTGCGGGGGTCCGCCGCAGGCGCCGCGTACACCGTGTCAAAGCATGCTGTCATTGGCCTCACCCGCAGTTCCGCAGTGATGTACGCACGCAGGGGAATCCGTGTCAACGCGGTGGCCCCCGGCGGCACCAGGACCAACATCCACGCGGAATTCAAATCCCAGCTGGCCACCGAGGTGCTGGGACCCTTCATGCAGGTAAACGTGCCTCCCATCGCCGAAGCGGGTGAACTCGCTGCCGGAATCACGTTCCTTCTCAGCAGGGACGGAACGAACATCAACGGCGTGGTGCTGGCCTCCGACAACGGGTGGAACGCGGTGTGAGGTTCCGCAGCACGGTAGCCGGAGTTGCTGCCATTTTCATGGCGCTGACGGCATTCCTGCTGGGCGGCGCCGCCGTCGCGCTCGCCGTTCCGCCGGTCGGCGTGGACATCCAGGACACCGCAGGGGTACTTGACCGGAACTTACTGCTGCCCGCCCTTGAAGGGCTGGACTTCTATGAGCCAACCAAGGTTGTCGTCTACACCTACAACGGCCGGGAAGCAGACAACCTCAACGAGGAGGTGCTGAGGTTCGCCAGGACCCAACACCCGGAATGGATCAGTCCGGACGGGCAGAAGTGGGCCGACGGGCTGTTCATCTTCGCGCTCGATCCTGTCGGCCGCCACGTGGGCACCTACATGGGCGAAGACCGGAAAGTGTCCCTCGAACAGCGCAGCGACATCCAGAACGCGGCAAAGGACTTGCTGCGCGACGCCCAATGGACGGACGGAACCATAGCCGGGGTGCGGCGTGCAGCCGAACTGATCAACCAGCCGTGGTACCGCTCCGCTGCCTTGGTTGTCACGGCCTGGGTGGCGGGGGGCCTCGCCGCCCTCGGCGCCGCAGCCTGGTTGATTGTCCGGGCCGTGACCAGGGCGTCTTGCCACAAGCAGCTGGAACGCGGAGACCGCAGCTACGCCAACGTCAGCATGGACCTGGAGGTTACGGAGCTGAACGCCGGCACCATCCCCGCATCGTCGAAGTACGGCAGCCAGGTCCTCGAGAAGCACCGCTCATTCCTGAACCGCTACAACACCGCCAGCGAGCTGTCCAGCCGGGTACACGCACTAAGCAGGCGCTCGCTGGGCAGCCGCAGGAACCTGAAACTCGTCCGGGAATACGCCGATGCGGCGGCCGAGCTTGACGCCCTCGACGATGTCATCGCCGACAGCAACGCCCTGCTGAACCGGGCCGGGACCTGGCCGACGGCGTGGGACCGGCAGCTCGCGCCGTTCCGGAGCGACCTGGCCGGCCTGGAACAGCTGCTGGCGAAGCGGCATGGGCAGGGCGAATCGGCTACGGCGGCCGCGCTGCGTTCCTTCCGGGATCACAGCCTGCGGGACATCGAACGCTGGACGGGCGAGCTGGCGGAGGGGCGGATGACACCGGAAAATGCCCTCGACCATTTGTATGACGCCCGTTCCCGGCTGTCTGTGCTGTTACAGGAACACGCCGAAACCGTTATTCACGCGTTCGCGAAAAACGATCGGGAGGAGCGCCTGATGCGCGAACAGATGGAGGGCGCCCAGGAAGGCGCGGACCACCGCCGGCGGCGGACCTACGAGCCGAGCATCCTGGGCACGGTCTATCCGTCCTACTACTTCTTCTCGGTGGCCACTTTTAACTCGGGCCTCAATTCCGGGGTCAGCAGCGTCAACTCGGCGCGGGGCGGGGGCGGAAGCACTACCGGGTACGGGAGCAGCGGAGGAAGTTTCTCGGGCTCAGGCAGTTCCTCGGGCTTCTAGCGCTGCCCTCCGGCATGCAGCACGGGCACAATCCTTCCGGTACCGCGCCCGGAAACGGAGGTTAGGCAGCACCCCGGGATCCGAGGGTGCCCGGGCGTGCGCGCCGGACGTCGCGCCCTGGTGCCGCGGCGAGGACGAGGCTTGGCGGTGTGGCGGCACGCGGTGCGGCGACGTCCTTGATAAGGCCCATTCCCGCGCACTCCCTGACATCTTCGATGGCAGCGGCAGCCGCCCGTTTATCGCTGAATTGTCCTGACACCGCCAGTACCTTGCCGTTGGCTGCAACCAGCCGGAAACGGATCTGCGCGTCTTCATCGACAAACAGTTCGAACGTACCCGCCATAAGCCTTTGTTCTCCTCAACGTCCCGCCTCCCCTGAATGTGGAGGCTCCAGTGGTCCGCAAGCGGTCCAGCAGGCCACGCAAGTCCCAGCCACTGTGCGTTTTTCGGCCTCCATCCACCGTCCCAGAGGACAGTCCCGCGGATTAGGGACCAAAGTCCCTGATCCTCCGGCCGGCCGGTGCTAGGGGAGCTGACCGGGACAGCCGGACCAGGGCGATTCCGGTTGCGGCGAACCACGCCCAGAGGAGGACGCCGTAGCCCCCGTAGAATTCCGGCAGCACATGCCGCAGGACTTCGGCAGCCGCGACGTACCGGTCGCTGAGGTAGACGAGGTTCAGGGAGCCCCGGCTGCTGACCGGGAGTGCGAGCAGCAGAGCCGAGGGCAGGCCGCCGAAGACCAGCGCTGTGAGGGCGAGGCTCTTCCGGACGGTAAACAGAGCGACGAAAAGCGCCGCGAAGACCAGTACCGGAAGGATATCGGGCAGGATCCACAGGATTTGCTCGGCCACGTAGCCCGGCTTGTTGGCGGCTATGAAAAGGAGGGTGGCTTCCCCGCCATGGACCGGGGGAGGGGCAAGAAGGTCAAGCCCCAGCGCCGCCACCAGGAGGAAGACAAAGAGAAGCGCTCCCACGCCTGCGAGGAGGTAGAGAGGCTGCCAGCCCTGTGCGCCATGGTGGGCTGAGGGGCCGGAAGCCGTCGTGCCTGGGCCGGTCATGCCTGCACTGTTCCATCCCGGCACCGCACCCGGTAGTGCCCTTTGTCACGTGCTCCTTCCTGCTTCTGCTCCTTTCGCACGGTGCACCGGTGGCGACCTTCGGCCCTGGTGGGGACCGGTTCGGCGATCCTACTCTTGGCAGTGCAGTGGGCGGTGACAAAGCGCCTCCGTCCAGGAACCGCACTCCGGAGGTAGACACATGGCGGCAGAGGAACGACTCCGCATAGAACTTGAGGATGCCGCCTCCAGCAAATGGTGGGCCCGCATCCTGTACACCCTGGGCTCGCAGTACGGCAGGACGCAGCTGCGCTTTGTTGGCAGGACTCCGGAGGGGCGCAGGCTTTATGCCAGCGACACCTTTCCCGGGCCACCGCTGAACGCGACCCCGCCTGAGGAGAAGTGGGCGCCGGGCCTGGAGGCAAGCCTGGCGCAGTTGCGCGGGGACATAGCGCGTGACGGGTGGCTTGAGACAGGCCACGGCACACAGCCCTGGGAGCTGACATTCACCCGCCGCCCCGCCCGATAGGGCCGGGACGGTTAGGGTCGGGGGAAGCCCGGGTCGGGGGGATAGCAGGCCGGGTAGATGCCACTCATGGAATGGCGTGGATTGAATGGCGGGGCAGGGGCCTCAAGCGACGGGCCAGACCACCCTGGTCTGCCACGTTGCCGGGTCAGGCTGCTCCCGCGGATCACTGAGGTAGTACTCCCACATCACATCCGCTGGGACGGCGCCGTCGGCTTCCATGCGCTGCCTGATCGCGTCGTAGGTAGCGGTCAGCGTGTCATAGGGGCCGGTGTGGATCGCTTCGAACGCATCGGTTTCCGGAAGCGCCGCGGCCACCACGTCATCCGTCCCCGTGAAGTGCCCGGCGACCGGAAAACCCGCTTCCACGTCGACAGTTTCGGTGGGCATGCCGCGGTACAGCGCAAAGGGCGGACCGGCCGGGCTGGCGCCCTGTGTCTGGACGGCGGCCATGACGGCGCCGAAGGCCCGCTCGAAGAAGCCGGGGAGTGAGTCCATGCGGACTTTTTCACGCACCACGGCGACGGGCTGGCCGGTCAGGTGGATCCTTCGGGGCTCTTGGCTGTTCCCATTCATCCCACAAGGCTCAGCCATGACTCCGTCCTGCGACAGGGCACTAGGACTCTAATTTCCAGAGGGCAGAGGGCAGAGGGCAGAGGGCAGTGGACAGCGCTCGGTGGACAGCTCCGGTCGGAAGCGGTCACAGGTCAGCCGGCTGCTTCGTAGGCTTCACGCATCCACTGCAACACCTCGTCGTCCAGTTGGGAACTGTCCCGGAGCTCCAGGTGGTGCATCCAGGTTCCCGGGGACGGCTGGACTATTTCCTTGAAGCGGGGTGACCCGGTGTTCCTCGGCAGCGCCAGCGACAGGACAAGCGGGACCGTGGACTTGACGTACATGCCGGGGCGCCAAAGATACGCGAAGCCCCGGCGGCGCCGGAGCACTACCTGGCTCTTGGAAACACGGACTTCCATCGGCCCCAGGCTGTCCGCCATCCGCTGCACCGCCTGGTAGAGCGCATAGGCGGGGGCTGCGCCCTCGAAGAACCGCTCCAGAGTCCACGGCTGCGTGCCGGGAGGCGGGCTGTCGGGGCGGGTCATCAAGGTTCGGGTTCCCGGCGCACCCCAGCCGCGAGCCCTGCGTCGAGGCCGGCGGCCCAGGCAGGGGCGCGCTCCACCTCACCGCTGAGCAGCGGGCCCTCGCTGCCCTTGACGTAGAAGGCTATCGGGTCGCCCACGATGCTGGCGCCGGCACTCTTGAGGGCCTTGGTCATCTTCCCCGCGGCGTCACCGTGGATGAAGAGCTTGACCCTGGTATCGAAGGCGGCCGCCTTCACACCCGCCAGCCCCCGCCCCGCCAGGTCATCCAGCACCTTGCTGATCTTCGGGGTCGGCCGCCAACCGTTGATGGGACTGCCGACGACGAGGAGGTCACCGGGATGCAGCGCGCCGGCGTCGAATCCGTCCACAGGAACAGCGGCCCCGCCGCCCAGGTGCGATGCCACCGCCTCCGCGATGGTCCGGGTGTTGCCGTAGGCGGAATCGTACAAGACAATCGCGTTCATGCCGGTCCTTTCCCGGAAATCGACTTCCCGGAAATCGACGCTGTCCAGGGAGCTCCCCTCCACGATGGGCCCTGCCGCGACTTGTCGGGAGGGCCGAAAGTCATGACCGCCCGTCCACGTTAGCGCGCAGGCGGGGCGAAGTGCCCTACCGCAGGCAACGGCAGGGCCGTAGGCTCGCTTTATGCGTCGTGACCGCTCCCGGCCCGGGTACCCGGGATGAGGAAACAGGCGCCCCATCCGGGGGTGTCTCCCGGAAAGACAGCCCCGGCTGCTGGAACCGGTGACCCGGGGCTCCCCGCCGGGAACCGGCTGGTTCGCTTCATCCGGCTGTATCCCGTCGTCGCCCTCACCTGCCTGGTGTTGCTGGCCGCGCTGCTGTTGCTGCAGGCCGGCCTCGAACCGCAGGTGAGGGTGCTCGGTTCGGCGTACGCCGGCGTGGTGGTGCTGGCCCGCGTGCCGAAAATGGTCCGCGCCCTGCGGGAGGGGCACTGGGGGATTGACCTGCTGGCCCTCATGGCCGTTGCCAGCACGATCGCGGTGGGCGAGTACCTTGCCGCGCTGGTGGTCATCCTGATGCTGACCGGCGGGGAAGCGCTGGAAAACTTCGCGCAGGGCCGTGCCGCCCGCGAGCTAAGGTCACTGCTGGACAGGGCCCCGCGGTTCGCACACCGCGAAGGCGCGGCCGCAATCCTCGACGATGTCCCCATCGGCGATGTGGCCCCGGGGGATGTGCTGGTGGTCCGCCCCTCCGAACTGGTGCCTGTTGACGGCGACCTCCTGTCTGCTTCCGCCAGCCTGGACGAATCATCCTTGACGGGGGAGAGCCTGCCCGTGGAGCGGTCCCGGGGAGAGCTTCTGCTCAGCGGCTCGGTGAACGGCGAAGCGGCCATCCGGATGCGGGCCACGGCCACGGCGGCCGAGTCCCAGTACAGCCGCATCATCGCCCTGGTGGAGGAAGCCTCCAGCAGCCGCGCCCCGGTTGTCCGCCTCGCTGACCGCTATGCCGTTCCCTTCACCTTCCTCGCCTTCGCGATGGCAGGCACCGCCTGGTTCCTGGCCGGCGATCCACTGCGCTTTGCCCAGGTGCTGGTAGTCGCCACCCCCTGCCCGCTCCTGATCGCGGCGCCCGTGGCGTTCCTCGCCGGAACCAGCCAGGCCGCCCACAAAGGCATCATCATCAAGAACACCAAGACGCTGGAACAACTGGCCAAGGCCCGCACCGCGGTGTTCGACAAGACCGGAACCCTCACTTCAGGGCGGCCCGTCCTGGACCACATCCGGGTACGCGACGACGGCGCGGATGCCCCCGCCAGCCCCGAACGGATCCTGCAACTGGCGGCATCCGCGGAACAGTATTCCTCGCACGTCCTGGCAGCCTCCGTCATCGAGGCCGCCAGGACAGCCAGGCTTGAACTGTTGCCCGTCCAGAACGCCACCGAATCGGCGACGCAGGGCGTGGAGGCCGTGTGCGCCGGCCGGCGGGTGGTGGTGGGCAAAGCGGGCCTGGTGCGCAGCGTTTCGACGGGGTTCCGGGAAACGGCGCTCCAGAGTGGACAGCTGGCCGTGCACGTTGCCATCGACGGCATGTACGCCGGTGCCCTGGTGATGAAGGATCCGCTGCGCCACGACGCCGTCGCCACACTGGCGCGGCTGCAGGGGCTTGGCGTGCAGAACACGATGCTGCTGACCGGGGATGCCCACGCGACCGCTGCCCACATCGCGGAAGAGGCCGGCATCGGGAGCGTCCAGGCGGAGTGCCTTCCGGAGGACAAAGTCCACGCGGTGGCGGCCATTGCGGACCGCCCGGTGCTGATGGTGGGTGACGGGGTGAACGATGCGCCCGTCCTGGCCGCAGCGGACGTGGGTATCGCGATGGGAGCCAAGGGCGCCACAGCGGCCAGTGAATCGGCGGACGTGGTGGTGATGCTGGATGATCTTTCCAAGGTTGCCCAGGCGGTTGCCATCGGGAAGCGGACCGTGGCGGTGGCGCTGGTGAGCATCTGGACCGGCATTGGACTGAGCATCGGGCTGATGGCCGTGGCCATGACGGGCTACATCCCCGCCGTCACCGGGGCCCTGTTGCAGGAACTGGTGGACCTGGCAACAATCCTGAATGGCCTTCGGGCACTCCACGGCGGCGAACGGAAACCCTGACACAGCCGGCCGGGAATGACTTTAGGCCCTTCCCGCAGCCCACACGAGCCGGGAACGTGGTGTGTATGAATGCAGAAACAGCGCCCAGACCCGTGATCGTCGGCGTCGATGGTTCCGAATACTCCTCCGCCGCCCTGCGCTACGCAGGCACGCTGGCGGCGCGGCTGGACACCCGGCTGGAGGTGATCACCTGCGTTGGCATGCCGGACTACCTGGTGCTGTCCCACCTTGAGGGCGCCGACCGGCAGTTCACGGCGAGGCTGGAGGACGCCGCACGCCGCCTCGTCGAGGAAGCCCTGGGCCGGGCATTCTCCGGGGAGCGGCCCGGAGACATCGAGGTGGCGGTCAAATTCGGGCCACCGGCGAAGGTGCTGGTGGAGGAAAGCAAACGGGCCCAGATGCTGGTGGTTGGCAGGCACGGCGAGGGCGGGTTGCTGGGAACCTCCATGGGCTCCGTCAGCAAGGCATGCGCCGCGCATGCGGCCTGCCCCGTGCTGTTGGTGGGGCAGGAGGCGGACGCCGTGTGAGGACCGCCGAGGGCCTGACCTCGGAGCGGGCGGCCGCACTCCTGAAGGAGTCGGGACCCAACCTGCTTCCGGCGGAGAAACCGGTCCCGCAGTGGCGAAAGCTCTGGGGGGAGATGACGCACTTCTTCGCGCTGATGCTGTGGTGCGCCGCCGGGCTGGCTTTCCTCGCAAACATGCCCGAGCTCGCTGTGGCGATCATCGTCGTCGTGATTGTCAACGGCGTTTTCGCCCATATCCAGCAGGAGCGGGCCCAGCATGCAGCCGCCCGCCTGCGCGGACTGCTGCCTGCCGACGTCGTGGTGCGCCGGGACGGCCGCGTCCGCAAAGTGCACGCCAGTGAACTGGTGGCCGGCGACGTAGTGCTCCTCACCGCCGGTGACCGGATCCCCGCCGATGTGCTCCTGCTCTCCGCCTCGGCCTGTGCCGTGGACGAATCGATGCTCACCGGAGAAAGCGAACCGGTGTCGAAAACTGAGGGCGACTCCGGTTGGGGCGGCACGTTCCTGGTCAATGGCGAGGCCGAAGCCGCCGTCACCGGGACCGGCGCCGGGACCCGGCTGGCCGGCATCGCGGCCCTGACCAGCGGCGCGGTGCCGCCTCCCACACCGCTGTCCCTGGAACTCCGCCGGATCGTCAGGGTCATAGCGGGGGTGGCCCTGGCGATTGCCGCCCTCTTTTTCCTGGTGTCGCTGCTCGTGGGCTTCCAGTGGCGGGATTCTTTCCTCTTCGCCATTGGCGTTGCTGTTGCGCTGGTGCCTGAGGGGCTCCTGCCCACCGTCACCCTGTCACTGGCGATGGGCGCCCAGCGGATGGCCTCCCGGGACGCCCTGGTGCGCAACCTGGAAGCGGTGGAAACCCTGGGATCCACCACTTTCATCTGCACGGATAAAACAGGGACCCTGACGCAAAACCGGATGAACGCGGTCGAGGTCTACACGGCGGAAGGCTCCGTCCAGGTCATGGGGGAGGGATATGCCCCCGAGGCCACGGTCCACGGGCAGGGGCGGGAAAAGGCCGCTGAGGCCGCGGTGGCGGCGCGGGCAGCGTCCCAGGGCCGGGCCGAGCTGCGCGGCGGGCAATGGCACGCCCAGGGTGATCCAATGGAAGCGGCCATGGATGTCCTCGCCCGCAGGCTCACCGGTACCGAAGCCACCGGGCTGCCTGCCCGGCGGCTGCCCTTCGACCCGGTGCGGCGCCGCGAGTCGGTGGTCATGGGAGCGGAGCTCTTCTGCAAGGGAGCCCCCGAGACAGTGCTTCCACTGTGCGGGTCCGTGCCCGGGCACGTTAAGGAACAGGTGGAGGTGATGGCATCGCGGGGCCTGCGGGTCATCGCGGTGGCACGACGGCGGCTGGCCGGCCCGTCAGCGGCGTGGCAGTCAAGCCCCGCGGGAGACCTGGAAACCGGTCTCGAGCTGCTGGGGTTGATCGGGCTGCAGGATCCGCCCCGGCCGGACGTGGGCGAGGTGATCCGGACGGCCCGGCACGCCGGCCTGAAGATCGCAATGATCACCGGCGACCACCCCGCGACGGCGGCAGCGATCGCCCGCCAGATTGGGCTGATCGGTTCACCCGAGCGCATTTACGAGGGATCGGACCTGCCCGACGACGACCAGCTGCTGGGTGCGCTCCTTGACCGTGATGGAGTGGTGGTCAGCCGGGTGTCCCCGGAGCAGAAGCTCCGGGTGGCCAAGGCGCTGCAGGCCCGGGGACACGTGGTGGCCATGACCGGCGACGGCGTCAACGACGGTCCGGCCCTGCGCGAAGCGGACATCGGCGTGGCCATGGGGCGGAGCGGAACCGACGTTGCGCGCGAAGCCGCGGACCTCGTCCTGCTGGACGACCATTTCGGCACCATTGTTTCGGCCATTGAACAGGGCCGCGCTACCTATTCGAACATCCACCGCTTCCTGACCTACCACCTCACCGACAATGTCGCGGAATTGACTCCCTTCGTCATCTGGGCGCTGTCCGGCGGCAGGTTCCCGCTGGCCCTCGGTGTCCTGCAGATCCTGGCGCTGGACATCGGCACCGACCTGCTACCCGCCCTGGCTCTGGGCGCTGAACCGCCCGCCAAACACGTCCTGGCCCGTCCGCCCGAGCGGCGGCACCTCATGGACCGGCAGCTGATCGTCAGGGTGTTTTGCGTGCTTGGACCGGTGGAGGCGGCAATAGAGATGGCGGTATTCTCCGCCGTCCTTGCTGAGGGCGGCTGGACCCGCGGCACCGACCCGGAGGCAGCCCTGCTGATGGCTGCATCAGGTGCGGCCTTCACCGCCGTGGTGCTGGGACAACTGGCCAATGCCTACGCCTGCCGAAGCGCCACGGTCCCGCCCTGGCGGCTGGGCTGGGGCACGAACAGGCTCCTCGCCTGGGCTGTGCTGGCAGAGCTGGCGATCCTCGCCATATGCCTGTACGTGCCATACCTCGCAGCCCTGCTTGGCCAGGCTCCACCGCCGCCCTTGGGCCTGCTGCTGGCACTGCTGGCCGTGCCGGCGGTGTTACTGGCCGACTGGACCCACAAAGCCATCCGTGGGCGTGCGCGGCGAAGCCACGGCGCGGCCGGGACCTAAGACTCTGCCGTCTCCGGACCGGAGAACGCCAGAATCGAGCCATGACCTCAGCCGCCGAAACATCGCTGGCCGGCGTCCACGTCGCGTGGATCGAACAGACCGGAATCGCTGACATACCCTCCGTTGGCGGGAAGAACGCCTCCCTGGGCGAGCTAAGCCGCGCCCTGCGGTCCGCCGGAGTGCGGGTTCCGGAGGGATTCGCCACCACCGCCACCGCCTACCGGGCCTTCCTTGACGCCAACAACCTGGAGCCGGGCATCAGGAGCCACGTTGAGGACTATCGGGCGGGACGTTCCACGCTGCGGCAGGCGGGTGCCGCCATCCGCGAACTGTTCCTGCAGGCCAGTTTTCCCGAAGACACCGCAAAGGACATCCAGGAGCATTACCGGGCACTGTGCCAACGCGCAGGCCAGGACCAGGCAGCCGTGGCCGTCCGCAGCAGCGCCACGGCCGAGGACCTGCCGGACGCCAGCTTCGCCGGACAGCAGGAAACCTACCTCAATGTTGCCGGCGGGCGGGCCGTTTTGGACGCCTGCCGGCGCTGTTACGCCTCGCTCTTCACCGACCGGGCCATCAGCTACCGGGAGATGAAGGGGTTCGACCACCTGGACGTTGCATTGTCCGTGGGCGTGCAGCGGATGGTGCGCTCGGACGTGGGCGCTTCGGGCGTCATGTTCTCGATCGACACGGAGTCCGGCTTTCCCGAGGTGGTGGTGATCAGCGCGGCCTGGGGGCTCGGCGAAACGGTGGTCCAGGGAACCATCAACCCGGACAAGTACCAGGTGTTCAAGCCCCTGCTGGCGGACCAGCGGTTCAGCCCCATCATCGAGCGGGAGCTGGGTGCCAAGGAGCGCAAGATGGTCTACAGCCAGGGCGGGGATGCGCGCACCCGGACTGTTGAGACCAGCGAACGGGAACGGCGCTCGCTGGTGCTCGCGGACCAGGAGATTATCCTCCTGGCGCGCTGGGCGGCGGCCGTGGAGGACCACTACGGGCGGCCCATGGACATGGAATGGGCCAAGGACGGGCTGACAGGTGAACTGTTCATGGTCCAGGCGAGGCCGGAAACGGTGCAGGCCCGGCGGGACATTTCCACCTTCCGCACCTACCGCCTTGCCGGGCCGGGGCCTGTATTGGCAACCGGTGCCGCCATCGGCGACTCCATCGCCCGCGGGCAGGCGTGCGTGATCCGGGATGCGAAGGACATCGAGTCCTTTGTCGACGGTTCCGTGCTGGTGACGCGGATGACGGATCCTGACTGGGTCCCGGTGATGAAACGTGCCGCCGGCATCGTCACGGACCACGGCGGCCCCACCAGCCACGCGGCGATTGTCAGCAGGGAACTCGGGGTGCCGGCCGTCGTCGGGACGCGCAACGCGACAGAAGTCCTGCCCGACGGCGGCCCGGTCACCCTGTCCTGCGCCGAAGGGGAAGAAGGGCACGTCTACGAGGGGCTGCTGGACTTCTCGGTGGACGAGGTGGACATGCAGGCACTCCCATCCCCGCGTACCGGCGTCATGGTCAACATCGCCAGCCCGGCCGCTGCCTTCAAGTGGTGGCGGCTTCCGGCGGCCGGGGTAGGCCTGGCCCGGATGGAGTTCATCATCAACAACCTGATCCGCATCCACCCCATGGCCCTGGTCCACCCGGAACGGGTCACGGACCCCGGCGAGGCCGCGCAGATCCGGGAACTCACCAGCGGCTACGCCGACCCGCAGGAATACTTTGTCGACGTCCTCGCCACCGGCATCGCGAAGATCGCGGCACCCTTCCACCCGAAGCCGGTGATCGTCCGGCTCAGCGATTTCAAGAGCAACGAGTACAGCCACCTGGTGGGCGGCAGCTACTTTGAGCGTCCTGAAGAAAACCCCATGCTCGGGTTCCGTGGCGCTTCACGGTACTACAGCGGCCGTTACCGGGAAGGGTTCGCACTGGAGTGCCGGGCCCTCAAACGGGTACGCGAGCAGATCGGCTTTTCCAACGTCATCGTCATGGTCCCGTTCTGCCGGACCGTGCATGAAGCGGATATGGTCATCCAGGCGATGGAAGAACACGGCCTGGTCCGTGGCGCGGCCGGACTTCAGCTGTACATGATGTGCGAAATCCCCTCGAACGTGGTCCTCGCGGAGGAGTTCGCCCGGCGCTTTGACGGGTTCTCCATCGGGTCCAACGACCTAACGCAGCTGGTGCTGGGGGTGGACCGAGACTCGGAGGAACTCGCGGGGCTGTTCGACGAACGCGACCCCGCCGTCACGTCCATGATTGCCCAGGCAATCAGCAAGGCACACGCCGCCGGCATCAAGATCGGCATTTGCGGGCAAGGCCCCAGCAACCACCCCGACCTCGCCGAGTTCCTGGTGGGCCAGGGCATCGATTCGGTATCGCTGAACCCGGACACGTTCCTGAAGACCCTGCCCATCATCGCCGCTGCCGAGGCCGCGTCCGCCAGGAGGTAGCCGGCCAGGCCGCGCCACCCAGGGGGAGCCGCGCCGCGCAGGGGGAGCCGCGCCGCCCAGGGGCGCAAAGACACGGGGCAGCAAAGTGCCTGGCCTGCATGCAGGCCAGGCACCGCCGTCGGCTGCTGGTGGTCCTCAGCCCCTGCTGATGGGGATCTTTGACGAAGCCGCCACCTGTGCCTGGTCCGGCATCGGTGCCCGGACTTCCAGGACGCCATCCTTGTAGGACGCGGAAACATCGTCCTGCTGGACGCCGCTGGGCAGCGGGATCCGGCGCATGAATGAGCCGTAGCGGAATTCAGACCGGTAGCTGTCCTTGTCCTTGTGCTCCTTCTTCTCCTGCCGCTCGGCCTTGATCGACAGCACGCCGTCGGCGACTGTCACGTCCACGTCCTTGTCGGGATCAATGCCGGGCAGTTCGGCCCGCACCACCAGCGTGTTGCCGTCCACCATCTCTTCAACCCGAATGGCGGAAGACCCCGTCTCGCCCTCGAAGAGTCTTTCGATCAGATCCATGGGGGAGCGGCGGGTGTCGAACCATTTCATCAGGTCTGTCATGCTTTCCTCCTGCTCATCTGGACGCCGGATCATCGGGTTGCCCGGCAGTTCCACCATCCCCTTCCCGGGAGGCGGGTTCCAGAGTCAAAGGTCCCAGCCTGCTTCCGGCAGCACGGGCGCCGGGGCGCCGGGCGAAATATCCGACGGCTTCGATCGCCAGGCACCCTGCCAGGGCAGCTGCTGAGGCGACTGCCAGGAGCTCCGCAGGCGGCAGGTCGAGGCGAAAGAAGTCCTGGGTCAACGGGACGGAAAAGAGCAGGGCAAGTCCCGCGTACATGCCGGCCAGGATCAGGAGTTTGGGTGCAGTGAGGGGCCGTGAGGCCATCACCAGGATCCAGGCCGCCACGAGGCCCAGGGTCACGGCGGCTGCCGACTGTGCCTCATCAGGGCCCCACCCGCCCGGGGCCTGGGCGTAGGCGCTCACGGCCAGCACGCACGCGGCTGCACAGATCCCGGCGGGTACGGCGAAAGCCAGTGCACGGCGGAGGAACCTGGGTTCGTAGCGCCGGCCTCCTGGCTGCAGGGCCAGGAAAAAGGCCGGCAGGCCGATGGTCAGGCCGTCGAGGGCGGACAACTGGCGGGGCAGGAAGGGGAACGCCAGCAACAGGATGCCGCTCACGACCGAGATCAGCGTCGCGTAGACGGTCTTGCTGAGGAAGACCAGGGATACGCGCTCGACGTTGCTGATGGCCCGGCGTCCTTCATCAACCACGGCCGGCAACCGGTCAAAGCGCCCGTCCAGGAGGACGAGGCGGGCTACCGCCTTGGTTGCCGGTGCCGCAGAATCCATGGCAATGCCCAGGTCGGCCTCCTTGAGTGCCAGGACGTCGTTGACGCCGTCCCCGGTCATGGCCACCGTGTGTCCCCGCCGTTTCAGTGCCTGGATCAGTTCCCGCTTTTGCGACGGCGTGACCCCGCCGAAGAGGTCCTGGGACTCCACGATCCCCTCCTGCAGGAGGGGATCGCCGGGCAGGTTCCGCGCGTCGTAGGCAGTTCCGGAACCGAAGCCCAGGCCGTTGGCAAGGGCCGATACTGTCCGGGGGTCATCCCCGGAGATAATCTTCACGGCGACTCCCTGGCGCCGGAAATAGTCGAGGGTCCGCGGCGCGTCCGTCCGGATGCTTTCCCGGAAAGTCAGGAGAACCACCGGCGCAAGGTCCACCGGCAAGCCTGACTCCGTGTCGTCCAGCGGCAGGTGTGCCGGCAGGTGTGCCAGCGCCAGCGTGCGGAGCCCGGTTGAGGCAAGCGCCGCTGCCCGGCCGCGCGCCCGTGAGCAGCCGGGGGACCGGCCGAGCACCGCGTCGGGCGCCCCCAGGACCCACGTTCCCGGTGCCCCGGATTCCGGACCGAATGTCACCGAACTCCACTTGCGCGCCGATGAAAAGGGGACGGCTGACACTTCCGGAAGCGGACTGTCGGCGGGAAAGGCTGCACCGATGGCCGCGGCCGTGCTGCTGGCGTCAGCGGCGGCCCCGAACCACTCCACTGCCGCCCGCCACCCATCCTCCGGGGCCGTCCCCACGTCATGGACGGCGTCGAACACGATGGAGCCGGAGGAGAGCGTCCCTGTCTTGTCCAGGCACAGCACATCCACCCTGGCCAGCACCTCCACCGCGGCAAGTTCCTGGACCAGGACCTTTTGGCCGGCAAGCCGGAGGCCGCCCACGGCGAATGCCACGCTCGTCAGCAGCACCAGGCCGAGGGGGATCATGGCCATGATTCCCGCAACTGTCCCAACTGCCGCTGGAACCCACGCCCCGGTGGCGAGGGCGTCTGCCCATCCGCCTTGTTCCTGCATCTGGGCATTGACCAGCAGCACGGCGGTGGGCAGCAGCAGCCAGGAGATGACACGGAAGACCTTGTCCAGCCCCCGGCGGATCTCCGACGTGACCAGGGAAAAACGCCTGGCTTCGGCCGCCAGCCGGGAGGCGAACGTCTCCGGCCCGACGTGCAGGACCCGGGCGTAACCGGTGCCGGCCAGGACCAATGAGCCCGAGAGCAGGACGGCCCCCGGCAGTTTCGGCACGGGCTCGGACTCCCCGCTCAGCAGCGATTCGTCCACTTCCAGGGAAGCGCCGGCCAGAAGCTGAAGGTCGGCACTGACCTCGTCTCCGGCACTCAGCACCACCAGGTCGTCCCGAACCAGTTCGCCGGAAGGTATCTCCGCCTTGGCACCGTTTCGGATCACCCGGCTCGTCGCGGCGTGCAGGATGGCCAACTGGTCAAGGGAACGCTTGGCACGGTACTCCTGGATGATGCCGATCAGCGCGTTGCTGATGGCGGACAACCCAAAGAGGGCATCGCGCCATTGGCCCAGCACCAGCAGCAGGAGGAAACTTCCGCCGACGATGCCGTTGAACAGGGTGAGGACGTTGGCCCGCACGATGTCCCAGACGCTGCGGCTCGTGGCTGCCGGAGCACTGTTGACCTGCCCGCTGCGGGTCCGTTCCAGGACCTCAGCGGTGGAGAGGCCTTCGAGCCCCCCGCGCCGGCCCGCGACGGCACCGGATGCGTCTTTGTCCTCCCCGGCTGTGGTCATGGCGCGACCAGGAACAGCTTCCGCCGTTACTCCCTGTGCTGGGCCTTGTGCATGCGGGTTATGACGGTGGGGCACGGCGGCTGGGTCAGGACCGCATGCGCTGTCGAGCCGAGGAGGAGCCGGCCGAACCCGCCCCTGCCCAGGCTGCCGAGGACCAGCAGCCGCGCCCCGGCAGCCGCCCGGACCAGGGCGTCCGCGGGCTCCAGGACGGTCTCCAGGGCGGTGTGGACCACAAGATCGGGATACTCCTGCCGGAGGCCCGCCAAGGTCTCGGACAGCACCAGTTGTTCTTCCTCCATCACGTGGCCTGCGAAACTGGAGGAGGGAAGGCCGGCGGCGATCCACCGGTTGGGGCCGCTGAAGGCGTACAGGACCGTCAGTTCTTCACCCAGGGCGTCGGCCTCCGATGCCGCAAAGGCAACCGCCTGGGTTGACTCGCGCGATCCGTCCACGCCGACGAAGACCCCCCGCCCGTCTTCCTGGCCGATGCCAATGACCGCCACGGGACATTCCGCCGTGGCAGCGGCCTGCAGGGCGCGGTCGGTCAAGGCCCCGCGGGAATGCCCGCTGGTGCCCAGGACCAGCATGGACGTGTTCCTGGAATATTCACCAAGCGCCGCTCCCACGCCGCCTTCGAGCAGTTCCAGCGTGACCTGAAGGTTGGGCTCCGCGGCGCGCACCTTGTCCCCGACCTCCTTGAGCAGGTCCAGGCCCCTTTCGCGGAGCACTTCGATGTAGGGCAGTGCCTCGGCGGCCATCCACCGGTCATCCAGGACATGCAGTACTGCCAGGGGCACTTTGAGCCGGCTGGCACGGGCCGCGGCCCAGAACAGGGCTGCGTTTGACGCGGGGGAGTCGGTGATGCCGACGGCGATGGGCTGGCTTGGTGCCATGGGGGCCATCCTTGGGGGTCTTGTTGGGCGGGCGGTGGGGCAGGACGGATTTTGGGCGGGAGGGTCGCCCGCAGACGGGTTAATCGGCTGTAGGCTCCCGCGGCGGCCACCAGTGTGTTGGTGCCGCGATGACGAACCGACGGCCGCTGATGTCCTCCGGCGTGATCCGAAGCAGGACGTTCTTTTGTCCCGGTTGCCACGGCGAGAGCCCCGCGTCCATGGCGTCCTGGACTTCTTCAGCGTCCGAGACGACAGCAGCGTGCCCCTTGATGATGACGCTCCAGGCGATCGTGCCGTACTGGTTCATTCCGTCTGCCTCGACCGCCACGGATTTCCGGCCGGCGAGGGAAGCGAGCTTTGTGTTGTCGCCTGTCCGGATCAGCAGGGTGCCGTTAGTGGGGACGTAATTGACGGGGAAGTTCTCCACGGTCTCGCCGTCTGCAAAGGCCACCCGGCACAGGGACGCGGAGCGAAGGTATTTCCAACAATCATGGACGCCGAGGTGCTTGATTTCGGGTTCTGTTGCTGCTGTGTTCATGGCCGTAGCCTAGGGCGGCGAATCTGCGGCGGCTAGGGAAGAAGGTCCCGCCGGTGGCCACCATTGCGTCCACTGAATTGATTTCGTAACAGGCCCGGGTCTGTCTGTGGCCGCCGCGGTCTTTTAGAATGGTTCCAGGAGATGCCTTCGTGCTCGGGGGAGGCGCATTCAGGGGCGGGGCCGGACTCCGTTCCGGGCGTTTAAATCGCGCCAGGGGCCTGCAACGACGCAGGTGCTTGCCGCAGGAGGTGGAACGTGGGCACTGAGCGGCAGTGGAACTCTCCCATGAGGGACAGGGTTGAGGAACTCCTGCGGGACTTGACCGCCCGGGGAGACGAGCTCCTGGATACCCAGGAACGGATCAACGGCTTGCTGGCCGCCGTCGTCGCCCTTGCCGAGGACCTGAGCCTGGAAGCCGTCCTGGACCGCCTTGTCCGCTCTGCCTGCGCGCTGGTGGGCGCAAAATACGGCGCCTTGGGCGTCATTGGCGAGGACCGCAGGCTGAGCCACTTCATCACGGTGGGTATTGATGAGGAGGGCATCCGCTCGATCGGCGACCTGCCGACGGGGCACGGTGTCCTGGGCCTGTTGATCCGCGAACCGAAGCCTTTGCGCCTGCATGACCTTGGCAAGCATCCCATCACCTCGGGCTTTCCCCCGAACCATCCGCCGATGAAGACGTTCCTGGGTGTACCGGTCCGCGTGCGCGACGAGGTGTTTGGCAACCTGTACCTCACCGAGAAGTTCGGCGGGAAGGACTTCACCCCCGAGGACGAGGACCTGGCGGTGGCCTTGGCTGCCGCGGCTGGAGTCGCCATTCAGAACGCCCGCCTCTTCGAGGACAGCGGCCGGCGGCAAAAATGGCTGGAAGCGGGCATGGAGCTGAGCAGCCGGCTGATCCTGGCGTCCCATCCGAGTGATGCAGACAGCCTCGACCTGATCGCCGAAACAGCGCTTAAAGTCTCCGATTCGGCACTGGCAGTGATAGCAGTTCCGGCCGGTGAGGGCGTACTGCGCTGCCAGTCCTCACTGGGGGTGCAGGGCCTGCAGGCCGGGCAGGAGATCACGGTCTCCGCAACGATCTCCTCCGTCATTGACTCGGGCGAATCCCTGGTGGTCCGGGAGCCGGGCCAGGTGTTCGAGGACGAGGTTGCCAAGAAGCTCGGTTCGGTGCTGGTGTTTCCGCTCGGGCACGGCACCAGCGACAACGGCGTGCTGTTGGTGGCCCGCGCACAGGGGGCCCCGGTGTTCAACCAGTCGGATGTCGAATCCAGTGCCATGTTCGGGAGCCGGATCGGGCTGGCACTGGACCTGGCCCGCGTCAACGCGCTTCGCGAACAGAACCTCCTGTTCACCGACCGGGAGCGGATTGCCCGCGACCTGCACGACCTTGTCATCCAGCGGTTGTTTGCCGCCGGCCTGAGCATCCAGACCTTGCGCCGCTACACGCCCGACCCCGTGGCACACGAGCGCATCGGCGCGGTCACCAGGGAACTGGATGACACCATCCGGAAATTGCGGGACACGATCTACTCACTCCGGACGGGGGAGGAGGAGCGGGAAGCCCTGACGGGCCGGATTTTGCGGGTTGTCCGGGAGAACTCCCGCAGCTACGCGGTTACCCCCAAGGTTGCCCTGGACGGGCCCGTGGACTCGGTCCCGGAAGAGGTGGCCGTCCACTTGCTGTCAGTCGTCTCGGAAGCGTTGAGCAATGCCCTCAGGCACTCCGGAGGTGACGAGATCCAGGTTGCCGTCACGGTGGGCCGCACCCTGGTCCAGCTCCTCATCAGCGACAACGGGCGGGGGTTTACGGAGCCTGCCGAGGTCAGCGGCCTGGCGAACATGCGCTACCGGGCGGAGCTGCTGGGCGGCACCTGCGTCATCGAGAGCGCGCCCGGAAAAGGCACCGCCGTCCAGTGGTCGGCGCGGCTGTCCTAATCGGCGGCTGTCCTCATCGCAGGCGGGGCGATCCAGCCTGGACGTCAGGATTCATCCGTAACATTCCGGGTGACGTACACCGCAGCCTGGGTCCGGCGCTCAAAGCCCAGTTTTGCGAGGATTGACGAGACATAGTTCTTGACGGTCTTTTCGGCCAGGAACAGGTCATCACCGATTTGCCGGTTGGTCAGTCCCTTCCCGATCAGGGCCAGGACCTTCTTTTCCTGTGCGCTGAGGGCTTCCAGGCGCGGGTCAACCGGGGCACTGGCCAGGCCCTCGATGATCCGCTGCTCCACCCCGGGCTCGAACAGCGACTCACCGGCCGCGGCCCTGCGGATTCCGGTCAGAAGGTCATCGCTCCGGATCTGCTTCAGGATGTAACCGGATGCCCCGGCCAGGACAGCACCCCGAAGGGCCTGTTCGTCGTCGTAGCTGGTCAGGATGAGGCAGCGCAGCCGGGGGTCAAGGGAACGCACGTCGCGGCAGACTTCTATGCCCGTGCCGTCGGGAAGGCGCCCGTCAAGGATGGCGATGTCAGGCTGCAACGCGGGAATGCGACGTGTGGCCTCCGCGGCGGAGCCGCTCTCACCAACGACCAGGAACCCCTCACCCTCCAGCAGGTCCCTCAGCCCCTGGCGGACCAGCTCATGGTCATCGAGGATGAACACCCGCATGGGCCCGGAAGAAGCTTGTGTGTGGTTCGCCCCCACTTCATGGATTTGCACCTAATGCTCCCAACATCTGACCAGGCCCCGCTTTCCCGGAGGGGCAGTCCCCAGGAGGGACTAAACCCCATTGTTCCCTGACCAGGGATGGGTGGGAAGGGACCAAAGTCCACAGCGGCGCGCGCGGGCCGGGGCGGCCAGCAGGAGGGGCGCAGCCCACTGTCCGGTACGGGCAACGCCGCCACCCGGGTGACCTTTGGCCCTACCCCGCTTGACGCGTGCAGTCCACGCTGGGACGGACCGCACCACGAGAGAGAACGGACATGGCGATGGCAGCCGCGGAGACGCACCCGAGGATTATCGTGGGAGTGGATGGATCGGAGGCATCCGTGGCAGCCCTCCGGGTTGCCCGTGCGTTGGCGGAGCCCCTGGCGGCGAGGGTCGAAGCGTGGGCGTGCTGGGACGTCCCGGCAGGTTACGGCGTCTACCTGGCTGTCGGAATCGAAGGATTCAAGTACGCCGCGGAACAGGTGCTGCAGCAGGCCCTGAAGGACGCCTTCGACGAGCAGCCGGCCTTCGTGCATCCCAGGCTGGTACGCGGGAAACCAAGCCCGTTGTTGATCGACGGCAGCCGCAATGCGCTACTGCTCATCGTGGGACGCCGGGGACACGGGAGCTTCGTCCCCGGTTCGGTGAGTTCAGCCTGCGTAAGCCATGCACACTGTCCCGTCCTGGTGGTCCACAGCCCGGAAGAAGGCCGGCCGTAGGAGGGGCTTGCTAACCCTATGCGCGATGGCGGTGTTCTTCTGCGTGGTGGTCCTGGTGCTGATGGCCGCTTTGCCCTTCGTCTGATCCCACCAGCTCGTGGAGTCCTGCCACGGCGTCCGCAAGCGACAAATCCGGGGATTCGACGACGAAGGGCATCAGCAGGCGGTTCTCCTTGTCCAGGTGCAGGGCGAAGATGCGCTGGATGGCCCCGGCCGCCACAGCGGCGGCCACCCCGCTGGAGGTCCGGAGCTCCTCGACCAGGTCGACGATGACTTTGTGCTCCGCGAGCATCCCCTCCACCAGAAGCTTCGCACCCGGCTTGCCGCGCGGCCCGCTGTACAGCGGGCCCTCCTCGGCGAGGGCATGGGGGACCAATTCCCGGTCGCACCAGTCCAGTAAGGCAGCCTGGGTGCCCTGCTCGGCGTTCGCGTCCCCGGCTTCGACAGCCTCGGTCAGCAGTCCGGCCATGCCGTTGAGCTGCCGAAGCATATCGGCGTGGTGCGTTTCCACCGCCTTCAGCGCCCGCGCCTCGTTGGATGCCTCTTTCCCTGCGGCCGGTAGAGCCTTCATTCGTTGTTGCCTTCCAGTTGTGGAACCTGCCGCTTGGTGCGCCCGAACGGCCAGCGGATGTCCTTTGTTGCCCAGTAGCCCGCAACGCTCATCACGGCGAATCCGGTCACCCCTATGAAGGGCGCCCGGACCACCAGTCCCAATACCAGGACGCAGAGCCCGGCCATAAAGAAGACCAGGCCGCGGCCGAGCCGGGTCCGCAGCGAAGACGGGGAAATATTCCTGTTGAGCAGCGCGGCGAGCCGGGGGTCATCCTGTTCCAGGCCCTGGGCGATGCTGTCAAGCTCCCGTTGCTCAAATTCCGAGAGTGGCACGACTGCCCCCACTATCCTTCCGTGGCTGCTAGCTGCCTGGATGGCCGCGCAGCACAGCCAGCCTGTTTTGGTATTCCGCAACGTCGATTTCCCCGCGGGCAAACCGCTCACCGAGCACGTCCTCCGCTGTTCGCATCGACGAGGACTGGGTATTGTGCGGATACGGTGCCCGCAGCGAGCGGGCCAGCAGCACGATGCCGGTGATGACAGCTCCCCAGACCACCACCATGCTGATGCTCATCAGGACATAGCCCCACAGGCCCATGCCGTCGTTCCAGCCGTACACTTCCCTGACCTCCGGTCACTGTAGAACGGATGCCGGCCATCCGCTGACTCCAGTATCGGCAGGAGCGTGGCCGCCGCGGCAGAGCCATTGGTCCCCATTCCCGGGCACCCATCCCGGCTTGAGCCGGCCGCCGCGGGGGCTTTTGGCACTGGCACGGTACGGCCCGGTTCCGCCACTCTGGGGAGGAGAACCAGGAGGAATAGGCGTGGAGGTCGAGGGCAAGGTCCATATGAGCCCGCCGCCCCGAACGGGCTTCCTTGCCCGTTGGGTCGGGTGGGTAACCCTTGGCGAGAGCCTGGGCTTCCTTGCCCCGGTCCTTGCCGAGTACATCGGGGCCAACGCCTGGCCTGATGGCGTGCCGCTGCTCCTCGTACTGGCAGGCTTTGCCGAGGGGGCGGTCCTGGGTTGGTTCCAGGTGCGGCTCCTCCGAACCCGCCTGCCTGGCGTCGCCTCCCGCCCGTGGGTGCTGCTCACGTCCGTTGCCGCCGGCTTTGCCTGGGCCGTCGGGTTGCTGCCGTCGGCCTCGCCGGCATGGGAGGACTGGCCGGTCCCGGCACGGATTGCGGCCGGGTCGCTGGCTGCAGTCCTTCTGCTTGGCTCGATCGGGTCGGCGCAGTGGATCGAGCTGCGGCACCATGTGCCGCGGGCGTGGCGCTGGATTGGCGGAAGCGCGGCCGCGTGGGCGGCCGGACTGGCGGTGTTCATGGCGGTTGCCACCCCCTTGTGGGAGCCCGGGCAGGCGGCATGGCTGACGGCCCTCATCGGCGCCGGGGCGGCAGTGCTCATGGCGGTCGCGATGGCGCTGGTGAGCGGACTGGTCCTGGTCCGCCTCCTCACGGAGAGCCGCCCGCAGGGTCACCGGTCTTAGCAGCTTCGGCGCCAGAGGCTGCGGCGCTAGAACCCGCGGCGCCGAAAGCGCTTGTCCACTGCGACGACCAGGGATGCGAGCACTGCCAGGCCCAGAATGCGCAGCCAGGCTCCGCCGTCGATCGGGGCGGTGTGGAAGAGGTCGTTCATCACCGGTGTGTAGGTGAGGGACAGCTGTCCGGCTGCCTGGACCAGGACGCCGAGGATCACCCACCGATTGCTGAAGGGCCCGATCCGCCAGGCTGGCCGGGTCAGCGAGCGGCAACTGAAGAGATAGAAGACTTCAACGGCCACGAAGAGGTTCAAGGCAGCGGTCCGGGCTTCGGCAACGGACGCGCCAACGCTGAGTTCATGTTCAAAGAGCCACCAGGCTCCGGCGACCATGAGGGCGGAAACCAGCAGGATCCGAAGTGTCAGGGTCCATGTCAGGAGGGGGCGGTCCGGTGGCCGGGGCGGACGGGACATGAGTCCCGGCTCCTTGGGCTCGAAAGCCAGCATCAACCCGAGAGCCACCGCCGTGGTCATGTTGATCCACAGAATCTGGGTGGGCAGGATGGGCAGCGTCCCGCCCACCAGGATGGCCACCAGGATTACCAGCCCTTCTGCCATGTTGGTGGGGAGGGTCCAGACGATGAACTTGGTCAGGTTGTCGAAGACGTTCCGTCCTTCTTCGACGGCCGCCTCGATCGTGGCGAAGTCGTCATCGGTCAGGACGATGTCAGCGGCCTCCTTGGCCACCTCTGTTCCCGAACGTCCCATGGAGATTCCAACGTCCGCCTGCCGCAGCGCCGGGGCGTCGTTTACGCCGTCGCCCGTCATTGCCGCAACGTGTCCGCGCGACTGGAGCGCCCCGATGAGGCGGAGCTTCTGCTCCGGTGAGACGCGGGCGAAGACCGTGGCGCGTTCGACGGCGTCCGGCAAGCGGTCAGCCGGAATGGCGTCCAGCTCCGCACCGGTTAAGGCGGTGCCGTCGCGGTGGTCGGAGGCCAGGCCGACGGCCGCGGCGATGGTCATGGCAGTCCGGACGTGGTCACCCGTTATCATCTTCACCGCGACGCCGGCGCGCTGGCAGGCGTGGACCGATGAGGCGGCCGCTTCACGCGGGGGATCGAGCATCGCCTGGAGCCCGGTGAGGGTCATCCTGCCGCGCAGAGCCGTTGCGGTCAGGGCACCGCCGGGCACGGGCAGGTAGAGGATGGCTGTGGCGAGCACCCGCAGCCCGGTGTCCGCGAGCGCGTGCGCCGCCGTGAGGGCAGCATGGTGGTGCAGCGGTGCGGTGCCGCCTTTTCCGTCCATCTGGAAACCACAAAGGTCCAGGACGCGTTCCACGGATCCTTTCACGAGGACGATGCTGCGGCCGTCCGGGGGACCTGGCGGATGCAGCGTGGCCATGAACTGGTGCTCGGAGGCGAAGGGCATGGCGGCCTGCCGGGGGCGTGCTGCCAGGAACCCCGCGACGTCCACACCGCCCTTCCCCGCTGCCACCAGCATTGCCGCCTCGGTGGGGTCCCCCCGCGACCGCCAGGTGGTTCCCTCGGGAAAGACAGTGGCGTCATTGCACGCGCCTCCGGCAAGGAGAGACCAGTAGAGCGCGAGGTTGTCGGCCGTTGCCACCGGTTGGGCAGCCTTCTCCGGCTGGCCCGCAGGGTGGATGTGCCCCTCCGGGCCGTATCCGGAACCGGTGACCCGGTAGCTGCGTTCCGGAGTCCAGATTGCCCGGACGGTCATCTGGTTTTCAGTGAAGGTGCCGGTCTTATCGGAGCAGATCACTGTGGTGCTCCCCAGGGTCTCCACCACCGGCAGGCGGCGGACCACGGCCCGCCGGCGGGCCATCCGGCGGACGCCTATGGCCAGCGTCACCGTGACGGCGGCGGGAAGGCCTTCCGGGATGGCACCCACAGCGAGGGCGACGGCGGCAGTAAACATCTGCGCAGGCTGCTCGCCGTGTGCCACCCCGGCGAGGAAAGCCACTGCGGCCAAAGCCAGGATGGCAACCGTCAGGGTCCCGCTGAACCGTGCCAGCTTCTGGGTCAGCGGTGTGGCCACAGGCTGGACGGATCCCATGAGCCGGTGGATCTCGCCGAGCTCTGTTTCACCGCCGATGGCGACGACGATCCCGGCACCGGTGCCTGCGGTCACCAGTGTGCCGCTGTAGAGCATGTTCCTCCGGTCAGCCACCGGCGTGGCCCGGGGAAGCACCACCTCGTCCTTGGAAACCGGTTCCGATTCGCCGGTCAGGGCGGACTCGTCCACGCGCAATGCGGACAGCCGGACCAGGCGCAGGTCAGCCGGTACCTTGTCGCCTGCTTCCACCAGCACAAGGTCCCCGGGAACCAGGTCCTCCGAGGGGATGTGGTGCCTGCTGCCGCTTCGCATCACCGCGGCCTTGGTGCGGACCAGCGAATGAAGGGCATCCAGGGCCGCTTCCGCCCGCACCTCCTGGATGAACCCCACCAGTGTGTTGACCAGCACCACCGCAAGGATGACGCCGGTGTCCAGGAATTCGCCCAGGATTGCGGTGACGGCGGCAGAGGCCAGCAGTACATAGACCAGCGGGTTATTGAACTGCCGCCCCAGTTTCCGCAGGACGCTGCCGCTGCGGGACCTTGGAAGCACATTTTCGCCGAATTGCGCCCGTCGCTGGCTGACCTGCTCCTCGTCCAGGCCCCGGACGGCATCACTGCCGAGCAGCAGGACGACTTCGTGGAAGGGCAATCCGTGGTGGGCGGGCTCCGGCGCTTTGCTTTGTGCATCGCCAGCCACTGCACCGCCAGGGCGTGGCCCCCTCTGGCCCTGGCGCGCGCCGGCGGCTTGTCCCTGCCCGGCCTTGGTTTGCCTGATCTTCGCCATGGTGCCGGGGTCAGCTTCCGGGCAGGGCGTCGAGGGTGGTGAAGCCGTAGCCTGCGGCCCTGATCCGGTCGATGGTTTGCGGCAGCGCGTCGGCGTCCAGTGTGGTGGCGTCGTCAGGATTGGAGCCGATGTGCATCAGGATGATCTCGCCTGGCTGCAGCCCCGCCAGGATCCTGTCCACGACGGACTGAACGCTGGCGCCACCACTGGTGCCCTTCCAGCCCAGCGTGTCCACCGTCCACCGGACCGCGACGTAGCCGAGGCCGTTGACTGCCGCAATGGTCCGGCTGTCACGCTCTCCGTAGGGGAACCGGAAGAACGGCCTGGGATCGGCACCCGCCGTAAGGATGGTCTGCTCCGCCCCGCGCACTTGTTGGGCAATGGCACCCTCGGTGAGGCCGGTGAAGCCGGGGTGCGTCATGGAGTGGTTTCCCACCCGGTGCCCGGCTGCCGCGATCTGCGCCACGCCTTGCGGGTTGTTGGCGGCCCAGTTGCCGGTCAGGAAAAACGTGCCCGTGGCACCTTTGGCGGACAGGGTGGAAAGGATTTTGGGCAGTCCGGCCGCGTTGGCTCCCGCGTCGAACGTCAACGCAACAACACGCCCCGCCCCGGGGATCACGGTGAGGTCCTGGCCGGCCAGCGATCCGGGGAAGGGCGCGGCGGGTGCCGGCTCCGCGGGGGCCGGAGGCTCCGGAGGTACCGTGACGGGCGGTTCAACGGGAGCCTCGCCGGCTTCCGGCGTCCCGGTTTCCTGGGGCGCAGCGACGGTGGCGGAGCCGCTGGGGCCCGGTGGGGACGACTCGGCGGGCGATGCCGGCGGGGAGGCCAGGGAGGCGGACGGCGTTGCCGCCGGGGCGGTGGGCGAAGCCGGCGGCGCGCTGCCGGCGCCCGGCCGCAGCAGGACGGTAAGGACTGCGGCGAGGAGCGCCAGGGCGAGCACCACCACGACGGCGACGGCCCGGCGTCGTACCTCCTTGCCCGACGCTGCCATCACGGACCCCGGCGCGCTGTCCCGCTGGTGCCCACGGCTTCCTCAGGAAGCCCTGTGCGCTTTCTCGGGGGTGTGGACCACCAGCACCGGGCAATGGGCGTGGGCCACGAGGGCCGAGCTGACCGAGCCGAGCAGCAGGCCGCCGAAGCCGCCATGGCCGCGGCGTCCCACCACCATCATGTCGGCGTTCCGGCTGGCCTCGATGAGTGTCTCGCGCGGATGTCCGCGCACCAGCGTGACGGTCACGTTTGCCGGCGTTTCGTCGCCGAAGGCCGTCTTCACCGCCTCGTCGAGGATTGCTTTGGCCCCTTCTTCGAAGTGCTCGATGCCCATCATGACGTAACCCGCGTACATTTGCGGGTACTCCCAGCAGCCCATGGCTTCCACCTTGGCACCCAGGGAAGTGGCAAAGCGCTGGGCCTGCCGAAGCGCCTCAACTGACGGTTCCGATCCATCCACACCCACCAGGATCCGGGCAATTGGTGCTCCGGCAACACTCATGTCAGCTCCCTTGTTTGTCCGGTCCGGTCACCTGCAATCATGCCGGGCCAGGGCCGCCGGGGCTAGGGCCGAAGGTCATAGGAGGCTCGGCGGCGCCCAGGTCCAGCCGGAACGGCGGGTACTCGTCGCGCATCAGCGCCGTGTAGACGATGACCCGGTAGATCCACCGGTTGATGCCAAGGATCAGGTCGAACAGGGGGCGCAGGTACCGGCCAGTGAACAGCAGGGCGACTGCCGCGATCAGGACCAGCAGCCCCAGCAACGACAGGCCGGAGCCCCGGTCGTACGTGGTCCCAAAGAAGTTTTGTTCGGCTTCCCACCGCCAGGCGGTGCCTGCGAAAGCGGCTACCACGAGCAGGTGCGGAATGGCGAGCAGCCACCACTTGATGAGGACCAGGCCCCGGGAGAGGCGTTGCGGGTAGTCCACCTCGAAATCCGCCGGATAGTTGGTGCGGGCCAATGTGAAGGGCGGGTAGACGTCAGTACCGACGGCCGCATAGGCGTAGAAGGCCACCCGCCAGTTCCAGCGGAGCACGCCGACGTTGAAGTCGAACAGCGCCCGCGGATACCGGCCGGTGACCAGGATGGCGAAGCCGGCCACGATGGTGGTGACGATGAATGCAAACCACAGGAAGAACAGAATGATGAAATGCGGGATGGCCAGGAACCACTTCACGAGCCACATCCAGCGGGAGAGGCGGGGATCGAGTTCCCCGTAGAGCCGTGCCGGGTAGGGCGCGAAGTCAGCCGATAAGCCGCCGGGCGGGGGCGGGACGGCTCCTGGCTGGACGGATTCTGGCGGGACAACTCCGGGTGGAATTGCTCCGGGCGGGACTGCTCCGGGTGGAATTGGTCCGGGCGGCACTGCAGCGCCGGGCGAACCGGGTGGGGCCGCTCCCGCCGGCGTTGCCCCTGGCCCCGCCGGACCGGCGGGGTAGGGGCTGCCGGGAGGGGCACTGCCTGGATACGCACTGCCTGGATACGCGCTGCCGGGATACGCGCTGCCGGGATAGGGGCCGCCGCTGGCATACGGACCGCCCTGGTAAGGCCCTCCGGGGTAGGTGCTGCCGGTGTAGGGACCGCCTGCCGGCGGCCTGGCCGGCGGACCCGCGTGCCGCCCGAGCCCCATGGCCCCGAACACAATCAGGGGGATCCCGATCAGGAGGGCGATGGTTCCGCCCACCAGCAGGCCGGTGGCTGCCGGCCCGATCAGCTCGGACCGGAAACCGGCCTGCATCCGGACGTCCACCCCGGAGGAGGCATCAGCGTTCATCACCACGATTTCCCAGGTGCCGGCCGCGAGGTCCCAGGTCAGCTCCTGCTGCCCCGGACCTGACACCGAGGTGGCCCAGAAACCCTGCCCGGCAGGCGGCGTGGCGGGTGTGTCCCCGGGGATGTCGCGGTACTCCGCACGGTCGCCCCGCCGGAAGGCATTGAGCAGCTCCGAACGATGGACGCCTGAGAGGTAACGCTCGACGTCCGCCTGCGGGCCGATGCCGATGAACACCTCCTTGCCCGGTGATGCGGATTCCGCCCGCAACCGCAGCGTCCCGATGTCGAAGGGAACCCTGCCCGGCACGTCTTCGCGGAAAGTCTCCATCCGTGGTGACGTGATTGCATAGGAGCTGACGGAAAAGCGGTTGGTACTGGACGTCAGGTACCCGTCGCCCTGGGCGGCTCCCACGGCTGACGCCACGGCACCGCCCGCCAGGGCAGCCAGGCCCGGCACAGCCAGCAGGATCCCGAGAATGAGCATGATGATGGCGGCGGGCTTTTTCATGGTGTGGTTCCTTGCGCCTGGGAAACTCTGCGTGGAAGAAGGAGCTGGTGGGAAAAGGCGCAGCTGCGGCTGCCTACTAGATCTGGTTCTCGCCGGCCTCGGTCCTGGTGATGACGGTGGGGCAGGGGAGGTGCCTCAGTACGCCGTGGGCGGTGGACCCGAGGAGAAGGCGCTTGAAGGCGCCGCGGCCGCGGCTGCCCACCACCAGCAGCCGCGCACCGGACGCGGCATCCACAAGCGCATCCACCGGTCCGCGCTCGGCCTCGAGCCGCTGGTGAACCGTGAGGTCCGGGTAGTCCTCCTTGAGCCCGGCGACGGTTTCGGAGAGCACGATCCGTTCTTCGTCGACGGCCAGGCTTGCCAGGGTTGCCGTTGACAGGCCCGCGTCGATAACAGGATTGGGGACGTTGATAGCGTAGACAACCGTCAGTTCCTCGCCGTCCCGGTCCGCTTCCGCTGCGGCAAACGCGACCGCCTGGGTTGCTTCAGGGGATCCGTCCACGCCGACCACTACGCCCGTCCTGCCCTCAAGGTCCTGGGTTCCGACGACGGCGACCGGGACCTTCGCGCCCGTTGCGACCTGCAGTGCACGGTCGGCCAGCGTGCCGCCGAGGTGGCCGCTGCCGGAGCCGACCACCATCATCGACGTTCTTTTGGAGTACTTGGCCAGTGATCCACCCACGCTGCCGGTGAGGAGTTCGGTGCTGACTGCCGGTTCAACCCCGTCCAGGCGGGCGGCAGCCTTCTGCAGGAGTTCCTGGCCGACCTCCTGGAGGGTGCCGAACCAGGGGTAGGGCTCCGCTACCCAGCGGTCGTCCACAACATGGAGCAGCACCAGCGGCAGGCCGGCGCGTTTTGCCCGGGCGGCCGCCCAGAGGACTGCGGCCTGGCTCTGGGCCGAATCATTGGTGGCCACAGCGATTGGTTTACGGGTTGTCATGGCCGCACTTCCTGATCTGTTCGAAGGGTCCAGTAATGGGCAGGGCACCTCCAGGCGCCCGGACCGCAGCCCAGCCATGCCGTGGTCCTGCCCTTCAAGACTGGCTCCGGGCGCGGCGGGGCTGTAGGGCCAAAAGTCACAGGACTGGATAATCCGGCTACGGCGCCAGGCCCGCCTTGGGGTCAATGTGCCGTCGGCGGTTCCCACCGGCAGCATTTGGTCAGTATGCTTACTAACGTCCTCCGAAGAGAAAGGCACCATCATGACTGAACAGAACCTGCCCGACGACGAACTGGAAGTAGTGCAGGAAGACGACGTGCTTCTCGACCAGGCGCCCGGTGCCGCCTCTTCCCTCGAACTTGATCCGGTCTCGGGGGAGCCCGACAGCTATCCGGGGGCCGCGGAGAACAACCCGGACCGCTGGCAGGAGGATCCGCTGCTGCAGGACGAGGCGGTTTCCGGCGAAGAGGAAGACTTCCTCAGCGAGCAAACCCTCCGTGATGAGACCGCCCGGGCACGGTATGAAGCCGGCGACGAGCAGGTGCCCCCGGAGGCGCCCACGCTCGGAGAGGCGGCGGCAGACGTCGACTTCGGCGAAGTGCCTGCCGGCCTGGAAGCGGACGGCAGCGACGACGAAGAGAACTTCGGGGGCTCCCCGCTCAGCGAGTTCGAGCCTGACGACCTGGAGCGCTGACGGCCACCACCCGGGGCGGCGCGGCAGGGCAGGCGAGGAGACGCCATGAAAACGAACGAACTGCTGGCTGACGCCTTCGGGCGCATCCAGGCAGTGGTAACGCAAACCCTCGACGGTCTCGATGAGGCCGCCCTGCAGCGGCGGCCGGCGGGCACCGGCAATTCCATCGCATGGCTGGTCTGGCACCTTGGCCGGGTGGAGGATGCCCAGGTGGCTCCGGCTGCCGGGCTGGAACAGGTCTGGACGGCCCAGGATTTCGTGTCCCGCTTCGGGCTGCCGCTCTCCCGGCAGGACACCGGCTACGGCCATACGGACAGCCAGGTGGACGCGGTACGTGCGCCGCGGGCTCTCCTGCAGGAATACTACGACGCCGTGCACCAGCAAACGGCCGCCGTGCTGTCAGGGCTCCGGGACTCCGACCTTGACCGCGTTGTCGACAGGAACTGGGACCCGCCGGTGACTTACGGGGTGCGGCTGGTGAGCATCCTTGCCGATTGCCTCCAGCACGCCGGCCAGGCCGCTTACGCCAAGGGGCTGCACGGAGGGAAAGTGGAACGGGCCGGTGCGTGAGCTGGTGGTCCTGGGGACTGCCTCACAGGTGCCCACGCGGGCCAGGAACCACAACGGCTACTTCCTGGGTTGGGACGGCGAAGGCCTGCTCTTCGACCCAGGTGAAGGCACCCAGCGGCAGATGATCCACGCCGGCGTTTCTGCCACCCGGATCACCAGGATCTGCCTGACCCACGTGCACGGCGACCACTGTTTTGGCCTGCCGGGAGTGCTGTCGCGGATGGCCCTGGACGGCGTGTCCCACCCGGTGCACCTGCATTACCCGGCGGCCGGCGAAGACGTCGTCCGGGCCCTTCTCTCCGTCAGTTCGCCAGGCATAGACCTGCGGCTGCACCCCCATGGTTCAGCCGGGGCGGTGGCCGAAGGCCTGGAGGTCCGGCCCCTCAAGCACCGGATCGAGACGTTCGGTTACCGGCTCACCGAGCCGGACGGCCGCACCTTCCTGCCGGAGCGGCTTCAGGCCGCCGGCGTCGCCGGACCGGACATCGGGCGGCTGCAGCGCGGGGGCAGCCTTGAAGGAGTGCCGCTCGAGGAAGTGAGCATTCCGCGGCCGGGCCAGCGCTTCGCGTTCATCATGGACACCGCGCCTTGCGCCGGCGCCGACGAACTCGCCGCCGGGGCCGACCTGCTGGTCACGGAATCAACGTTCAGCGACGACGACGGCGGGCTGGCTGAGCAATACCGCCACCTCACCGCCGGGCAGGCGGGGGAGTTGGCGGCGGCCGCGAAAGCGCGCACCCTGGTGCTCACGCACTTCTCGGCGCGGTACGGCGACGATGTCTCACTGCTGGCGGCCCAGGCGAAGGCGCGCGCCCCTGCTGCGGCGGTGGTGGCCGCGGAGGACCTGCAGCGCATCGCCGTTCCACCCAGGCGTACCGTGCCGGGATTTACGGCCCGGTCCGGGTTCACGCCCCGCGCGCCCCAGAACGAACCACGGAGATAGGGTTAAAACATGACGGCAGCAGCTGAATCCACGCTCACGCTCGACGGCAAGTTCGCCCGCGAACTGGCCGAACTCGCCGTTCCCTGGCAGGCCGAGGAAGCCCCGGCTCCGGAACTGCTGGTCCTTAACGAGGCGCTGGCCGCTGATCTGGGCCTGGACCCGGGCTACCTCCGCAGCCCCGAAGGCGTCCGGCTCCTGGTGGGCAACCATGTCCCGGACGGCGCCACACCGGTGGCGCAGGCATATGCCGGGCACCAGTTCGGCGGGTACTCACCCCTGCTCGGCGACGGGCGCGCCCTGCTGCTGGGTGAGCTGACTGACCGCAGCGGACGCCTCCGCGATATCCACCTCAAAGGCTCCGGCCGCACTCCGTTCGCCCGCGCCGGGGACGGCCGTGCCGTCGTCGGGCCCATGCTGCGGGAGTACCTGGTCAGTGAGGCCATGCACGCCCTCCGGATCCCCACCACGCGCTCCTTGGCGGTCGTGGCCACCGGGCGGCAGGTGCGGCGCGACGGGATGCTGCCGGGGGCCGTCCTGGCCAGGGTGGCGGGCAGCCACCTGCGTGTTGGCAGCTTCCAGTACGCGCGCGCAACGGAGAATATCGGCCTGCTCCGGAGGTTGGCGGACCACGCCATTGCCCGCCATTACCCTGACGCTGCGAAGGTCGAAAACCCCTACCTGGAACTGTTCCGGTCCGTGGTCTCGGCCCAGGCTTCCCTGGTGGCCCGGTGGATGCTGGTCGGATTCGTGCACGGAGTGATGAATACGGACAACATGACCATCTCCGGAGAGACGATCGACTACGGCCCGTGCGCCTTCATGGACGCATTCAACCCGGGCGCCGTCTACAGCTCAATCGACGTCAGCGGACGCTACGCCTACGCCAACCAGCCCGTCCTTGCCGAATGGAATCTCGCCAGGCTCGCCGAGGCGATGCTGCCGCTGATCGACGAGGACCAGGAGAAGGCGGTAACGCCGGCGGTGGAGGCCCTGGGCGCATTCCGCGGGCAATACAGCGCCGCGTGGTCCGGCGGCATGAGGGCCAAGCTGGGCATCCCCGAGGCCGCGGCCGCCGATGAGGCTGCCTCGGCCGTGGTGGACGGGGCAATCGCCATCCTCAAGGACGGCCCCGTCGACTACACCCTGTTCTTCCGGAACCTCGGCAAGGCTGCCCGCGGCGACCTCCGGCCCGTCCGCGGCATGGTCCTTGACCTGCCGGCCTTCGATTCCTGGGTTGAGCGGTGGCAGGCCCTGGGCCCCGACCAGGAGCTGATGGACAGCGTGAACCCGGCCTATATTCCGCGCAACCACCTGGTGGAAGAAGCACTCGCGGCCGCCACCGGGGGAGACCTGGACCCCCTGCGCCGGCTGCTGGAAGCGGTCACTGAACCCTTCACCGAGCGGCCTGGGCTGGAACGCTACGCCGAGGGAGCGCCCGAAGACTTCGGGAGTTACATGACCTTCTGCGGGACCTGAACGCAGAAGGGCGGCGGCCGGAAATCCCGGCCGCCGCCCTTCTTCGACGCGCGGTGGTTAGGCCACGCGGACGGCGGAGTAGCCGCCGAGCCAGCTGATGGAGTGTACCTCGGTGGTGTAGCCGTTGACGCCGCCGCTGACCACCTGGCCGTTGCCGGCGTACACGCCCACGTGGCCGGAGGTGATGATCAGGTCACCGGGGGCCGGGCTGCCCACCACGCTGCCGTACTGGAAGAACTGGGTGGGGGCGAGGTCGCCCACCGACTTGCCCACGGAGCGCAGGGCCTTTTCCACCATGGCCGTGCAGTCCTGCTGGACACCCAGCTGGCCGTAGGCCGATGCGAGGATCGCGGCTCCCGTGCCGGTACCGGTGGAGGCCGGGGTGGCCGAAGCGTAGGACATGTTCATTCCGGTGTTCACCGGAGTGGACGCAGCTGCCGCCGTAACGGGTGCCGGGGCGGGAGCGGGTGCCGGGGCGGGTGCTGCCGCAACGTATCCTGCCTCGGGGATCTGGATCTGGTCACCCGGGTAGATGATTGAGGACAGTCCCAGTCCGTTGGCGGACAGGACGTCGTTCAGGCCGACACCGTAGGCTGACGCGATGGCGCCAAGGGTATCGCCGGAAACCACCGTGTGGACGGTGCCGGCAGCGGCGGCCGGCGCTGCCACCTGCGCGGCGGGCTCGGCGGTGGCCTCGACGTTAGTCGTGGTGCCCGGGGCGGTTACACCTGCGTGGGCCGGCGCACCGACCCCGAACGCAATGCCGGATGCTGCTGCCACTGCGAGCGCCGGGCGGCCCAGCGAGCGGGCCTGGGACTTCGCTGTCACGGCGAGGCCCTCGAGCACAATTGAGCGGGCCGGAGTCGCGCGGTGACGGGCTGCATTGGAAATTTTTGACACGGTTGATCGCCTCTCCCATGCCTGCGGGGTGAGCTGTCGGGTTCGGGCTGGAGATGCCCGGCCGAAAGCACCCCGCAACGGACGGAGGCGCTATTCGACTTAACCCCAAGGCCTCAAGAGGCCATGGAAATGTGGTTCCCCCGTCCCTGCCAGCTGGAAACGATCGAATCCCGGGTCAGCGGCAGGGCTCGGCAAGCTGATGGGAATGTCCCGTCTGGGAGGGACACCATTCGACCATAACCCGCTCTCGGGTCAATTGTCACATTTGGATAACATGCGAGGTTTTCCTCTCGCATTAAGCAATCGTTTTGATGCGCGACTTCGCCTGTTACTGCAACGTGTTCATGCATGCCTTGGTAACGCTTCCGCCACGGTCTCCTGCCAAGCCATGCAAGCACCCGGCAGGCTTCGGAACTATGCCCCTGATCGTGACCAAGATCAAGGTCCTGAGGGGGCGCTAGGCTTTCCCTATGCCAGACGTTGAACGGTTCCGGGTGCTGCTCGAGCAGGAGCGGGAGCGGAGGTCGGCTTTGCTGCCGGCGCTCCGGGCGGATATCGCGGCGGCGAATTCAGCGCGCCAGGACTCCAACGTCGACGACGAGCACGACCCCGAAGGTGCAACGATCGCCTTTGAACTCTCCCAGGCCGCAGCGCTCCTGAAGCAGAGTTCGGCGGGGCTTGACCAGGTGGAGGCCGCCCTGGCCCGGATCGGCGACGGTACTTACGGTATCTGCGCGGTGTGCGGGGAGCCCATCGCCGAGGGCCGGCTGGAAGCCCGGCCGTGGACCCCCTATTGCATCCGGCATGCGGCAACGGGGCGTGGGCAATGAGCGGCGCCACGGACACGGTGGCCGCGGCCGCGGAATTCATCGACAGGACCCTCCAGAATGAGGGTGCCTGGTACCGGGCGGACGACGTCGGCAGCCGGCTGGGCGGGGCCCTCGCCTCCTACGGCTCATCCGTCGGGGCGGTCCGCGGCACCGTGCGCGACGCCCTGCGAAAATTCAAGGCCCTTGACCACGACGGCACGGTCATGCTTGCTTCGGCGCTCTGGGGCCAGCCTAAACCCGGAGCCCGGCCAGTGTTTGAGCGGCGCCTGGCCGCCGTCGTGCTGCTGCAATCCAAAGTCCGCGGGCTCCGGCATTCGGACCTGACCCGCCTTGAAGGGTTCCTCCGCTCCGCGCTGGCCCAGGAGCTGGTGGAGCCGATGATCGCGGACGTCCTGGTGCCGCTGCTGGCGGGACTGGGGGAACGCGAACGGCAGCGCGCCGACGTTGTCCTGGCAAGATGGCGGGAAGATCCGCAGCTGCAAGCGGCCGCGGATGCCCTTGAGAAGGACCTGACCCTGAGAAACGCACCTGGGAGATCCAATGAATGAACCGTTTGACCTCGCCCGTTTCGTCACCGCCCAAAACCGCGGTGGAACCTATGAGCAGGCGCTGGGGGAGCTGCAGGTGGGCAACAAGACCGGCCACTGGATGTGGTTCGTCTTCCCGCAGATCGCCGGCCTGGGGCGCAGCGCCATGTCCCGCACCTACGCCATCGCATCCCTGGCTGAAGCACGCGCCTATCTGGACCACGACGTCCTCGGCCCCCGGCTGCTCGAATGCGCGCAGGCCCTGACCAACCACCCCGACCGGTCCGCCGAGGATATCCTGGGCGGCATCGACGCGCAGAAGCTGCGGTCCTCCATGACACTGTTTCTCCGGGCGGCGCCCGGAGAAACAGTGTTCAAGACCGTCCTGGCCCAGTTCTTCGACGGCCAGCCGGACGAGGCCACCGACGCGCTGCTTGCCGAACAGGAAGCCGCCGGATAAGCGGCAACGGCTACGGCGTGGGGCTGCCGCCGTTGACGTTGAGCGTTTCGCCCACCACGTAGCTGGACTCCGGCGACGCGAGGAAGACATACGCGGGTGCCAGTTCGGCGGGCTGCCCGGCCCGGCCCAGGGGAGTGGACTGGCCGAACTCGGGCAGTTCCTCCTTCGGCTGGCCGCTGCTCACCTGCAACGGGGTCCAGATGGGGCCCGGAGCCACCGCGTTCACCCGGATCCCCTTCGGTGCCAGCTGCTGCGCCAGCCCCTTCGTGAAGTTGTTGATGCTGGCCTTGGTGGTGGCGTAGTCCACCAGCGTGGGCGAGGGGTTGTACGCCTGGATCGAGGTGGTGTTGATAATGGTGGAGCCCGGCGGCATGTGCGGCACCGCAGCCTTGGTCAGCCAGAACATGGCGTAGACGTTGGTCTTCAGCGTGTGGTCGAACTGTTCATCCGTGATGTCCTGCAGGTCCTTCTGGGCCACCTGCTTGCCGGCGTTGTTGACCAGGATGTCCACCCCGCCCAGGACGGCAACGGCGGTGTCCACCAGGTCCGTGCAGGCCGCAGCGTCCTTGAGGTCGCCGGGGACCTTGATTGCCTTGCGACCTGCCGCCTCAATGATTCCGGCGATCCGTGACGCGTCTTCCTCTTCCTGCGGCAGGTAGGAGAGCACGACGTCGGCGCCTTCCCTTGCGAAGGCAATGGCGGTTGCCCCGCCGATGCCGGAGTCCGCGCCGGTCACGATGGCACGGCGGCCTTCCAGCCGCCCGGTGCCGCGGTAGGTCTCTTCGCCCAGGTCGGCCTTGGGCTCCAGTTCCGCGTCCAGGCCCGGCTCGGGCTGGTGCTGCTCTGGCGGGGAGATCTTTTCGTAGGCAGTCACGGGGTTGCGGAAGGTGTACTGGTCGGTCATGCGGTCCTCCTCTTCGGCGCAAAAACTAAGCATGCTTACGTTTTCCAGCCTAGGCAAACATTCCGCCGCTGCCAAGCCGTTCAGCCGCGCCGCACCTCCACCAGCCTGACCTCGGCGAGCCGCCCGCCGTCCACGGCCGCTTCCATGTAGGTACAGGCCGGTTGCCGGCGCCGGTCCGTGGGGGAGCCGGGATTCAGCAGCCGGAGCCCCCCGGACGAGGTGGTGTCCCACGGGATGTGGCTGTGCCCGAACACCAGGACGTCCGCGTCCGGGAACAGCGCCTCGCAGCGCGGTTCGCGGCCCTTGGCCGGCCCCGTCTCGTGGACCATCGCGAACCGGACGTCGTCCAGCGTGATGCGTGCCGTCTCCGGGAGCCGCCGGCGCAGTTCCGGGCCGTCATTGTTGCCGTGGACACCCAGCAGCAACGTGCTGCGTTCCTCGAACTCATCCAGCAATGCCGGCTCCACCCAGTCTCCGGCGTGGAACACCACGTCCGCGGTTTCCACCGCGGCCCACACCTGCTCCGGCAGGTTCCTGGCGCGCTTGGGCACGTGGGTGTCGGCGATAAAAACCAGTTTCAGCGGCATACCGGAATCCTGCCACGGCTGCCCTGTTCCCGCAGGCCGCCGAGTCGTAATCTGGGGGCTGGGAGGTGATTGCCATGGAGGCAGCCCAAGGCGACCGCATCGTGGTGCACGGACGGACCGTGGGGTCCGCGGACCGGCACGGGGTGATCCTGGAAGTCCGCGGCCAGGGCGGGGCCCCGCCCTATGTTGTCCGCTTCGATGACGGGCATGAGACCGTCATGTACCCCGGCGGCGATTTCGCCGTCGAACGCGGCCACGCAACCTGACACCTGCCGGCACCTGACGTCAGGCAGCCCAGTACCCCTGGAGGGAGGCGCAGTTCCTCTGTAAGCCGGGAGTACCTGTCAGACTGAAGCCATGGAACATTTTCCGGCATCCGCTTCGTCTTCACGGCCTCCGCAGCGCACCGGTCCGCGCGACCCGGGCGATGCCTGGGTCGAGGGCGACCGCGGCCGCTACTGGGGCAGGTTCGGCGCAGCAGGTGTCCTGGCGTACGACCCCGCCAAGGGTGTCCTCCTCCAGCACCGAGCGGTGTGGAGCCACAACGGCGGAACCTGGGGGCTGCCCGGCGGGGCGCTGCACGAGGGCGAGGAAGCCGTTGCCGGTGCGCTCCGCGAGGCCTACGAGGAGGCAGCGGTCCCTTCGGAGAGCGTGGAGGTGCTCTTCACCTCGGTGCTGGACCACGGCTACTGGTCCTACACCACCGTGGTGGTGCGGGTGCGGGAATCGTTCGACCCCGTGATCAGCGATCCGGAAAGCATCGCCTTGCTGTGGATTCCGGTATCAGAGGTGGACGCCCTGGACCTCCACCCCGGGTTCGCGGCATCCTGGCCCGGGCTGCTGGACCGGCTGGACGGGCGGGCCTAGTACCCCTGGCCGTATTCCGCCGTCACCAGGATGGGCAGGTGGTCGGAGTTGCCGCGCGGAAGTGTTTCCACGCTTGCGATGTCCAGGCCCAGCGAGGTGGCGAAGTCGAAGTGGCCCTTGAATACCTTGTAGCGGGTGTAGGTGCGGCGGTTGCTGAGGGAGAGGGCGTACCCGGAGTTCTTCATGTGCATGTCCAGGTTCTTGGTGAAGAACGGGTAGTTGAAATCCCCTACCATCAGCGTCATCAAACCCCTGCCCATGCTCAGCAGTTCGGCGTGCGCTGCGTGGATCTGCTTGCGCCGCAGCGAGTTGGAGGCGGTGAGCGGCGCAGCGTGGAACGAGCCGATGACCAGTTCGTGCTGGGTCTCGTTGTCCATGACGCGGGTGCCGATGAGGCGCTCGTGGGCGGGCGCCAGTACGCGGTCGTGCATGGATTTCTTCAACGCAAAGGACTGCGTGTCCAGGGCGGTGAACCGGCTGGTGCGGTAATAGATGGCCAGGCCCAGCCGGTTGCCCTTGGTGACATCGGCCAGGTGCAACGGGCCCAGCGTCTCGGGCAGGTCGCTGGCATCCACCTCCTGGAGGCAGAGCGCATCGATGTCGTGATTCCGTGCCAGGGCGAGAAGCTCGCCACTCGCCTTGTGCTTGCGGAGGTTGTAGCTGATGACGCGCATGAAATACCTCTTTTGAGGTTGCTGACAGGACCAGTTCCTGAGTCTAGTCCGATGCCTGCACGGACACCCCAACATTTCGCCCGCTGCCCGGCGTGCCGTGCCGGTGCGGGATAGAGTTAGGGCCAATTCACCGAAATTCCTGAAAGGGTCAGCGTTGACTGCAGATCTGCCCGAACTCGCCGAAGGCAACTTTTACTACCAGGCCCTCGGTGGCGGCCGGTTCCGGTCGACCATTCACGCCCAGGGCGCCTGGAACGCCCATGAACAGCACATGGCTCCCGCATCCGGACTGATGGCCGGGGCCCTGGAGCGGCACGAGCCGCGCGCAGACTTGCGGATGGCCCGGATCAGCTACGAGATCCTGGGGCTGATTCCAGGCGGCGAATTCCAGATAGAGACCACCACCCTGCGGCCCGGGAAGACCATAGAACTGGTCCAGGCCGAGCTCGTGGCAGGCGGCCGCACGGCGATCCGTGCCACCGCGTGGCGGATGGTCACCAGTGACACCAGTGGCGTGGCCGCCGTCGAGGACCCGACCATCCCGGGCCCCGACGAATGCAAACCGTACGACGGCTCGGCCGTATGGCCCGGCGGCTTTATCCGTTCGCTGGAGATGCGGGTGGCTGAAGGCCACAGGCCGGGGGCCGGCAAGGTATGGCTGCGCACGGAGCACCCCTTGACGGACCAGGCCGACAGCGGAGACACCGCCCGGCTCATGGGCTTGGTGGACACCGCAAACGGCATCGCCGCCCGCGTCCCGCCCGGCAAGGACAGCTACGCCTTCCCCAACCTTGACCTCCAGATCCACATGTACCGCCGGCCCGAGGGTGAGTGGCTGGGGCTGGACAACGCCGTGTCGTTCGGCCGTGACGGCATCGGACTCACCTCAACTGTCCTGCACGACCGCCAAGGGCCCTTTGGCCGGGCCGAGCAGATCCTGACGCTGCGCAGGACCTGACCAAGCCCGTGCCCCCTTAACACGTGGAGAAGAGCCGTCAGGGCACGTCCGTGGAGGCAGGCGGCAGGCAACGTACCGGATGTATCGTTGTATATCGTTGGCGTTTCACAGAGGAGATCACCATGCGTGGTTCATTCCCGGCACGCGGATTCGGCGGCAACAACATCGACGGCATGTGGCAGGCCGTTGAGGAGCTCCGCTCACGGTTTGAAAAACAGGGGAGCACCCGTGCAGGCAAGGGTGAAGTGCGTGCGGCAGTGCTGGCACTGCTTGCCGAGCGTCCCATGCATGGCTACCAGATTATCCGGGAGATTGAAGACCGCAGCGGCGGCGCCTGGAAACCCAGCGCGGGTTCGGTCTATCCCACCCTGCAGCTCCTGGCCGACGAAGGTTCCATCAGGGCCGAGGAATCCAATGGCCGCAAGATCTACTCCCTGACCGAAGCGGGCCGGGAAGAGGCCGCTGCCCATCACGGTCCCGCGCCATGGGATGCCGCGGCCGCCGGCTCGGGCTCCCTCCCGAGGGCCGCCGTCGAGCTCGCCCAGGCTACAGCCCAGGTGGGGCGCACGGGTTCGCCTGAGCAGGTGCAGGAGGCGGTTGCGGTGCTTGATGAGGCACGCCGCCGAATGTACGCGATCCTCGCGCGGAACTGACGCGGGTGGCGCCAAGCTTCCGGCGCCGTGGCGGTCCCCTGCCCGGTGCCGGCGATGGCGCTGCCGCAAACAGCAGCGCCGGTGACAGCCCGGATGACGACGTCCGGGCCGGGAGCGCCCGTGCCCGTTACCGCCGCATCCTGCGCTTCGCCGCCCGGAACCTGTTGGTCATCTGGTGGTTTGAGCTGTTCCTCCCGAGAATCGGGCTGGGCTGGCTGGCCGAGCGGACCCGCTCGCGCCGGATGCAGCAGTTCGCGCGGCGTTTCCATGACCTCGCGGTGGAACTTGGCGGCCTGATGATCAAGGTGGGCCAGTTCCTGTCTTCCAGGCTCGACGTCCTTCCCCCCGAGATCACCAAGGAGCTCGAAGGGCTGCAGGACGAGGTGCCGCCCGTGCCCTTTCCTCAGATCCGGCGCCTGGCCGAGAAGGAACTCGGCGCGCCCCTTCGAGAGGTCTTTGCCGCCCTGGAGGAGGTTCCGATCGCGGCAGCGTCTCTCGGTCAGGCGCACCTGGCCCGCCTCAATCCCCTGGACGGTGCGGACACCGGGCTGGACAGGGTGGTGGTGAAGGTGCAGCGGCCTGGCATTGGTGCCATCGTCGACGTCGACCTCGCCGCCCTGCGCAGGGTGGGCGGATGGCTCAAACGGTTCCGGGTGGTCTCCGAGCGTGCCGACGTGCCCGCCCTCGTGGAGGAATTCGCGCAGACAAGCTTCGAGGAGATCGACTACCTGCACGAGGCAGCCAACTGTGAGCGGTTCGCGGATGACTTTGCCGGGGACGCCAAGGTGGCCGTGCCCGGCGTCGTCTGGGAGCGGTGCACCCGCCGCGTCCTCACCCTCGAAGACGTGACAGCCGTCAAGATCACCGATACGGCCGGGCTCCGGGCGATCGGAATCGACCCCGCCGAGGTGGCCCCCGTCTTCGCGGCCGTCATGTTCGACCAGCTGTTCACCAACGGCTTCTTCCACGCCGACCCGCATCCCGGGAACATCTTCGTCACCCCCGTTCCGGCCGCCGGCGATGCGCGCCCGTGGAAACTGACATTCATCGACTTCGGCATGATGGGCGAAGTTCCCGCCTCGACACGCAAAGGCCTCCGGAAACTGCTGATCGCGGCCGCCGCTCGCGATGGCAAGGGGCTCGTGGCCGCCATCCGGGAGGTAGGCGTCCTGGTGCCCACTGCGGACACCGTGGAGCTCGAGCGCGCCATGACGCACCTCTTTGCCCGCTTCGGCGGAATGGGTTTCGCCGAGCTGCGCGAAGTGGACCCGCGCGAATTCCGCGACTTCGCTGTGGAGTTCGGTGATGTGGTCCGTTCACTGCCCTTCCAGCTGCCGGAGAACTTCCTGCTGATCATCCGCGCCATGTCCCTGACCTCAGGGGTGTGCAGTTCGCTGGACGAGCGGTTCAACCTGTGGGATTCCGTGGAGCCGTATGCTGCGCAGCTGCTGCGGGACGAACGCGGCAACTTCGTCCAGGATGCTGCCCGGCAGGCAGTGGACGCCGCCGGGTTAGCCCTCGGCCTGCCCAGGCGGCTGGACGCCCTGGCTTCCCGGATCGAAGAGGGATCGCTGCCCCTGGCGGTCCCGCGGCTGGAGCGGCAGGTGGCCCGGCTGGACCGCGTGGCCAGGCGTTCGTCGTCGGCCATGGTCTTCGGCGCCCTCCTGGTCTCAGGCGCCGTGCTCCGGGGCGCGGATCCCGCCCTGGGCAACGTGCTGATGATCGCGTCTGCGCTCCCGCTGCTCCACGGACTGTGGGTGGGCCGCCGCCACTGACCTCCGCGGGATTCCCTGCCTTGTCAATGACGGGCAGCGGCACGGCGTAACCTAGGGGAGGCCGTCCGCCAGGATCGCCATTGACCGCAGGACACAGGGAGCAAGGCAGGATGCACGACGCCGGAACGGGACTGGCATCATGAACGGGCGGCGCACGTTGACCGTGGTGCGGCAGGACGTCTCCCTCGGCGCGGGCCGCGACCTCGAATTCGGCCTGGAACTGCTGGCCCGGGCTAAGAACGGGGAGATCGGCCCCACCCTGCGGCTGTACCGCCCGGCCCCCACCGTTGCCTTCGGCCAGCGGGACACCCGGCTGCCCGGGTACGAGGCTGCAGCCCAGGCCTGCCGCGATGACGGCTTCGAACCGCTGGTCCGCCGGGCCGGGGGACGCGCCGCGGCGTACCACCAGGGAACGTTGGTGGTGGACCACATCGAGCCGGACGAGGACGCCATTGCAGGATCCAAGGCGCGGTTCGGCTACTTCGGCGAACTCTTCGCCCAGGCCCTGCGCGAAGTGGGGGTGCAGGCGGACGTGGGGGAAATCCCGGGGGAGTACTGCCCTGGGGAGTTCAGCGTCCACGGCACCGACCCTGCCGACAGCTCCCGCCGCGTGAAACTTGTGGGCACGGCACAGCGTGTCGTCTCCGGTGGCTGGCTCTTCAGCTCCGTGATCGTGGTGGAGGACTCCGCACCAATCCGCAAAGTCCTCACGGACAGTTATGCCGCCCTCGGGCTGGACTGGGACCCCGCCACCGCCGGCGCCGCCAACGACCTCGTGCCGGGCCTTGGCGTGGATGACGTGGAGCAGGCCCTCCTTAAGACCTATGCGGGCCATGCCACCCTGGAAACTGCTCCGTTCAGCAGCCTGGGGGCATGACCCGCATCGGAAGGTACCGCAGGGCGCCTAGGCGGCCAGCCGGTTCTTGACCTCGGCCGCCGACGGGTTAGTGGCCGCCGTGCCGTCCGGGAAGAGGACCGTGGGGACGGTGCGGTTGCCTCCGTTGAGCTGCTCCACGAGTTCGGCGGTACCGTCCACCTCTTCGATGTTGATCTCGGTGTAGCCGATGCCCTGGGCGTCAAGCTGCTTCTTCAGCCGGTTGCAGTAGCCGCACCAAGTGGTCGAGAACATGGTGATGGTGCCGGATTCGGGAGTGAAGTCCACAGGGCTCTCCTAGCGTCGATTGAAAGGTTTCCTTACCGTCAACGGTAGCGTGCACAAGGGTATTCCCCGTCCTTTGCGGCGCGGTCCGCAGCCTGCATGACAGTATGTGGCGCCGGTGGCATGCTGGTGCCATGTGTGGACGCTACGTGATGGCGCGGGCCGTAGGGGATCTCCTGGCCGAATTCGACGCCGAACTGGAAGACGAGGTAAGCATTCCGCCCTCCTGGAATGTGGCCCCCACCGATGCCGTTCCCATCGTCCTTGAGCGGGTCAGGGACGACCAGGAAGTCCGGCAACTGCACGTTGCGCGCTGGGGACTGGTTCCGTCCTGGGCCAAGGATCCCGGAATCGGTTCCAAGATGATCAACGCCCGCAGCGAGACCGTGCTGGAAAAGCCCGCCTTCCGCAAGGCTGCACAGTCCCGTCGCTGCGCCGTCCCGGCTTATCCGGTACTCCCAGGTCCCCGTCTTTTACGTCTTCAACAGTCAGAATTTGCCCTCTGGAAAGTGTTGAAGTCGGCATTACCCGGTACCCGTCTTTGACGCTGCGGCCATCTTTCGTGTCGTTGCGTGGCGGGCGAGCCGGCCGGGTGGACTATGGGGTTGGCAAAGGAGCCGCGCGATGAGGGTGCAAAGAATACGGTTGGAGGGCGAGGAGCCCACTTGGACTGTTCTGGGTGCTGATCTACTGCCAGCCAAGGAGATCGAGTCGTACCTTGAGTTTTTGCGGCAGACCGACGCCTCGCCGAACACAGTCAAGGCTTACGCGCGCGGGTTGGCGTTGTGGTGGGAGTTCCTCGAGCTTCGTGGCCGGAGCTGGGACGTTTTCGGTGTTGAGGATTTCACGGGGTTCCTCGGCTGGATGCGGTCGGGGCTCCCGCCGGGAGTATCGTCTTTGTCCGCCGTACCGGAGCGGGTCGCTGATGCAACGGCGGCCCAGAGACTGCAGGCGGTCCGCTCGTTCTATGTGTTTCAGCAGTGGCGCGGCCTCGAGGGAATTCCCGCGCTGTTCCTGGGGCGGGAATCGAACTCGCCGTACTTGCCGTTCCTGGCTCACATCCGACGCGGATCACGTGCGGCGTCGGTGTCAGTGAAGGTCCACCGGCGACGGCGGGCGGCACCAACTTTGACGGCCGCGCAGATCGACTCCATCAAACAAGCCTGCGCGCACTGGGACCCCGGCACGAGGTCCTGGTCAGGATCGATCAGGGACCGGCTGTTCTTCGCTTTGCTTGAGGAGACAGGCCTGCGGCTTGGCGAAGCGCTTTCATTGCAGCACCGGGACTGGCACTCGGGCGGCGGCGAGAATCCGTACATCGAGGTGATCCCGCGCCCCCATCCGCACGGGGCGCGGGTGAAGGGCGGAAATTACCGCAAGCTCTACATCTCTGACGAACTGGACCGCCTCTACGCCGATTACGTCTGGCACCTCTGCGAGGCAGGCCTGGACCTGGCAGTCGGGGACATCGACGGCTCATACGTCTTCGTAAACGTCGCCGGCGGAAAACGCTTCGCACCAATTCGCCCGGAAACGATTTACAAGCTGATCGCCCGGATAAAGCGGGTGCTTGGCGACCTCGTGCCAGCGCATTGGTCCCCGCACTGGTTCCGTCACACCCATGCCACGGCCCTGCTTCTCTCTGGCCGACCAGTTCATGTGGTCAGTCGACGACTCGGTCACGCAGACGTCCAGACAACCCTGAACACCTACGCCTGGGTGACCGAGGACGAAGAATTACGGGCACTGGCCGATTGGTCCGCCGTGACAAAACAATGGAGGGACGGGCATGCGGACATCTGACGCAGACATGGTCGGGATCCTGCATGCCAGCGGAGCACCTGGCTTCACTGCGGCACGGAACGAGGAACTGCTCAGCGCGGTCCCCGAGGGCCTTCGTCTGCTGCACTACACGCGGGACTCGATCCCGGCCGAGCATCTAAGCTCATTCGGTTTTTATCACGACAAGATCGGCAACATTCACCTCGACAACCTGCCCACCACGATGAAGAACGAGCTGATGTTCGCGATCTGGCGCATTGTCGAGCTCGGCGGGCGAGTACCCTGCGCGCCGTTGGGATTACTCGCGCGGGAGCTCGCCGCGACGTCGAAACGGCTGCAGCGGGCCGGCCAGCCGTTCGAGAGCCTGATGAACTACACGCCGGCCGTATGGCGCACTGAATTGGCTACGACCTGGGTCCGGCGCACGAAGCAGCTGCCTAATCCGAACACGCTGCGCACATTCCTGTCACCGCTGGACCGGGTCAGCAAGCTTCTCTGGTTCGCCTACGACACAAGGCCGTGGTGGCAACGAGAGATCTGGGACCTGACCCTGGACCAGCGAATCCCCCGGCGGCCCCAGGAGATGCTCTCGCAGGTCGCGGTCCACTGGCACCGCCTCCAACCCACGTGGTTCCGTCAGGGCGCGATGTTCTACGTCAAGACACAACTCGAGGCCGGCCAGCTGACCTGGGCAAGCGTGCACGGCCGGCACAACGCGCTCCTTCCCTTCGGAGAATTTGCTGCAGCCCGAAATCTCCCGGGTCCGCGACTCACGCCGGACCCCGCCCGGCTGCGCCCGTTGATGCTGGAGTTCCTGAGCGAAACCCGTCAGACGAAAACACGCCACGGAAAGAACACCGGCAAACCGCGCTCGATCGGGAGCGTCGCCCAGATTACCGCGGCAGTCCGGGGCCTCTACGCATTCATGAACGATTTCGGACCCGAGGCTGCGGCCGCGGTCGGTGATGAGCGGTGGACCGGTATTGGTCCTGAGTATCTGAGGTTCTGGCGGCCAGGAGACATTCCGCGCGTTCACAAGAACCGCTACGACGAACGGCACCTGTTTACCGACACAGTCATGTCGGCGCTGGCCGCACACGCCCATCTGCTCGGCGTCCCTCGCCCGCTCGGTGGATTAGGGGACGAGCAGGGGATGCGGATTCTGTTGCTGATGATGGCTACCGGGCGTCGGATCAATGAGATCTGCATGCTGGACCTGGATCCGATCATCCCGGTTGAAGGCCCCACCCCTGAGGGCGGGAACATCGCAAAGCTGCGCTACCAGCAGACGAAGATCCTGGACGCGCCGGACACGATCTTCGTCGACCAGGAAGTCACCGCCATCATTGCAGAGCAGCGCCGCTGGCTCACCGAAAACTTCGAAGCCGGGGTGACACCGAAGTACTTGTTTGTGAAGGCTCAGGGCAATTTGCGCGGCCAGCACCCTTACAAGGACGGGCGGTTTCGACAACAACTGCGTCATCTCGTTGCCCTCGCCGGGTTGACTGAAGCCGATGGGACACCGCTGGACCTGGGCAAAACGCACCGGTTCCGGCACACGAAAGCGACAAGCCTGATCAACGCAGGCGTGCCCCTGCACGTCGTCCAGCGCTACATGGGCCACCTAAGCCCCGAAATGACGATGCACTACGCGCAGACCCTCGACGCGACAGCGAAAGCCGAGTTCCTCCGCTACCGCAAGATCACAACCTCGGGCTCCGCATCAGCGATCGAAGGCGAGGACCTCTATGAGCTGATGGCGCTGGACTCACGCACCGACCGCGTGCTGCCAAACGGCTGGTGCACACTGCCCCCGGCCAAGAGCTGCGACAAAGGCAACGCCTGCCTCACCTGCAACCTGTTCGTCACCGACGAACGATTCCTTGGCGTCCACGAAGGCGAGGCAGTCGCTCTCGACCAGCTCATTGACAACCGGCAGGCTGCGCACCAGCAACGCACAGGACAACCGATGAGCGAAAACCACGTATGGCTCACCCTCCGCCGCCGCGAGCAGCGCGCACTCAAGACCATCGTTGAAACCCTCACTGCACAAACGGATAATGCTCACGAGCCAATCCGCGGCGCAGGAGAGCAAACCAGAATCAACGCTGACCGACACGATCCGCAGGAGTCGCAATGAGCCGCGGCAACCCGGAACTACTCGCCCAGGCCGCGTCACGAAAACGCCAAGCAGCACGGGATCGCGCTGACACCGGCATACGCGCACTACTGAAAGCCGGCACACCCATCACCTTTGAGGCGGTCGCGGCCGCGGGCCACGTTTCCAAGGACTTTCTCTACCGCACGTCTGATCTGCGTAACCGCATCCAAGACCTTCGCAGCCGCACTGCCGGCATGCGGGCGGCAGTGCCGCCCAGCGAGCCCGCCGCGGCAACCTCCACAAGCAGCATCGTCCGCACACTCACCATCGCCCTCCGAGACGAACGGGCCCGGCATCGGGCGGAGATCTCCGAACTCAAGGCCGCTCTGGAAGCCGCCCATGGCGAACTGCTGCGGCTGCGGCGCCACCCCAGTTTGCCCAATGCCGAGTAGCCAACGGATCCCCGTTCCATCAATGATCGGACGACGTCTGCTGCGAGGGGACAGAATCGACGGCCTGGCAGCGGGCATAATGGCCCTATGTGTGGCAGATACGTCATGAGCAGAGCTGTCGGTGATCTTCTGGCGGCATTCGACGTCGAGGAATCATACGTCGATGAGCTCCAGCCTTCCTACAACGTGGCCCCAACAGACACTGTCCCCCTGATTCTGGACCGGAGCTCGGGGGACGGCGCACCCGTGACCAGAAAGTTGGTCACCGCCCGCTGGGGCCTTGTTCCGTCCTGGGCCAAGGACCCCAAAGGCGGTGCGAGACTCATCAACGCCAGAATGGAAACCATTACCGAGAAACCCTCCTTCAGGAAAGCCGCATCGGCAAGACGGGGATTGCTCGCAGGCGACGGTTACTTTGAGTGGGAAAAGACCCCTGAGGGCGGGAAGATCCCAACCTACCTCTACGGGCCGGACAACCAGATTCTTGCCTTCGCCGCCCTCTTTGAGAACTGGCCCGATCCTTCGCTGCCCAACGACCACCCGAACAAGTGGCTGCGCACTGCCACGGTCATCACCACTAATGCCTCTGATGCCCTCGGCCACATCCACGACCGCACCCCGCTGATCGTGCCTCCGGAGATGTATTCGGACTGGCTCGACCCGGACACAACCTCCGAGGCAGACGTCCGGGCCCTACTGGACTCCATGCCCGAACCGCACCTGGTCCCACGTGTGGTCAGCAGCCGGGTCAACAACGTCCGGAATGACGGGCCGGAACTGATAGAACCGGCTGTCGCAGACAGCTGAGCGCCCCTGCAGCACCTTGCTGCGACGGCCCCTGTTTCGTGCCGGTTAGGGTTACTCCTGAAAGGTCTATCTGCAACGGCCCGAGGCCCCAGCTAGGCCCATATAGCGACTTATCAGGGCTAGAGGTTCAGTATTCCGGCAATCAGACTTATTACACCTCCGATAGCCACCAACACGGCAGCCGCCACCGAGGCCTTGTACTGGAACGCATATGTCTTAAATCTCCCCGCCCCACGGAGTGATTTCCACGACCGCTCAGCGGTGCGAGCCATGACCCTACGCAACAGGAATAATCCTCCTGCACTGGCTAAAAGAAAGATGCCCAGGATTATGAAAAAGGGGCCGGTTACTCCTGGTCCCCAAGTCATGGCTTGCCCACTACAGCGGCAAACCCGATGACAGTTCCAGCTGTCAGCAGCAGGATGCAGAACGCTAGTCCCATTTGCTCCCATCCCTTCACGCGGCTCTCGGGCGCTTCCCCACCTCCGGTGAAATCAGTCATGATCTGAGCCTGCCGACGGGCAATCCCTTTCCGAAAAATGAGCCAAACCATGCCTACGACCGCGAAGACTATCGCTCCTTCCATGCCTCACCCTTTCCCGCTTGAAGGTCCGTCACGGGTCAAGCGTTGGTCCGTGAAGACGCGTCTCTAACAGTTCCGCCCCCCTAGCTTGCCCGGACGATCGACAGACAACTACAGATAAGCGGGGGGATGGCTACTACGAATGGAAACAGGGTCCCGGGAAGGCGAAACAGCCCTATTACGTGCATCCCGGGGAGGGCCACGGCCTGGTCTTCGCCGGCCTGTACGAATGGTGGAAGGACCCGTCCGTGCCCGAAGGCGAGCCTGGCCGCTGGCTGCTCTCGACGTCCATCCTGACGGCGGACACACCGCCGCCCGGGACGGAGTCGACCGTTTTCGGAAAGCTGACGGCGTTGCATGACCGGGTGCCGCTGCCCATGGACAAAGCCACGATGGAGGCCTGGCTGGATCCGCACGCGGAGGACGCCGCCGCTTTGGTGGACCTCGTGCGGGCAGGAGTCAAGGACGCGGCCGCGGACTGGCAGGTGGACTCCGTGGGCAAAGAGGTGGGCAACGTGCGCAACAACGGGCCTGAACTGATCCGCCCGGTGGAGGCCCTGTTCTAGTGCAAGCCCTGTTCTAGCGCAAGCCCTGCTCCAGTGGAGGCCTGCTCCGGCAGCCGCTCCCCATGGCGGGCCGTGCCATCACACGGTGACCGTACCGGCGTCGTCCACTGTCCAGCTGGGGTTGTAGGCCACTTCCCAGCGGAACCCGTCCGGATCGGCAAAGTAGCCGGTATAGCCTCCCCAGGGCTGGGTGACAGGCTCCGCGATGATGGCGGCGCCGGCTTCCGCGGCTTCTTCCATGACCCGGTCCACGTCTGCGGCGCTGGAGAGGTTGTGGCTGAGGGTGATGGGGGGAATCCCATCCGGCGGGGTGACTCCGGCCTCGGCCCGCATCTGGCGCACGTCCCACAGCGACAGCACCAGGCCGTGGTTCACCTGGATGAACAGGACTTCATCGGCAACTTCGCGGTGAACGGGCCAGCCAAGGCCGTCCACATAGAAGGCCCGCGAGCGGGAAACGCTGCGGACGCCGAGGGAGATAAAGTCGACTCTGGGCTCCATGCTTCGATAGTGTCAGATGATGGCGACAATTCAAGGAAACGATAGGGATGCCCGGGCCGACAGGGAACAGCTCGCTGCCGTTCGGATCGCCGTGGACGAGGTTGACGAGCAGATTGTCACCCTCATCGCACGCCGCGAACGGCTGATCCGGATTGCCGGGACCCTCAAAGGCGACGACGCCGAAGTTCGGGCGCCCGGACGTGTGGAGCGGATCATCGAGAATGTCCGGTCCGCAGCGGAGAAAAAGGACATCGACCCGGACATCGTTGAATCGACCTACCGGGCCATGATCTCCGCGTTCATTGAACTTGAAATGCGGATCCACAAAGAAAGCAGCTGAGGCTACAGCGCTTCCTCCACCGGGACTCCATGCTGGAACTCCCGGCCGTCGGCCTCGCTGAAGGCAGACAGCACATGTCCCTTGCCGAGTCCGTTCAGGGCTGACCGCGGGAAACTGCCTGTAATGGTGGAACCGGAATGGGTCACGCCTGACAGGTCGTAGTCTTCCTCGATTCCCTGGTCCCGGTTGAACGAGTAGCAGGCGATCGCCTTCCCGTTCATGAACTCGATGCATAGTCGCCGTTGCGACGAATAGTCCGGTGCAGCTCCCATCAACCCCACCACGTAAGCGCCGGAGCCGGGAATGGTCCCGTCGATGTCAAACGTGGCCACGAGGGTGGAGTCCTGGGTTTTGATGCTTGCCTGCTTCAGGAGTGCTTCATCGGTATCCATGCCATCATCCTGCTCCCTGCCGGACGGTCCGTCCACCCCTGCCTAGGTTTAACCTCCAACCCGGCGTAGACTGGCTTTATTCGAACACATCTTCGAATGGGGTGTTCGAAAAGATTTAGTCCGGGGAGGTGCACATGGGCATGTTCAGCGAGTCCGTGGATGTGGTGTGCTCTTCCACCGGCCAGCCTGAATCCCTCACCTGGGCAGGAATGGACTATGCAGTCTGCGCCGATCCCCTGCGCTGGTATGAACGCCGCCAATGGTGGGTGGAAGACAGCCGGGCGCCCCTGGGCAGTGGTCCAGGAGTAGTTGACCACGAAATCTGGCGGGTCCAGGTGCTGCCTGCTTCCGCCAATACTTCAGCTGAACCCCTCACCCTTGACCTCACCCGCCACATCCGCAGTGGCCGCTGGCGGCTGCTGCGGATCCATGACGGCCTTCGGCCCAGAACTGCCTGAACCAGAACAGCATGAGTTTCACCCATCTTCACGTTTCCACTGCTTTCAGCGCCCACTATGGGGTCTCCTGGCCCGAGGAGTTGGCAGCCGCAGCAGCCGCTGACGGTGCCACGGCGCTGGCCTGCACCGACCGCGACGGACTGTACGGCACCATCAAGCACCTCAAGGCCTGCATGGCCGCGGGCATCGACCCCATTGTGGGGGTGGACCTGGCAGTATTTGACGACGACGGCGATCACCGCACACAGGTAGCTGGCAGGGTGGTGGTGCTGGCCCGCGGACACAACAACGGCGCGGGGTACCGGGCCCTCTGCAGGCTGGTTTCCGACGCCCATGCCAGAACCTCCGGGAAAGCCGGGGGAGCGGTGCCGGCAGCGGTCACCCGCGCCGAACTGGCATCCCGCACCCTTGACCCCCACACCCTCAAGCCGGTGCTGACTGTCCTGCTGGGTCCTGATTCGGACGTCGGCCGTGCCATGGGAGGGCGGCGGTACCTGCGGCCCAGGACCCTGTTCAAGCAATGGCTGGACGCCATGCCACGCGGGACCGTAGTGGCCGAAATCGTCTCCCAGCTCAGCGCTCCAGGGTCACCCTTCAGCACTTCCCACGCTGTCCGCATGCTGCGGCTCGCCGAGGAGCACCATGTACCGGCCATCCTCACCAACGCCGTAAGGTACTGTGCGGCTGACGGCGCCCCCACCGCAGACGTCCTGGACTCGGCAAGGACCTTGAAGTCCCTGCCGGAACTGGCAGGGGAGCCCCTCCTGCAACCAACCGGCCAGGGGTGGCTGAAAACCGCGAACCAGATGATGGACCTGGCCAAGGAAATCATTGCCGCTGCAGGCTATGGTGCCGCGGACCTCAAGCAGCTGATGGCCCAAACCGAGGCGCTCGCCGATCTCTGCCGGATCGATCCCGTTACGGACATGGGGTGGAAGCAGCCGGTGGTGCCCGAGGCTTCAGTGATCGGCATCAGCCAGGACCCGCACATTGAACTGGTCCAGCGCTGTCAAGCAGGAATAGGCAAACGGTTCCCGGGAATCACCGGCGCCGGCGAAACCGCCATGCTGTCCCGGTTGGACCACGAGCTGGGCATCATCCAGAACCTGGGCTTCTCCTCCTACTTCCTTACAGTGGCTGAGGTCTCCCGCATGATCCAGGACATGGGGGTCCGCGCAGCGGCCCGGGGATCCGGAGCCTCCAGCCTGGTGAATTACCTCATCGAGATCAGCCATGTAAACCCCCTGCAGCACGACCTCATCTTCGAACGCTTCCTCTCCAATGACCGGGCAACACTGCCCGATATCGACATCGACGTCGAAAGTGCTGAACGGCACAACGTCTACCACCGGATCTTTGAACGCTTCGGCTCCGAACGGGTCACCCTCATGAGCATGCAGAACGGGTACCGGGCCAGGGGAGCGGTACGCGACGCCGGGCTGGCCCTGGGCATGGACGACGGCGAGGTGGGGGAGATCGCCAAACAGCTGTGGCGCTTCTCCGCGCGGAAGTTCCGTGAAGCACTGCAGGAAAAGCCCGAGCTGCGGGAGTTCGCCGGCCGGGTGGAGCAGCGCGACGCCGAAGGGAACCAGCAACTGGATCTTTTGGTGGACCTGACCGAGCGCCTGGACCGCCTGCCGCGCCATATCTCCATGCATCCCTGCGGCGTGATCCTGGGCGACGCCACCCTGCTGGACCGCACCCCGGTGCAGCCCAGCGGCCTGGGCCTGCCCATGAGCCAGTTCGATAAGCACGACATGGATCCCATGGGCATGCTCAAGCTCGATGTCCTGGGTGTCCGGATGCAAAGCGCCATGGCCTTCGCCGTCCGGGAGATTATCCGGATCCATCCCGGCAAGAAGGAGGTGGTCGAGGCAGGCGGCCACCAGCCCGGCCCTGACGGTTCCGGCCCGGACGGTTCCGGCCCGGACTACATTGCAGCCGACGGGAGGATCGACCTCAACGCCGTCCCCCTCGATGACGAAGCAACCTATGAACTGATCAGGAGCACGAATACCCTCGGATGCTTCCAGATAGAATCCCCGGGGCAACGTGAACTAATCGGCAAGATGGCCCCCAGGGAGTTCAACGACCTCATCATCGACATCTCGCTGTTCCGTCCAGGACCCATGAAGTCGGACATGGTGCGTCCCTTCCTTGAGCACCGGCATGGATTCGCCCCGGAAGTGTATCCCCACCCGGACCTTAAGCCTGTGCTGCAGGAAACCCACGGCGTCACTGTCTTCCATGAACAGATCCTGAAGACCTTTGACATCATGACCGGATGCGGACTGGCGAAAGCCGATGAGTTCCGCAGGGCATTGAGCAACGAAACAGGTGAAGCGCAAGTAGAGGAATTCTTCCGGCGCGAGGCGAAAGCCAAGGGGTACTCTCCCGACGTCGTCGACAAAGTGTGGGGGACCTTGAAGTCCTTCGCCAGTTTCGGCTTCTGCAAAGCCCACGGTGCCGCATTCGCCGTCCCCACCTACCAATCGGCCTGGCTTAAGGCCCACCATCCCGAGGCCTTCCTCGCCGGCCTGTGGGAACACGACCCCGGGATGTACCCCAAGCGGCTGCTGGTCTCGGAAGCCCGGAGGCTGAAGATCCCCATCCTCCCGCTGGATATCAACCTCAGCAAAGCCGAATACCAGGTGGAACGCGTGATGTCCGGTCCGGATACCGGCAAGCTGGGGATCCGGCTCAGCCTCAACGGCATTTATGGGCTGTCCGCCGCAGAGTTGAAGAGGATTGTGGCCGGACAGCCCTACGACTCCCTGGCAGACCTCCGGGAACGCTCCAGGCTGAGCAAGCCCAGCATTCGGCGCCTGGCTCAGCTGGGTGCCTTTGATTCCCTGCACCGAAATGCCGGTGGCCCGGCAAACCGTGCGGACCTCGTGCAGCACTTGCAAAAGCTGCAGTCTTCAAGCAACACCCGGAAAGGCGTAGCAGTCCTGGAGGGCCAGCTGTCCCTGCCCCTGGGCGACGTCGAACTGCGGAACATCAAGCCAGGGCTGCCGGCACCCACCCTGGTGGACAACGTCCGGGCGGAACTGGACCTGATGGCAGTCGATGTCAGCACCCACCTGATGGAGAGCCACCGCCCCCTGCTCGACAGGCTCGGCGTCACCACCGCCGACAAACTTCTCAGCCTGCGCAACGGCACCGAAGTTCTGGTGGCGGGGGTGCGGGTGGCCACTCAGACACCTCCGATGCGCGGAGGAAGGAGGGTTGTGTTCATCAGCATCGACGACGGCACAGGGTGCGTCGACTCCGTCTTCTTCCACGAGGCCCAGGAAAGTGCCGGTCCGCTCCTGTTCGGAACCCGCCTCCTGCTGATCCGGGGAACCACTCGAAGGACCGGCCCGCGCGGCATCAGCCTCAGTGCGAGCATGGCATGGGACCTCAGCAGGACCGACACCCTGCCGTTCCCGGACGCCGTCCCCGCCCCTGACGGCCCGCATCCCCTGGACGGGGTCAGCAGGACTCTGGCCATTACCGGTTTCAACGGCTGAACCTCCCGTGTGCCGCGTTGGTCGGCCTTTGTGTGAACCGATAGCATTGACGGTGGCTGGCTGTGGTCCCCGTATGCCACAAGCTATGAAGCCTCAACTTTGAATAGGAGACACCCGTGTCAGATGCCCAGCAGATCACCCTCGTCGTCGATGGCGAAGAGACCAAGGTGACTACCGGGACAACCGGTGCGGAACTCTTCTTTGAGCGCCGCGACGTCGTCGTAGCCCGAGTCAACGGTGAACTGAAGGACCTGGACCAGGAACTTCCCGAAGGTGCCGAGGTGGAAGGCGTCACCATCGAATCCCCCGACGGCCTGAACGTCCTGCGCCACTCCACCGCCCACGTCATGGCCCAGGCCGTGCAGCAGCTGCGTCCCGACGCCAAGCTCGGCATCGGCCCCTACATCACCGACGGGTTCTACTTCGACTTTGACGTCGCCGAGCCCTTCACCCCCGAGGACCTCAAGACCCTCGAGAAGATGATGCAGAAGATCATCAACCAGAACCAGAAGTTCGTCCGCCGCGTGGTCACCGAGGACGAGGCCCGCGAGGCCATGAAAAACGAGCCCTACAAGCTCGAACTGCTGGGCAAGAAGAACGACGCCGCAGAGGCGGGCGAAGGCGTCAACGTCGAGGTCGGCGCCGGCGACATCACCATCTACGACAACGTGGAGCGCAAGGAAGGGACCACCGTCTGGTGCGACCTCTGCCGCGGCCCGCACCTGCCCAACACCAAGCTCATTTCCAACGCCTTCGCCCTGACCCGCTCGTCGTCGGCCTACTGGCTGGGCAACCAGAAGAACCAGCAGCTGCAGCGCATCTACGGCACCGCGTGGCCCACCAAGGAAGCCCTGAAGGCGTACCAGGAGCGCATCGCCGAGGCCGAGCGCCGCGACCACCGCAAGCTGGGTTCCGAGCTGGACCTTTTCTCCTTCCCTGACGAACTGGGCTCCGGCCTGCCTGTCTTCCACCCCAAGGGCGGCATCATCCGCAAGGAGATGGAGGATTACTCCCGGCAGCGCCACGTGGAGGCCGGCTACGAGTTCGTCTACACCCCGCACATCACCAAGGGGCACCTGTACGAGGTCTCGGGACACCTGGACTGGTACAAGGAGGGCATGTTCCCCGCGATGCACGTGGACGCCGAACTCAACGAGGACGGCACCGTCCGCAAGCCCGGCCAGGACTACTACCTGAAGCCGATGAACTGCCCCATGCATAACCTCATCTTCCGTTCCCGTGGCCGGTCCTACCGCGAACTGCCCCTGCGCCTCTTCGAGTTCGGTTCCGTCTACCGGTACGAGAAGTCCGGCGTGGTGCACGGGCTCACCCGCGTGCGTGGCATGACACAGGACGACGCCCACATCTACTGCACCCGCGAGCAGATGAAGGATGAGCTCACCAAGACCCTCACCTTCGTCCTGGACCTGCTCAAGGACTACGGCCTGAACGACTTCTACCTGGAACTGTCCACCAAGGACCCGGAAAAGTATGTCGGTGAGGACGCGGCCTGGGAGGAAGCCACCAGGACACTGGCCGAGGTGGCCCAGGAATCCGGGCTGGAGCTTGTGCCGGACCCGGGCGGAGCCGCCTTCTACGGACCCAAGATTTCCGTCCAGGCCAAGGATGCGCTCGGCCGCACCTGGCAGATGTCCACCATTCAGCTGGACTTCAACCTGCCTGAGCGCTTCGAGCTGGAGTTCCAGGCCGCGGACGGCTCACGCCAGCGTCCCGTCATGATCCACCGTGCACTCTTCGGGTCCGTGGAGCGCTTCATGGGGGTCCTCACCGAGCACTACGCCGGTGCCTTCCCCGCGTGGCTGGCTCCGGTGCAGGTTGTGGGCGTCCCCGTGGCGGAGGCCTTCAACGAGTACATGTTCGACGTCGTCGACCAGCTGAAGGCGGCCGGCATCCGTGCCGAGGTGGACACCTCCTCGGACCGGTTCCCCAAGAAAATTCGCACCGCCAGCAAGGACAAGATCCCGTTCGTGCTGATTGCCGGCGGTGACGATGCCGAGGCGGGCGCCGTTTCCTTCCGGTTCCGCGACGGCAGCCAGGACAACGGCGTGCCGGTGGCGGAAGCCGTCAAAAGGATCACCGAGGCCGTCCGGAACCGGACCAGCTAGCGGAACGGAAGCAGACAGTGCAGGAGAACACAGGCGCAGGATATCCAGGGGATGCCGGCGTTACCGACGACTTCGCCCTCGCCGGTGTCCCGGACGCCTTCCAGCGCCTGTGGACTCCGCACCGCATGGCCTACATCAAGGGCGGACAGCACCAATTCAAGAACGAAGACGACTGCCCGTTCTGCTTAGGTCCCGCCCGCAGCGATGAGGAAGCGCTCATCGTCTACCGCGGGAAAACCTGCTACGTGGTGCTGAACCTCTTCCCGTACAACCCCGGCCACCTGCTGGTCTGCCCGTACCGGCATGTCCCGGACTATACGGACCTCACCCGGGAGGAAACCGCCGAATTTTCCGACCTTACCCAGACCGCAATGCGCGTCCTGCGGAAAGTGTCGAACCCTGGCGGGTTCAACCTGGGCATGAACCAGGGCGTGGTGGGCGGTGCCGGGATAGCAGGACACCTGCACCAGCACATCGTTCCGCGGTGGGGCGGAGACGGAAACTTCTTTCCCATCATCGCCCAGACCAAGGCCATCACCCAGACCCTTGACGAGGTCCGCCAGCAGGTGGCCGACGCCTGGCCCGGGGAGTCGGATGCTGAATAGGCATGCCCGCGGCTTCTTCACCGCGCTGTTCACCCCACTGGCCCGGTGGCTTCTCCGAATGGGCGTTTCCCCGGATGCGGTCACTATCCTGGGCACCGCCGGCGTGGCGGTGGGCGCCCTCGTGTTCTACCCGCTGGGCCACCTCTTCTGGGGCACCGTCTTCATCACGGCGTTCATTTTCTCCGACGTCCTGGACGGCATCATGGCCAGGATGCAGGACGTCAAAAGCCCATGGGGCAACTTCCTGGACTCCACCCTGGACCGGATCGCGGACGGGGCACTGTTTGCCGGGCTGGCCGTCTGGTTCTTTACCGGCGGGACCAACACCACCATCGCCGTCGCGGCCCTGCTCTGCCTTGTGCTGGGCATGGTGGTTTCATACGCCCGCGCCAAGGCCGAGTCCCTGGGCTTCAGCGCCAACGTAGGTATCGCCGAACGGGCCGAACGCCTGGTATCGGTGCTGGTGGTCACCGGCCTGACCGGGCTGGGATTGCCTCCGGCAGTGCTGCTGGTCACGCTGGTGCTGCTGGCCCTGGCCAGCTTTGTCACCGTGGTGCAGCGCGTGGTTTCCGTACGGCGGCAGTCTCTGCAGGCACCTTCGCCCGCCGATTAAGCATGATTAAGCCGCCCGGGCGCCGGGGGACTAGTATATAAGTGCCCGGTCAAGGGACCCGGCAACCCGTGCGTGCACCTTCGGCAGCTGCCGCCGCATGCCCGGCGAAGATCATCTGTCTACCCATAGGGGTTTTTGTGTCTACACCTGATGTAAGCAACGAGGCCGGTTCGTCCGCGAACAGCGTCACGGGCAGCAGCCGCGTGAAGCGTGGCATGGCTGAGATGCTCAAGGGCGGCGTCATCATGGACGTCGTCAACGTCGAGCAGGCCCGCATCGCCGAAGACGCCGGTGCCGTGGCAGTCATGGCGCTGGAGCGCGTTCCTGCCGACATCCGCGCCCAAGGCGGCGTGTCCCGCATGTCCGATCCCGACATGATCGACCAGATCATCGACGCCGTGTCCATCCCGGTCATGGCCAAGGCCCGCATCGGCCACTTCGTCGAGGCCCAGGTCCTGCAGTCCCTGGGCGTGGACTACATCGACGAGTCCGAGGTCCTGACCCCGGCCGACTACATCAACCACATCGACAAGTGGAACTTCAAGGTCCCCTTCGTCTGCGGTGCCACCAACCTCGGTGAGGCCCTGCGCCGCATCAACGAGGGCGCGGCGATGATCCGTTCCAAGGGCGAGGCCGGCACCGGCGACGTCTCCAACGCCACGGGACACATGCGCCAGATCCGCGCCGAGATCGCCAAGCTCTCCGCGCTGCCCGAGGACGAGCTCTACGTCGCCGCCAAGGAACTGCAGGCCCCGTACGAACTGGTCAAGGAAGTTGCCGCTGCCGGCAAGCTCCCGGTGGTTCTGTTCACCGCCGGCGGCATCGCCACCCCGGCCGATGCTGCCATGATGATGCAGCTCGGCGCCGACGGCGTATTCGTCGGCTCCGGCATCTTCAAGTCCGGCAACCCCGCCCAGCGCGCTGCCGCCGTCGTGAAGGCCACCACCTTCTACGACGACCCCGACGTCATCGCCAAGGCCTCCCGCGGCCTGGGCGAAGCCATGGTGGGTATCAACGTCGACGAGATCCCCCAGCCGCACCGCCTGGCTGAGCGCGGCTGGTAACTCTCTCCATTTTGCCGCCTTATCGGCGTCGGACGGCGCGATCCTCTGCGTGCTATCCCCGCGCTCCTTTAGCAGCTTTCGCGGCTGGCTGGGGCGCGGGGCCCCTTTACGCACGCTGCCGGACCGCGCCGTCCGTCGCTCGGGTTGCCGCCTCCTTTGGTAACTGACGACGCCGGTTCCTCACCTTTCTCTGGTGGGGGACCGGCGTCGTCCGTTTTTAAGTTGTTGGAACCATCGATTGCTCCGTAGATGCCGTTTTCGGGACTCTAAACGACGTTTACGGAGCAATCGATGGGGTTAGTCGAGGCCGCGGCGTTTTAGCAGGGGCTCCAGCTCCGCGTCCCGGCCTCGCAGGATGCGGAATGATTCCAAAGGGTCGCGGCTGTTGCCCCTGGCAAGCAGCTCCCGGCGGAAGCGTTCCCCGTTGGTCCTGGTGAGGCCGCCGTTCTCCTTGAACCAGTCCACGGTTTCGGCGTCCAGTACCTCGCTCCAGATATAGGAGTAGTAGCCGGCAGCGTAACCGGCCCCCGCGAAGATGTGCTGGAAGTACCCGGTCCGGTAGCGGGGCGGGATCAGCGGGTGGGCAATTCCAGCGGCGGCCAGGGCCTTCGCCTCGAACTCCACCGCATCGTCCGGTACGTCCCCCGGCTCCAGCGTGTGCCACGCAAGGTCCAGCAGGGCTGCGCCCAGGTATTCGGTCGTGGCGAAGCCTTCGCCCCAGAGCCGTGACTCCTCAAGCCGGTCGATGATGTCCCGGGGCAACGGCTCCCCGGTGACGTGGTGGCGCGCGTAGTTGGCGAGCACTTCCGGCCACATGATCCACATTTCGTTCACCTGTGACGGGTACTCGACGAAGTCCCGGGGTACCGCCGTTCCTGAGAACCGTGGATAGGTCACGCTGGAAAACAGCCCGTGCAGTGCATGCCCGAACTCGTGGAACAACGTCCGCAGCTCGTCCAGGGTGAGGAGGGCCGGTTCACCGGGGGCCGGTTTGGAGATGTTGAGCGTATTAATCACGACGGGCCGGGTGTCCAGCAGCTCCGACTGGTCGACCAGTGAGTTCATCCAGGCACCGCCCCGCTTCGATTCACGTGCGAAGTAGTCGCCGAGGAAGAGTCCCAGCCCGGTCCCGTCCCCGTCACGGACCTCCCAGATCCGCACGTCGGGATGGTATGCCTGCAGGTCGGGCCGTTCGTGGAACGTGATGCCGTACAGGGAGCTGGCTGCAAAGAAGACTCCGTCAGTGATCACCCGGTCCAGCTCGAAGTAGGGGCGCAGGGCCTGTTCGTCGACGTCGTACTTCTCCCGGCGCACCTTCGCCGAGTAGTAGGCCCAGTCCCAGGGCTCCAGGCGGTGGCCGGCTGCTCCTGCCAGTGCGGCAGCTTCGGCGTCCGCATTGCGCATCGCTGCCGGCGCCAGCCGGTTCAGCATGGCCTGGACCGCTTCAAAGTCCGGGGCTGTCTGGCGGTCCACCACGAGGCCGGCGTAATTCGGGAATCCCAGCAGTGCGGCCTTCTCAGCCCGCAGCCCGGCCATGGACTTGGCCAGGTCCAGCACATCCAGGCTGCCGCCATCGCTGCCCCGGCCCACGGAGGCTTCGAACAGGCGACGGCGGATATCCCGGTTTTCGAGCGACGCCAAGGCAGGCTGGTTGCCGGGCTGGATCAGGGTAAGCAGGTATTTGCCATCGTGCCCGGCGGCTCGGGCGGCCTCCGCCGCACCGGCGACGTCGTCGGCCGGCAGTCCCGCCAGGTCGGCCGCATCCTCCAGCAGCAGTGCCGCGGATTTCATGCCCTCCTTGACCCGCTGGCCGAACTCGGTACCGAGGCGGGCCAGCTCCGCATTGACGGCACGCAGCCGCTCCTGGCCTGCAGCGTCGAGCTGGATGCCGGACTGGTGGAACTCCTTGAGATACTCCTCCACCAGCCGGACGGACTCCGGACCGCAGCCGGTGGTGTCAATGGCCGAGAATCGCTCGTACAGGGCGCGGTTCAGGTACATCTCGTCCTGGTGCGCCGGGAAGAGCGGCGACAGTTCCGTTTCGAGGTCCCGGATGTCCTGCGATGCGTCCGCGGAGACCAGGGTGAAGAAAGCCGCTGCGGCCCGGTTCAAAAGCTGTCCTGAACGTTCCATTGCCAAGGCCGTGTTCTCGAAGGTGGCCGGCTCCGGGTTGTCCGTGATGGTCCGGATCTCTTCCAGGTGCCCGGACAGCCCGGCTTTTATGGCTTCGCGGTAGTCACCGGGTTCGAGGTCACGGAACGGTGGAAGACCATAGGGCAGCGGACTGGCGGCAAGGAGGGGGTTCGTCATGGGGTAAATCTTTCACGGCGGGCCACGCTTCTCAATTGCCGAAATATCACCAGCGTCCAGGCAGCATCCCTACAATTGCCGCTATGGGGACCATTTCGGGCAGGCTTTTCATGCGCGGCCGGGCGGCAGTCCTGGGCCTGGCGTGTGCCGCGGTCCTGGCTTCCGGCACCACGTTGGCAGGCTGCGGCCTCGTTGCGGAACAAGGGGCAATACCGTCGCGGCCGGGCTCCAGCACAAACGCAGTACACGATGCCACTGCGGCGGGCGCCACCGGGTCCCCAGCGCCCTCGCCTTCCCCCACGCCCACTCCCACCCCGGCCCCGGGGAAAGGGCAGGCCTGTCCCACCCTCCGGTGCACCACCGTCCTGGTCACCGGAGACCTGCTGGTCCATGCCCAGCTGTGGCAGCAGGCCCAGCAGGATGCAGCCGCCGCGGGAAAGCCCGGCCTTGACTTCCTTCCCCTCCTCGAAGGGCAGCGCCGTTACCTCAACGCCAGCGATCTGGCCATCTGCCACCAGGAAACGCCCGTGGCGGGACCGGACGGCCCCTTCTCCGCCTACCCATCCTTCAACGTGCCGCCCCAGATCATCACGGCCGCCAAGGAGGTGGGCTACCAGGCGTGCACAACCGCCAGCAACCACACCATCGACCGCGGCACGGACGGCTTGCTGCGCACCCTGGACCGGATGGACGCCGTCGGACTGAAACACACCGGCTCCTACCGCACGGAAAGCGAATCCCAGTCCGTCCTCCTCCTGCAGACACCGGCCGCAAAGGTCGCCGTCATTGAAGGAACCTATGGACTCAACGGCCTGACCCCGGACCACCCCTGGCAGGTGGACATGCTGGACCCCGCTGCCATGATCGCCAAAGCCGCAAAGGCACGGAGCCTGGGGGCGGACATCGTCCTGGGGGTCATGCACGCAGGAGACGAATATTCCAGTGCCCCCAACGGCCAGCAGCAGGACGTGGCCCACGCCCTGGTGGACAGCGGCCAGTTCAACCTGGTCTATGGCCACCACACCCATTCCGTGCAGCCCATCGAGAAGTACAAGGACGCCTGGATCGTGTACGGCCTGGGCAACGGCGTCACCGAACTGTCGCCCTGGTACGTCGTCAACAACGAAGGCCTGCTGGTCCGCATCCAGTTCAGCCAGGACGCCGGAGGCAAGTGGACCGCGAGCGACCTGGCCTGGGCGCCCTCGGTCATCGTCCGCGACCCCTACAGGTGGTGTTCGGTCGCCTCGGACGCCCCGCAGGGGCCCTGTGCCGGCGCCGAAGCAGACGCTGCAACCCGCCAGCGCACCGCCGGCGTTGTGGAGTCCATGGGGGCCGCCGCAGCCGGCGCCCACGAACTCCTGATCACGAAGGAGCCTTGAACCATGGACACTTCCAGGACCGGCACCCGGCCAAGGACAGCTCTGCTGGGCGTGCCCGTCCGGTGGATGGGGCCGGGCGCCATCGCGTTCCTCTTTGCCCTGTACGGCGTGTTCTGGTTCGTGGAGCGCCCGGCAGGGGAGCCGCTCCTGGGGCACGTGGGGCAGCTCTTCGGCGGTGAATCGGTCCTGCTATTCTCGATCGCCCTGGTCCTGATCAGCACCCTCCCCCATGTGGAACCACTGTTCGGCGGCATCGACCACGCGGCCATCTGGCACCGGCGGGCCGCAATCACGGCCACCCTGCTGCTGCTGCCGCATATCGAACTTGCGGCCAACCCGGCGGCGACGAGCGCCGGAAAGACGCTCGCCGTGATCGCGGCGAGCGGCCTGGCCGCTTTAGTGGTGTGGGCCATCCTGCCGCGCTGGCGGACCATGCTTCCCGCGCCCGTCCGCCGCCTGGTGCTTGCCGCACTTCAGGCCCGTCCTGTGAAGTTGGCGGCACGGCTGCTGGGCGGCTATGAGCGGTGGCGCGGCTTCCACCGGCTGACCGGCCTCTTCGTTGGGGCCGGGTTCGTGCACGGCCTGCTGGATGCCAGTTCCTTCGCCGCAGTGCCCGGGCTGCGCTGGAGCTACGTCGCGATCGGCGGTACCGGCCTGGCCTTCTATGCCTACCGCGAACTCCTCGCGCGGCATTTCCTGCCCCACCATGACTACCAGGTGGCAGGAGTGCGTCCATTGGCGGCGGACCTTGTCGAGGTTACGCTCCGGCCCCTAGGCAAACCACTGAAATTCAAGCCGGGCCAATTCGCCATGATCTACCTTGAGACGGCGGACGGCTGGCAGCGGCACCCCTTCTCCATGTCGGGCGCCGCCCACGGCGACACCATCGGGATCACGGTCAAGGCGCTGGGTGACCACACCACCAAGCTTCCCGACGTCGTCCAGACCGGAATGCCCGCCGTCGTCGGCGGACCCTATGGGCGGTTTGACCGGCATGGCGGCACGGCAGACCAGGTCTGGATCGCGGCCGGTGTCGGCATCACGCCGTTCCTCAGCTGGCTGCGGTCGCTGGACGGGGAAATCCAAGACAACGTCGACTTCTTCGTCTCCTCCGCGGGACCTTCGCCTTTTGCCGAAGAGATCGCCGCCGTCGCCGCGACGCAGCCCCGGCTGAAGGTCCATCTGGTCGACACGGAGGTCGACGGCCGGCTGACACCGGAGCGGATACTGTCCGAGGTGGGCACGGATCCGCGGCGGCTGTCGGTGTTCATGGGCGGCCCCGATGCCATGCTGCGGCAGTTCCGGAAGGACTTCCGGGCCGCCGGCGTTCGCCGCGCCAATATCCACCGCGAATACTTCCAGTGGCGCTAAACGTTTAGCCTGCGGGCAGTTCCTTGACCGGAGGTGCGCGTGAAGCCGCTCTTTAGCGGGGGCGCCGGGCGGCGTGCTCCCGGGCCAGGACGGCGAAGGAGTCGTCAGGGTTGCCGGGGGTGAAGCTGCCGAACTTGCGCTCGGCCGCGGTCCGGATGAGGAAGTCTGCAATGGCCGGGTTCTTGGGCAGCAGCGAGCCGTGCAGGTAGCTGGCCACGATGTTTCGGTAGCGGGCACCCTCGTGGCCGTCGTTGCTGTTGTTGCCGGTCCCCTTGGCCGTGGTGCCCAGCGGTCGTACGCCGCTGCCCAGGGTGGTCTGCCCGCTGTGGTTCTCGTAGCCAAGGACTTCGCCGAACTCGGAGGTGGCCACCTTGACGTTGCCGATCAGGCGTTCGTCGCCGCCATGGGTTTCCACGTCCAGAACCCCGATCCCGGGGATGACTGCGCCCGTGCGGGTCTTGAAGAAACGGCCGAAGAGCTGGTACAGCCCGCAGATGAGCAGCATTGGTGTGCCGTTCTCGGCCAGTTCCTTCAGGGCGCCGGCCCGTGCCTGCAGGTCGTCCTGGATGACCAGTTGCCCGCTGTCCTGGCCGCCGCCGCCGACAATGACGTCCACGTTGTCCGGGAACGGATCGCCCACGTTGTATTCGAGCAGTTCCGGCGTGTAGCCGTGCCAGGCGATCCGGCGCTGCAGGACAAGGGCATTGCCCCAGTCGCCGTAGATGTTCATGTCGCGCGGATACAGCTGCACCACACGGAGGGTGCCCTTGGACTGGTCAGCGGCTGCGGCTCCGGCCGGGTTCACGAGACAACCTCCACGGTGGTGATCTTGGACAGTTCGCGGCGGATGGCCAGCATCGCCGTGTAGGTGCAGAAGATCCGCTTCGGCTTGCCCTGGCCCTCGCGGATGAAGGCCGCCAAGGCCTGTGCGATCTCCGGCTCCACGGCACCGACCCGGACATCGTCGTACTGCAGCCGCAGCGCCATGTCATAAGCCCGTGAGCCGGTCAGCAGGTCAACGCCGCCGTCACGCAGGGAATCGAATTCCACGTCCCAGAGCCAGGACATGTCCCGCCCGTCGGCGTAGTTGTCGTTGATGGCAATCATGGTGGCGTAGCCGGCGGCGGGAAAGGACTTCAGGCCCAGGCGGAAGCCGCTGGGGTTCTTCACCAGCACCAGGTCCAGGGGCTGGCCCTCCACAGTGAGGCTCTCACCGCGCCCGAACGCCGGAGCCACCTGCGACAGGGCTTGGAGCAGGGTCTCATGGTTGGCGGTGGCGGCGCCCGCGCCGCAGATGCTCCGCGCCAGTGCCAGCGCGGCCGCGGCGTTGAAGATGTTGTACACGCCGCGCAGCTTCATCGCAGTGGTGACCGTGCCGCCGTCGTACTCAAACTCGGCGCTGTCCGCGCCCACCTTGCGGAGCACGACGTCGGCCCGCGGCTTTTCCGGCAGGTTCGCCGGGGCGGGGCTGCCGGGGGCGGCACGCATGTCGTCGTCGTTGGGGAAGGTCCCCAGCAACGACTCGTCAAGGCCGAAGTACTTGACCTCCTGGCCTGTGAGGGTGTCGGCGATCCTGGCCACGCGCGGGTCCTCGCGGTTCAGGACCACGGTTCCAGTGGTCTTTGCGGCGATGTGCTGCAGCAGCTGGGCCGTCTTGTCGATCTCGCCAAACCGGTCCAGCTGGTCCCGCAGCACGTTCAGGAGCAGGCAATACCGGGGCGGGACACTGTTCACGAAGTGCACGGCGTGGGCTTCATCGAGTTCCAGGACCGCGACGTCCGCATCAAGTTTTCCGCGCCAGTCCACCTCACCGAGGAGGGATGCGGCCACACCCCTGGTGAAGTTGCTGCCGGTGCGGTTGGTGAAGACTTTCAGGCCTTGGCTTTCCAGCAGCTCCACCACCATTTTCGTCGTGGTGGTCTTGCCGTTCGTGCCGCTCACGACGGCCACACCGTGGGGGAGCGTGCTGAGGGTGCGCCGCATGAAGCCGGGGTCGATCTTTTCAACCACCAGCCCGGGCAGGGCGGATCCGCCGCCCCGGAGCCGGGAGACGCGGCGGACCAGCTTGCCGAGCGGAACACTGAAGAAGACCATGTTTTGAATATATCCCAGCAACGGCATGCAACCCCTGCCGGGCAGCGGCAGGCGGAACCGGGCCGGCGATACCGCACGTATGCTGGATGGATGACAAACTCCCCTTCAGCTGCTCCTGCACGCCCGGGCTCAGGCCTGCGGATCGGCGTCCTGGCACTCCAGGGCGATTTCCGCGAACACCTCCGGGCCGTGGAGGCTACGGGCGCCGAAGCCGTGGGAGTGCGGCGGCCCGCGGAGCTGGACGGACTGGACGGGCTCATCATTCCCGGCGGTGAATCCACGGCCATCGACAAGCTGGCCCGCGCCTTCGACCTCGCCGATCCACTGCGCAAGCGCATCCACGAGGGCCTGCCGGTTTACGGTTCCTGCGCCGGAATGATCCTGCTGGCATCGGACATTGCCGATCCAGCCACCGACCTGTCCGGCGCGCCGCAGGAGACTTTTGGAGGCCTCGACATCACCGTGCGCCGCAACGCCTTTGGACGCCAGCGGGAGTCCTTCGAAACGGACCTGGATTTCAAGGGGCTTGAGTTCAGCGCCACGGAGTCGGGCGTCGCCCCGGTCCACGCCGTCTTCATCCGTGGCCCGTGGGTTGAGCGGGTGGGACCCGGCGTGGAGGTCCTCGCGCAGGTGGAGCCGGCTGATCCCGAACACGCGTCCCACGCTGTCCCGCTGCCTGGGGCGGCTAGAATTGTCGCAGTGCGTTCGGGCCAGCTGCTGGCCACCTCCTTCCATCCGGAAGTGACCGGCGAGAAACGCGTACACGAACTTTTTATCCGCATGATCAGAGGAGAAGCGTAAAGCATGTCAGGCCACTCCAAATGGGCGACGACCAAGCACAAGAAAGCCGTCATCGACGCCAGGCGTGCAAAGTCGTTCGCCAAGCTGATCAAGAACATCGAAGTTGCGGCCCGGATGGGCGGACCGGACCTCGCAGGCAACCCCGGCCTGGAACTGGCGGTGACCAAGGCCAAGAAGACCTCGGTCCCCAACGACAACATCGACCGTGCCATCAAGCGCGGCGCCGGCCTCACCGGTGAAGTGATCGACTACACCGAGATCATGTACGAGGCCCGCGGCCCCCAGGGCTCTGCCCTGCTGATCGAGTGCCTCACGGACAACAAGAACAGGGCAGCATCGGAAGTGCGCCTGGCGATCTCCCGCAACGGTGGCACCATCGCAGATCCGGGCTCCGTCAGCTACCTCTTCACCCGCAAGGGCGTAGTGAACCTGCCCAAGAACGGCCTGGGCGAGGACGATGTCCTGATGGCTGTCCTGGACGCGGGCGCCGAGGAAGTCAAGGACAACGGCGACACCTTCGAGATCCACTCGGAGCCGGGTGACCTGCCGGCCATCCGGGAAGCGCTCAAGGAAGCCGGCATCGAATACGACACCGACGAGGTGGAGTTCGTGCCGTCCATGCAGGTGGAGTTGGACGTCGACGGTGCCCGTAAGTTCATGAAGCTCGCCGATGCGCTGGAAGAACTCGACGACGTCCAGAACGTCTACAGCAACGCCGACTTCAGCGACGAGGTCCAGGCAGCCCTGGAATCCGAGTGACGTCCGGCCTTGCCTGCTGACGCGGCCTTCGGGCCCTCGCCCCGGGCTCGGGCCGGAGCGGGAAACCAGTGACGCTCCGTGTCCTGGGGGTTGACCCCGGCCTGACCCGGTGCGGTATTGGCGTGGTGGACGTTGAACGGAACCGCCGGGCCACCATGGTGGCCGTCGGCGTCGTGGGTACGTCGCCGGACGAAACCCTGGACCGGCGGCTGCTGGTCATCGCCACGGCCATCGACGAATGGCTGGACCGCTTCGAGCCCGAGGTGCTCGCCGTCGAACGCGTTTTCTCGCAGCTCAATGTCAGCACCGTGATGGGCGTGGCCCAGGCGTCCGGCGTGGTGATCGCTGCGGCGGCCCGCCGCGGAATCCCTGTTGCGCTTCACACGCCGTCGGAGGTTAAGGCGGCGGTCACCGGAAGCGGTACGTCCAACAAGGACGCGGTGACCAAGCTGGTCACCAAGATCCTCCGCCTGGATGCGCCGCCCCGGCCCGCCGACGCGGCGGACGCGCTGGCCCTGGCCATCACGCATGCCTGGCGTGCGGGAAGCGGAGCGGCCGTGGCCACCACCGGGCCGGGCAGTTCGTCCCTGACGCCCGCCCAGCGCGCGTGGGCCGAGGCGGAGGCCAAGGCGCGCCGCGCACGCTGAATGTCCCTGCCGGTTGCTAGGGTATTCGTAGATATGTTCGGATAGCCGGCCCTTACATGGGGCCGGCGGTACATCGGGAGCCCGGCCTTGATCAGTTTCCTTCGCGGAACCGTAGCCCACGTTGGCCTGTCCACGGCCGTTATCGACCTGAACGGCGCGGGCATGAGTGTCTATGCCACCCCGCAGACCCTCAGCCGGCTGCGGGTCGGCGAAGAGGGCAAGGTCTTCACCTCCCTGATCGTCCGGGAGGACTCGCTGACGCTGTTCGGTTTTGCGGACGACGACGAGCGCGAGGTTTTCGAGGTCCTGCTGAGTGTGAGCGGGGTCGGGCCGCGCCTGGCGCTTGCCGTGCTGGCCGTCCACGATCCCGAAGCGATCCGCGTGGCGGCCCACACCGGCGACAGCAAGACTTTCACCAAGGTCCCCGGAATCGGCCCCAAGGTGGCCGGCCGGATCGTCCTGGAACTGGCAGGAAAGCTCGTTCCGCATGGCACGGCTGCCGCGGCGGCCGCCGCCACTTCCGCGGAGGCGGCCTGGAAGCCCCAGGTGGTGGCCGCCATGACGAGCCTGGGCTGGTCGGAGAAGGACGCATCGTCCAGCATCGACAAGGCGCTGGCGGATGAACCAGAGGTGTCCTTCCGCGGCAACGTTCCCGAGATCCTGCGGACCACCCTCCGGTGGCTCGGCCAGGACGGTGCCCGTGCAGGCAACCGCGTAGGCAGCCGTGGCTGAACCGTCATTGGTGGCCGCGGGGGAGGAGCCGGAGGAGCGCGCCATCGAGGCCGCCCTCCGCCCCAAGAACCTGGACGACTTTGTCGGACAGCACCGGGTGCGCAAACAGCTGTCGCTGGTCCTGCAGGCGTCGAAAATGCGTGGGCGGACCGCCGACCATGTGCTGTTTTCCGGTCCGCCGGGCCTGGGCAAAACCACGCTGGCCATGATCGTGGCCGCGGAAATGAACGCACCGTTGCGGCTCAGCAGCGGACCCGCCATCCAGCACGCCGGCGACCTCGCTGCCATCCTCTCCTCCCTGTCCGAGGGCGAAGTCCTGTTCCTCGACGAAATCCACCGCATGTCCCGCCCGGCCGAAGAAATGCTGTACATGGCCATGGAGGACTTCCGGGTGGACATCGTGGTGGGCAAGGGCGCGGGGGCCACCGCCATTCCGCTGGAGCTTCCACCGTTCACCCTGGTGGGCGCCACCACGCGGGCCGGCCTGCTTCCCGGCCCGCTGCGCGACCGGTTCGGCTTCACCGGGCACCTGGAGTTCTACTCCGTGGCGGAACTCGAACTGGTCCTGCGGCGATCGGCCGGCCTGCTGGACCTGAAGGTGAATTCGGCCGGGTTCGCCGAGATCGCCGGGCGGTCCCGTGGCACGCCCCGCATCGCCAACCGCCTGCTGCGCCGCGTGCGGGACTGGGCGCTGGTGCACGGAGTGGAGCAGATCGATGCCCGGTGCGCGTCGGCCGCGCTGGACATGTATGAGGTGGACAAGAAGGGCCTGGACCGCCTGGACCGGGCGGTCCTGGACGCCCTGATCACCAAGTTCGGCGGCGGCCCGGTGGGCCTGTCCACCCTGGCGATCGCCGTCGGTGAAGAGACCGAAACGGTGGAAACGGTGGCCGAGCCGTTCCTGGTCCGGGAGGGGCTGCTGGGCCGCACCCCGCGGGGCCGCATTGCCATGGCGCCCGCCTGGACGCACCTGGGCTACGCGATCCCTGCCGGAGTCTTCGCGCAGGAGCAGCTGGACCTTTTCGACCCCGGGGAAGAGGCCGCTGAGGGAGCGGGCCAGGCCCCGCGAAGCCAATAGCAGCCTCCCTTCAGCTTTTCCCTTTAGACTGGTATGACGCTCGGCACGTTCGGGTCTTTGTTTCGCGGGTGGCCCTGCCGCCTCCGCTGCTGGGGAAGGCAGGCTCCTGCCTGCGTGCCTGTCCCGCCCCGGCCGAAACGAAGCCGGCGCCGCCGGAAAAATCAGCCAGGCACGTAAAGGAATGGAATTCCCCTTGGATCTAATGTCAATTCTCCTGTTCGTCATGCTGGGCGTGTTCATGTTCATGATGTTCCGCCGCAACAAGAAGACGCAGCAGCAGCAGGCTGAGCTCCAGTCGAAGTTCGGTCCCGGCGTGGAGGTCATGACCAGCTTTGGCCTGTTCGGACGGATCGTGGACATCGACGAAGCCGAGAACAAGGTCACCCTTGAGCTTTCCCCCGGCAACACCGCTACCGTCCACCGCCAGGCCGTCACCAAGATCGTCGAGCCCGCGGCAGAGCCTGCGGCGGCCGCGCCTGATGACGCCTCCTCGCTCACCGCTCCGGAGAGCGGAAGCACTGCCACCGGCATCGAGACTCCTGAGGAAACCCTGAAGCGCCTCAACGACGAGGGCAAAAAGGACAGCTAGGCCCGCTGCCCCCTTTTACCCTCTACCGCTGTGGAAAACCGCCGGCGCGGGCTGAAACCCGCACCGGCGGTTTCTCCGCGACTAAGAGAAAGATCGACAATGGCACGAACTGGCCGCAAGAAACCAGGGCTGCGCGTCCTGGTCTGGCTTGGTGTACTACTGGCAGCGCTGACGGCTGTCCTGGCCGGGGGCACTGTTGCCGGACAGGCCAGCTGGGCACCCAAACTGGCACTGGACCTTGAGGGCGGAACCCAGATGATCCTGGCCCCGAAGGTCGAGGGCGGGTCGAACATCAACGAGGAACAGCTCAACCAGGCAGTGGCGATCATCCGCCAGCGCGTGGACGGCTCCGGCGTCGCCGAAGCCGAAATCAGCACCCAGTCCGGGCGCAACGTGGTGGTCAGCCTTCCCGGTACGCCCTCTGCGCAGACCCGTGACCTGATCCAGGCATCCGCCGACATGAACTTCCGCCCCGTCCTGCTCAACGGCGACGGCGCAGCGGTGCCGGCCGAATCCCGGGTACCCGAGGACCAGCTGCCCAAACCAACGGCCGAGCCGGCAAACAGCAGTGACACCAACTGGATCACCGCGGACGTCTACAAGCAGTTCGAGGCCCTTGACTGCAACAGCGCCGACGCCGAGAAGCCGGAGCGTTCAGACCCCACCAAGCCGCTGGTCACCTGCGAGCCCGCCACCGCCAAGACGCCCGCGATCAAGTACATCCTGGGTCCGGTGGAGGTGAAGGGCAGCAACATCGTCACGTCCTCCTTCCAGCTGCAGCAGGGTGCGCAGGGCGCGGTGACCAATGACTGGGCCGTCAACATCCAGTTCGACGCCGAAGGTACCGCCAAGTTCAAAGAGGTCACCGAGCGGCTGAACCAGTTCTACGTGGCTGCCGGCGGCGAGTCCGGCACCGATCCCAAGTCGCAGTTCGCCATCGTGCTGGACGACCAGGTGATTTCTGCTCCGCGATCCCTGGCCGTCATCACCGACGGGCGTCCGCAGATCACCGGCGGATTTACCGAACAGACGGCGAAGGCCCTGTCGGACCAGCTGCGGTTCGGCGCCCTTCCCATCAGCTTCGACATCCAAAGCGAGCAGCAGATCTCAGCCACCCTCGGCGGCGAACAGCTGCGCATGGGCCTGTTGGCCGGCCTGATCGGCCTGCTGCTCGTCGTTGTCTACTCCCTGTTCCAGTACCGTGCCCTGGGCTTCGTCACCATCGCGTCGCTGGTCGTGGCCGGCGCCCTGACGTACCTGGCCATTGCCATCCTCGGCTGGACGGAAAACTACCGGCTGTCCCTGGCCGGCGTCGCAGGCATCATCGTCGCGATCGGCCAGACAGCCGACTCGTTCATTGTGTACTTCGAGCGCATCCGTGACGAACTCCGTGAGGGGCGCGGCCTGGTGTCCGCCGTCGAAAACGGCTGGAAACGTGCCAAACGCACGGTCCTGGCGTCCAAGGCCGTCAACCTGCTTGCCGCCCTGGTCCTGTACTTCGTGGCCGTTGGCAACGTCCGCGGCTTCGCCTTCACCCTTGGCCTGACCGCAATCGCCGACCTCATCGTCGTGTTCATGTTCACGCACCCCACGCTGCAGCTCCTGGCCCGCACCAGGTTCTTCGGCGAAGGCCACAAGTTCTCGGGCCTGGACCCGGAGCGCCTGGGCGCTGTCCCGCTGTACCGTGGCGCCGGCCGCGTCAGGACACCCGAGGACCGGCCCGTGGCCGTCCGCGCAAAGAACACCGGGGCGGCGGCAGAAGCCGAGCGCCGGATGACCATCGCCGAACGGCGGCTGGCGGAGAAACAGGAACAGCTCGCAGGCTCTTCGAAAACCTCTGCGAAGGAGAACAAGTAATGTCAGGCTTCGCGAGCTTCGGCAACGAGCTCTACACCGGGAAGCGCTCCTACGATTTCGTGGGTGCCAAGAAAATCTGGTTCATCATCGCCGCGGTGGCGGTGGCCCTGTCCATCCTCCTGCCCATTGCCAAGGGTGGGTTCAACCTCGGCATCGAGTTCCGCGGCGGGTCCGAGTTCACGGTCTCAAACGTCAAGACCACCGATCCCACGGTGGGGGAGCATGCCGTTACCGACGTCGTCGAAGGCAGCGTTCCCCGTGTGGCGAACGTCGCCGGTAACACCATGCGGATCCAGACGGACAAGCTCACGGACGACGAGACGCTCCGGATCAAGCAGGGCCTCACCAGCGCCTATGGCGTGACGGACAACGAGGTGACTTCCACGTTCGTCGGTCCCACCTGGGGAGCCGACGTGACTAAGCAGGCACTGATCGGCCTGGTGGTGTTCGTGCTCCTGGCAGCCTTGCTGATGGCCCTGTACTTCCGCACCTGGAAAATGTCCCTGTCGGCGATTGCCGGCATGGCGGTAACGATGTTCATCACCGCGGGGGTCTATGCCCTCAGCGATTTCGAGGTGACACCCTCGGCCATCATCGGCTTCCTGACGGTCCTGAGCTACTCGCTGTATGACACTGTGGTGGTGTTCGACAAGATCCGGGAAAACACCTCCGGGATTGACGCCTCCACCCGCCGCACCTTCGGCGAGGAGGTCAACCTCGCGGTTAACCAGACGCTGGTGCGCTCCATCAACACCATGATGGTGGCCATCCTTCCCGTTGGCGCCATCCTCTTCATCGGCGCCGGCCTGCTGGGCGCCGGTACGCTCCGCGACCTGTCCCTGGCCCTGTTCGTGGGGATCCTCATCGGCACCGCGGCGACGATCTTCGTCGCTGCCCCCATGTACGCCTGGCTGCGGCAGAACGAACCGGAACTGGTCAAGCAGGCCAGGCGGGTGCAGCAGCGCCGCGCGGCTACGGCGGAACGCGTAGTTCCGGCGGCACCGGCGAAGGCCTGATCCGGGCCGGTGCCGCAGCGCCGGCAGTATGGTTCCGGGAGGGGCCAGCCCACGCAGATCCTGCGCGGGCCGGCCCCTCGTCGCATTTGAGCCGGTTATAAAAGTCGCAGCCGTGGGGAATAGACTGGAGTAATTAAAACGGTGGTGAGGGGTGCTTCATTGGAAGAACGTTCGGCGTCGGCGCCAGCGGCAGAGGGTGTAAACAGTCCTGCCGGTGTACAAGCCGGTGTTGCGCGCTCCGGTTCACTGGTTCCTGTCGACAACTCGGGTACACGCCCCACGTTCCCCGGCCGTCGGGAACGCACCCGGTCGCGGCTTGCCAGGCTGACCGGGCGCGGCACCGCCACGTACTCTCCCATCCTTGAACCACTGCTCCGCACGGTCCGCGCCAATAACCCCAAAGAGGACTTCGACCTCATCCAGCGCGCCTTCGATGTGGCAGAGCGCAGCCATCGCGGGCAGAAGCGCAAGAGCGGCGACCCCTACATCACGCACCCGGTGGCCGTGGCCACCATCCTTGCCGAACTTGGACTCAGCGGCACCACCCTTGCAGCAGCACTGCTGCACGACACCGTCGAGGACACCCCCTACACCCTGGCCGACCTGAAACGAGACTTCGGACCTGAGGTCGCCATGCTGGTGGACGGCGTGACCAAGCTGGACAAGGTCAGTTTCGGTGAGGCGGCCCAGTCCGAAACCGTCCGCAAGATGGTCGTCGCCATGGCCAAGGACATCCGGGTGCTCATGATCAAGCTCGCGGACCGGCTGCACAACGCCCGCACCTGGCGTTTCGTCTCCCCCGAGTCCTCGGCCCGCAAAGCCCGGGAGACGCTGGAGATCTTCGCGCCGTTGGCCCACAGGCTCGGCATGAACACCATCAAGTGGGAACTCGAGGACCTGTCCTTCGCCGCGCTGTACCCCAAGGTGTATGAAGAGATCGTCCGCATGGTGGGGGACCGGACCCCGGAACGGGAAAAGAGCCTGGCCGTCATCCGCGACCAGATCACGGAGGACCTGCGGGCCGCGCGCATCAAGGCCACCATTACGGGCAGGCCCAAGCACTACTACTCCATCTACCAAAAGATGATCGTCCGCGACAAGGACTTCGACGACATCAACGACCTCATGGGCGTGCGTGTCCTGGTGGACTCCGTCCGGGACTGCTACGCCGCCCTCGGCACGATGCATTCGCGCTGGAACCCGCTGCCCGGCAGGTTCAAGGACTACATCGCGATGCCGAAGTTCAACATGTACCAGTCCCTGCACACCACGGTGATCGGCCCCGGCGGAAAGCCCGTGGAAATCCAGATCCGGACCCACGAAATGCACCGTCGTGCCGAATATGGCGTGGCGGCGCACTGGAAGTACAAGGACCAGCCCAACCGCACGGCTGTCGGCCCGGGCAGCCCCCGCGACGGTGACATGGGCTGGCTCCGCTCCCTGGTGGACTGGCAGCAGGAAACCTCGGATCCCGGCGAGTTCCTGGATTCACTCCGGTTTGAGATCAACGCCCGCGAAGTCTTCGTCTTCACCCCCAAGGGTGAAGTCATGGCGCTCCCTGCAGGGTCCACTCCCGTGGACTTCGCCTATGCCGTGCACACAGAGGTTGGGCACCGCACCATCGGCGCACGCGTCAACGGCAAGCTGGTCCCGCTCAACAGCGAGCTGAACCATGGCGACTGGGTGGAGATCTTCACCTCCAAAGCCGAGGGCGCCGGGCCGAGCCAGGACTGGCAGCACTTCGTCAAGAGTGCCCGGGCGCGCAACAAGATCCGCCAGTGGTTCAGCAAGGAGCGCCGCGAGGAGGCGATCGACCGCGGCAAGGAACTCCTGACCCGCGCCATGCGAAAGCAGAACCTGCCCCTGCAGCGCCTGATGACCCACGAAGCCCTCGCAGCCGTCGCCGAAGAGTTCAAGTACGCCGACATCTCCGGGCTCTACGCCGGCGTTGGAGACGGGCACACGTCCGCCCAGTCGGTGATGGAAAAGCTGATCGAGAGCCTCGGCGCCAACGAAAGCGCCGACGATGACGTCGCCGAAGTCAGTATCCCCACGCAGGTCACCAAGGCACGGTTCTCCGATTCCGGCGTCGTGGTCCGGGGCGTGGGCGACGTCTGGGTGAAGCTGGCCCGCTGCTGCACTCCCGTGCCGCCGGATCCGATCCTGGGCTTCGTGACCAGGGGCTCGGGGGTCTCGGTGCACCGCACGGACTGCACCAATATCTCGGACCTAAAGGACCAGCCGGACCGGATCGTGGACGTGGACTGGGCACCGACGCAGTCCAGCGTCTTCCTGGTGGAAATCCAGGTGGAGGCACTTGACCGGAAGTCGCTGCTGTCCGACGTGACGCGTGTCCTCTCGGACAACCACGTCAACATCCTGGCGGCCAGCGTCCACACCTCCACCGATCGGGTGGCGATTTCACGGTTTGCCTTCGAGATGGGCGATCCCAAGTACCTGAGCCACGTCCTCAGCGCCGTCCGCCGGATCGACGGCGTCTTCGACGTCTACCGCACCACCGGCAACAAGCGCCGGAGCTAACCGGCCGAGCTTCTCCAGGGCGGCCCGCTTGTGCGGCACCCGCGGCGAGGCCTCAATGGCGCGGACAAGGAGGCGCAGGCGAACATCCTGCTCCGGCCGGGACAGCAACGCCGCAAGGGCCGGTACCGCCCGTTCCGGTTCCACATGCAGTGCGATATCCAACGCCGTCCGCAGGGGACTGGAGACCATCAGGCCGCCGAGGCTGACCACATCAAACGGGCCGAGCCTCACCTCGTGCAGGGTGCAGCCGCGCGTGCTGCGCAGGCTTGACACCCTCCGCTTCGCATCCACCAGCAGCGCCAGCCGGTCAGGTTCCGCTGCGCAACCGTAGATCCACGCCGCGGTCATCCGTCCGGCAACAACCCGCTGCCGGATGGCGGCCGGCACCACGCACGCCGCCGCCCTCGCCCGCAACTGCGGAGAGGCACCAAGGCCTGGAAGGATGTATCCATGCTGGTGGAAGCGGGCCAACAGGCCGTCAGCGGCGAGGGACTGGAGTTCAGGGCCGGCGAAGGGGCTTCCCGGCGCATACAGCTCGGGAAAGCGTGGGGCAAAAGCAGTTTCTGGTCCTGCCGCCGGACCTCCGGAACCGGAAGGATGCGGGCCCCTGCCTGCGCTGGCGGCGGGGGAAGCTGATGGTGTTGCCATCCCCCCATCCTGCCGCGGGCCTCGTTAACAGAGACAGGCCCGGTTCCGGTTATGTGGATAACCGGAACCGGGCCTGCTCTGCCCACCACGGGGCAGGACGCTTACGCCAGTTCGCTCGCCGAACGCTGGATCTGGTCAAGCCAGGCCTGGCGGGCTTCGAGGGCTTCCCGGGCTGCCTTGATCTTGCGCTGGTCGCCGCTCTGCTCGGCCTTGGCGAGGTCTTCCTGCAGCCCGGCAATGGCGGACTCCAGTTGAGACAACGCACTGTTGGTGCGGGCCTTGCGCTCTGGGTTGGACCGCTGCCACTGCTCTTCCTCGGCCTGGCGGACCGCGTCTTCAACCTTGCGCAGGCCAGCCTCGACACGGCCCATATCGGCCCGCGGCACCTTGCCGGCCTCTTCCCAGCGGTCGCGGATGGACTGCAGGGCCTTTTTGGCTGCGGCGAGGTCCTTGACCGGTATGATCTCGTTGGCCTCGGCGAGGAGTGCTTCCTTGACGGTCAGGTTGGCGGCGTATTCCTGGTCGATCTCGTCGTTGGCGGCCTGGCGGGACGTGAAGAACACGTCCTGGGCGGCGCGGAACCGGGCCCAGAGGGCGTCGTCGTCCTTGCGGCTGGCCCGCGGTGATGCCTTCCACTGGTCCATGAGCCGGCGGTACTCGCCGGCGGCGAATCCCCAGTCCGTCGACGAGGACAGTGCTTCGGCTTCGGCGATCAGTTTTTCCTTCGCCGCCTTGGCAGCGGAGTTGTTGCTGTCCAGCTGGGAGAAGTAGGCGCGGCGGTGGCGGTCAAAGACGGTGCGTGCAGCCCGGAAGCGCTTCCACAGCGCGTCCTCGTTGCTGCGTCCCAGCCGGACCCCGCTCTTCTGCGCAGCCTTCCAGTTCTCAAAGAGCTCGTTCATGCGGGCGCTGGAGGTCTTCCACTGCGTCTGGGCGGGGTCCTGGCCGGAGATCTGTTCGGCCTCGGCCACGATGGCCTCGCGGGCAGCGAGTTCGGAGGCGCGCACGGCGTCGTGCTCGGCCTTTTCGGCCTTCTCCAGCTCGGTGATCTGGCCGGCCAGCTTGTCCAGCCGGGCCTCGGCGGCGCGGAGGTCGCCCACCATGTTTCGTTCGGCAAGCTGTTCGCGCAGGTGCGTCACGGTCTTCTGCATGTCCGTGCTCGGCGCCTTGGAGCTGACCCGCTGTTCCAGGAGCACGATCTGGGCCAGGACGTCGTCATATTTCCGCGCGAAGTAGGCCAGCGCCTCGTCGTCGCTGACCCCGGGGTACTGTCCCACGAGGTGCTCGCCGTCGTCGATCTTCAGGAAGACGTGGCCGTCGCCCTCCACCCGCGCCCACTTCGCGGCCTCGGCGACGGAGGTGCTGGGCGCGGCGGGAACGGGTGCGGCAACGGGGGCCGCCGCCGCAGGCTTGGGACGGGAGGCGAAGGCGGCGGGGGAGGGCGCCGACGGCCGCGGCCCCGGTGCGGGAGCAGGAGCGGGCGCAGGGGCAGCAGCGGGTTCCGGGGCCGGCGTTTCCGCAGTGGCGGCCTCTTCGGGGGCTGCAGGTTCCTGTGCGCCTGCGGCATCGGTTCCTGCACCTTCAGCGGCTGGCGCCGCCGTTTCGGTCAGGTCTGTTGCTGTTTCGTCGGATTGCTGACTGTCTGTCACCGCTAAAAGTCTTTCGCTTGGAGGGAACTGCTCAGGTTCTGCACCGTGGCCGCAAGCGGCCCCGGCTTCCTACTTCAGAGAAAACGAGTCTATCGTGACTGGTTGTTTTGGTGCGCCGTCCGTGTCGCTGCTGCCTGGGGTGATGCCGGCGGCGGCAATATTGGACACCACATCCAGCCCTGAGGTCACCTTGCCCACCACGGTGTAGCCGCCCGCGGTGTCGGGGTTGATGACGGTGTCCTTGTAGACCACGAAGAACTGCGTTCCGTTTCCGTAGGCGTTATTTCCGGTGCGGGCCACGGCAATGGTCCCGGCGGGGTAGGTGTTGTCGGCCGGGGTGTTCTCCAGGGGCCCCCAGGTGTAGTTGGGGTCGCCTTGGCCGTCGCCGCCGGGGGAACCGCACTGCAGCACGGCGAACGTTTCGGCGGTGGTCAGCCGGTGGCAGGTCTTGCCATTGAAATAGCCTTCGTCGCTGAGGGATTTGAAGACGGCGGCCGCCTGCGGGGCCTTGGTGCCGTCGAGTTCCACACCGAGCGGGCTGCCGTTCAGGAGCAGCTCACCAGTGAAGGTCTTCCCGGCCGCGGTGTCGGCGGCCGGGATGTTGGCTCCGTTGGTGGCCTGGGCGGAGGGAGTGGCGGAAGGGCTTGCCGAGGCGGATGGATCGGTCAGGCCTGCCTGCGCGGCAGCGTATTCGGCCTCGGTGGGGTTCCCTGCGAAGGCGGTGAGTTGAAGGACGACGGCGAGCAGCACGGCGGCGGTTCCGGCGCCGGCGGCCACGAGGTTGTCGCGCTTGCGCCGTTTCTCCTGCTCACGCCGCAGCTCGCGCTTGGCCTCCATTTGCTGGATGCGCCGTTTTGTTTCGCGGGCACTGCGTGAACTGGCCGCCAAGGGTCCTCCTACTCGTCGGGCTGCGCATGGCCCGGGCAGGCAGCCAGGCGCAGGTCATCGGCCGCCGGGGTCCGCCGGTCCGCCGCATTAGAGATGCACACGGATGACGCATAAACTGGCTGCCGCACATAGTTTATGCATGACTGGCCGGGCTGCAGCCCAAAGGCGCCTCCAACGGCAGCCGCGGCAGCTCCGGCGCACCTTTCCACCCAAAGGAGAACCTTTCCCATGGCACGCACCGCCTCCCTGTCCGGATTCCCCGAGTGGCTTCCCGAGGAGCGGCTGGTGGAGCTGCATGTGCTGGATACCCTGCGCCGGGTCTTTGAACTGCACGGGTTCGCCTCGATCGAAACCCGCGCCGTGGAGACAGTGGGCCAGCTGCTGCGCAAAGGCGAAATCGACAAGGAAGTGTACGGGCTCAGCCGCCTCCAGGAGGACGACAGCGACAACCCCGTCAAAGGCGGCAAAGCCGATCCGCACGCCCTCGCCCTGCACTTTGACCTCACCGTCCCGTTCGCCCGGTACGTGGTGGAGAACGCGGGCTACCTTGCCTTCCCGTTCCGCCGCTACCAGATCCAGAAGGTCTGGCGGGGCGAGCGGCCCCAGGAAGGCCGGGCGCGCGAATTCACCCAGGCGGACATCGACGTGGTGGGAGACGGTGAGCTGCCGTTCCGTTACGACGTGGAGATCGCCCTGGTGATCGCCGAAGCGCTCAGCGCGCTGCCCATTCCGGACTTCCGCCTCCGGGTCAACAACCGGAAACTCGCCGAAGGCTTCTACCGCGGCATCGGACTCGAAGATACCGCCGGGGTGCTGCGCAGCATCGACAAACTCGAAAAGATCGGCCCCGAGAAGGTGGCGGAGCTGCTCAAGTCCGAGCTCGGCGCAACCGACGTGCAGGCGCAGAAGGCACTCCAGCTGGCGGCCATCCGCACCGAGGACACCTCGTTCGTCGCGCAGGTCCGGGCGCTGGGGGTCAGCGACGACCTACTCGATGAAGGCCTCGACGAGCTCGAGCAGGTCATCGACGCTGCGGTCCAGCGCGCCCCAGGCAAGGTCCTGGCCGACCTCAGCATCGCCCGCGGCCTGGACTACTACACCGGCACGGTGGTGGAGACGGTGCTGGTGGGCCACGAACAGCTGGGTTCGATTTGCTCCGGCGGCCGGTATGACGCCCTGGCATCGAAGGGCAACCGGAAGTTCCCCGGCGTCGGGCTCTCCATCGGCGTCACCCGCCTGGTGTCCCGGATCCTCAGCCAGGACCTGGCCAGGGCATCCCGGTCGGTTCCCACTGCCGTGCTGGTGGCCCTGACCCACGACGACAGCTGGGGCGCAGCCCAGGACGTGGCGGCACTGCTGCGCAGCAGGGGCATTCCCACGGAAGTGGCTGCGAAGGCGGACAAGTTCGGCAAGCAGATCAAGTTCGCGGACCGGCGGGGCATTCCGTTTGTCTGGTTCACGGACGACGACGGGACGCACCAGGTCAAGGACATCCGCACCGGTGAGCAGGTGCTGGCTGCTCCGGAGACCTGGATGCCGCCCGTGGAAGACCTCACGGTGCAGGTGGCGACCACCGAGCAGGCTGCGGCCGCGGTCTAGCCGGCTGGCTGGTGCCGCCTGAGACGCAGCACCAGCCAGCGCCCCGCAACACCGGCGGCAAGGACCGCGGCCATGGTCAGCACCGGCGCCGGCGGCAGAGTAAAGGCCAAGACCACGCAGCCAACAAACCCGGCGGCGTTCAGCCAGCGGGGAGCGTAGGCGGGGCGGACCGCGAGGGTGAACGCGGACGCGTTGGCCACGGCGTAGTAGACGAGCACGCCAAAACTTGAGAAACCCACCACCGTCATCACGTCGGTTGTCAGCAGCAGCAGGATGACGACGGCGGCCACGCCCAGTTCAGCGGCGAACGGAACCGTGTGCCTCCCGCCCACCCTGGCGAGGAGCCCCGGCAGGTCGCGTTCCCGCGCCATGGCCAGCGTGGTCCGGCCCACTCCCGTGATGAGTGCGAGCAGCGCGCCCAGGCAGGCGGCGGCAGCTCCTGCCTGCACCACCGGTGATCCGCCGGCCAGCTGCGACTGAAGGACGGCGTCCAGCAGAGGTGTCGCGGTAGTGGCCAGTCCTCCGCCAAGATGGTTCAGCAGGAGCAGCGCCAGCGCCAGGTAAATGGCGAAAGCCGCCGCCAGGGCGGCGAGGATGGCACGGGGGATGGAACGGGCGGGGTCCTTGACCTCTTCGCCAAGGGTGGCAATCCTGGCGTACCCGGCGAAGGCGAAGAACATCAGTCCCGCGGCCGGGAGGACGCCCATTGCGCCGTTGGCAGGCCCCGCCGGTTCCGCTGCTGCCGGGTGCGGGCCAAGCGCCGCGGCAAGGGCCACGAAGACCAGGGTGGCGAGGACCATGCACAGGAGGATGCGGGTGAGCAGGGCGGTGCGGGTGATCCCCAGCAGGTTGACGCCGGTGAGGGCCAGCACGGCGGCGATTGCCACGGGCACTGCGAAGTCGCGTGCCACATAGCTGCCGAACGTCAACGCCATCGCGGCGCAGGACGCCGTTTTGCCCGTGACGAAGCCCCAGCCGGCCAAGAAGCCCGGCCACTCGCCGAGCTGCCTGCGGCCGTATACATACGTTCCGCCGCTGGTGGGGTATTTCGCTGCGAGGGCAGCTGACGCCACCGCGTTGCAGTAGGCCACCGCCCCGGCGATGGCAACGGACACGACCAGCAGGTTCCCCGCCAGCGCGGCGGCCGGGGCGAACACGGCAAAGACGCCGGCACCCAGCATGGAACCAAGGCCGATGGCGGTGGCATCGAACGTGCCAAGCCGTCGTTGCAGCTGCTGCTGGGCGCTCATGAGGCGGGGGTCCCCTTCCAACGGGTAAACTCGGACGGGATCGTTCCTGGAACGATCATATTGAACTTCGCTGTTAGCTTCCCGCTGTTACCCCGCAGAAAGGCGTGCTGTGCTGCGCACACATGACCTCGGATCCCTTCGCTCCGAGCACATTGGACAAACCGTAACCCTGGCCGGCTGGGTGGGCCGCCGCCGTGATCACGGTGGTGTGGCCTTCGTGGACCTGCGCGACGCCTCGGGCGTCTCCCAGGTGGTGGTGCGGGAGGAAGAGGTCTTCCACGGCCTGCGCAACGAGTACGTCCTGCAGGTGAAGGGCACTGTGTCGAAGCGGCCGGAAGGCAACGAAAACCCGGCCCTGGCCACCGGCGAAATCGAGGTCATCGCCGAGGAAGTCACCATCCTCAACACCTCGGACCCGCTCCCGTTCCAGATCGACGAGCACGTCGAAGTGGGCGAAGAAGCCCGGCTCAAGCACCGCTACCTGGACCTCCGCCGCCCCGGCCCCAGCCGGAACCTTCGCCTGCGCTCCGAAGCCAACCGGGTGGCCCGCGAACTGCTCCACCACGAGGGTTTCGTGGAGATTGAGACGCCTACGCTGACCCGTTCCACTCCGGAAGGCGCCCGCGACTTCCTGGTTCCGGCACGCCTGGCACCGGGTTCCTGGTATGCGCTTCCGCAGTCCCCGCAGCTGTTCAAGCAGCTGCTGCAGGTGGGCGGCTTCGAGAAGTACTACCAGATCGCCCGCTGCTACCGGGACGAGGACTTCCGCGCGGACCGCCAGCCGGAATTCACCCAGCTGGACATCGAAGCCAGCTTCGTGGAACAGGACGACATCATCCGGCTCGGCGAAAACATCGTCAAGGCTGTCTGGCAGCTCATCGGCGTGGACATCCCCACGCCCATCCAGCGGATCACGTATGCCGACGCCATGGCACGCTACGGCTCGGACAAGCCGGACCTGCGCTTCGGCCAGGAACTGACCGAGCTCACCGACTTCTTCAAGGACACCAACTTCGGAGTCTTCAAGGCGCCCTACGTCGGTGCCGTCGTCATGCCCGGCGGTGCCTCACAGGCACGCCGCGCCCTGGATGCCTGGCAGGAATGGGCCAAGCAGCGCGGTGCCAAGGGCCTGGCCTACGTCCTCTACAAGGAGGACGGCGAGCTCGCCGGACCGGTTGCCAAGAACCTTACGGACATCGAACGCGCCGGTCTGGCCGACGCCGTGGGCGCCAAACCCGGTGACTGCATCTTCTTCGCCGCCGGCGAGAAGACCCCCTCGCGTGCACTCCTCGGCGCGGCCCGCGTGGAGATCGGCCACCGCACCGGCCTGATCGATCCCACCGACTGGGCATTCTGCTGGGTGGTCGACGCGCCCATGTTCGAGCCCGCTGCTGCCGCCGTTGCCTCCGGTGACGTGGCCGTGGGAGGCGGCCAGTGGACTGCGGTGCACCACGCCTTCACCTCGCCCAAGCCCGAGTTCCTTGACACGTTCGACAAGGACCCGGAATCGGCACTCTCCTACGCCTATGACATCGTGTGCAACGGCAACGAAATCGGCGGCGGCTCCATCCGTATCCACCAGCGGGACGTGCAGGAGCGCGTCTTCGAGCTGATGGGCCTGGACAAGGAGGACGCCCAGACCAAGTTCGGCTTCCTGCTCGAGGGCTTCAAGTACGGCGCCCCGCCGCACGGCGGCATCGCCTTCGGCTGGGACCGCGTGGTCTCGCTCCTCGCGGGTGTCGAGTCCATCCGCGACGTCATCGCCTTCCCCAAGTCCGGCGGTGGCCACGACCCGCTCACGGAGGCCCCGGCGCCCATCACGCCGCAGCAGCGCAAGGAAGCCGGCGTGGACTTCAAGCCCGAGGCCAAAAAGCCCGAGGTCAAGAAGCCCGAAGACAACAAGTAGTACAAGGAAAGGCCGCAGCAGGGCCTGCCACCTGGAGGCTCCCCGTGCAACCGGGGAGCCTCCAGGCTTTAACGGCCCCGATCCACAAAGGAGCAGTCCCGTGACCGCATCACACGCCCTGGAGCGCGCCCCGATGGACCTCGAGACCGCAATGGACGCCGCCTGGCCGGCCACCGACCGGCACGACGCCGGAGGTTGGGTGCTGCGGGCTGCCGGCGGCGTGACCCAGCGGGCCAACTCCATCTGGCCGCGCACCACAGGCGGGGATCCGGACCTGCAGCAGGCCCGGCTCCGCGAAGCCAGGTCCTGGTACCGCAGCCGGCGGCTGCCCGTGATCTTCCAGGTCTTCGACGGGCAACGTACTGCCGCACTCAACCGCCTGCTCGATGCCGAGGGCTTCACGCGGCAATCCGAAACCCTCGTCATGACGCGGGGGCCGGTGGCCGGGACATCGGAGCAGGGTGGCGTCGAAATCTCCCGGGAGCCGTCTGCCGACTGGCTGGAAGCCTGGTGGGACGTGGACGGACGCGGGGGTGCGGACGCCCTCGCCACGGCGCGGGACATCCTGCAGGGCTGTCCGTCCATCTACGCACTGGTGCGCGACGGGCACGGGCTGCCGGCCGCCGTCGGGCGTCTCGCCATCCCCGCTGCCGGCACCCGCGGAGGCGTCTACTGCATGGCCACCCGGCCCGACGCACGCCGCCGGGGCCACGGCACCGCCGTGCTGCGGGCCCTGTTGCAGGCCGGGGCGGAACAGGGGCTGTCCGGCTACTGGCTGCTGGTGACTGCGCCGAACCACGCAGCGCAAGCCCTGTACGCCGCCGCCGGGTTCACTGAAGCGGGGCGATACCGGTACCGGCAGGAGCGTCCCCGCCGCGCGCTGACGGGCTGCTGAACGTCGCCCGCGAAAGTGGAGGAGAAGCCTCTGGCTACCCGGCCGGGTCTGTCACCGTGACCCGGACTGAGCACGCGTCCGCGGCGGCCTTCTTCACAACGGCGGCCCGGGGTTCTGCCACATCCAGGTAGCCAAGGCGGGGGAGCCGGGCATACTCCCGCAGGGCCGGGTCCGCAAGGACGAGGCCGGCCAGGGTCCTGTCGCCGCCGGGCACCACGTACTCGAACGGGGCAGCGCGGAACACCTGCGCAGCCTGTTCCGCCACGGCGGCCACCAGGGCGTCCGCCTGGTTGGACCGGCGCCGGGCGAATCGCTGCTGGGACTGGCCGCCCGCGGCAGTTCGTGACTGCACGTAGCGGGTGCCCGCCTTGGACGCCAGCAGCAATCCCTCGCTGGCCACACCGATCCCGTAGCCGCCGCGCCGCACCAGCAGCAGTCCGAGCCGGCGCGGCTGGGAGGCCAGGGCGGCGAGCCGTTCCAGGGGGCCTGCGCCCCGTCCGGGCCTGCCGTCGTCCGGCCAGGGTGCCTGCAGCAGCGCCGTGGCACCGTCGGCTGCCACCAGGTGGAGGCCGTCGTCGCCGTCCTGCAGCCGGTAGCCGCCGTGGGCGGCCCCGAACCGCTCGGCCCAGCCCGCCAGCCGGGGCCCGGAAACGAAGGTTGTCCGGACGGACGGCGTACCGCTGGCGGCAGCAGGGGCTGGCATGGGGATTCCTTCCGTGGCGGAACGCGGGCGGCGCAGGTGGGCAATGGAAGTAGCCTATCTAGGTGGATGATCTCTTCGGGCACGGCCCGGACAACGACGACGACGATGCTCCGGTCGCCGCGGGCAGCCCCGGGGCGGGCGCCGGAGCCAAGGCGCCGCGCAGCCCGCTCGCTGTGCGGATGCGGCCGCGCACGCTGGACGAAGTGGTGGGCCAGCAGCACCTCCTGGGCCAGGGTTCGCCGCTGCGGCAGCTGGCGGCAGGCGCCGATGCCGCGGGGCCGGCAGGTCCCAGTTCGCTGATCCTGTGGGGGCCGCCCGGCACAGGCAAGACCACGCTCGCTCACGTGATCGCCCGGGGACCGGGGCGCAAGTTCGTGGAACTGTCCGCCATCACCGCCGGCGTCAAGGACGTGCGCCGCGTCATGGACGATGCCCTCACCGCCCGCGACCTGTACAAGACCACCACCGTCCTGTTCCTGGACGAGATCCACCGCTTCAACAAGGCCCAGCAGGACGCCCTGCTGCCCGGTGTCGAGAACCGCTGGGTGGTCCTGGTGGCAGCCACCACCGAAAACCCGTCGTTCTCGGTGGTGTCGCCGCTGCTGTCCCGTTCCCTGCTTCTCACGCTCAAGCCGCTGACGGATGCCGACATCGAGGGCCTGCTGGTGCGGGCGGTGGCGGATCCCCGGGGCCTGGGCGGGAAGGTGCAGCTTAGCGATGAAGCGCTGGAGCACCTCGTGCGGTTGTCCGGTGGTGACGCCCGCCGGGCCCTGACTGCGCTGGAAGCCGCCGCCGGCGTCGCTTTCGGTGACGCGGACGACGTCGAACGTTCCGCAGGGGAGGAAAGCGCGGCCGGGGAGCCGGTCGTTGTGGAGCTTCGCCACACCGAACGCGCCCTGGACGCTGCGGCCGTCCGCTACGACCGTGCGGGGGACCAGCACTATGACGTGGCCAGCGCCTTCATCAAGTCCATCAGGGGCTCGGACGTTGACGCGGCGCTGCACTACCTGGCCCGCATGCTCGAGGCGGGGGAGGACCCGCGCTTCGTGGCCCGGCGGATCGTCATTTCCGCGGCGGAGGACGTGGGCATGGCGGATCCCAGCGCCCTGCAGACGGCCGTCGCGGCGGCGCAGGCGGTCCAGCTCATCGGGATGCCCGAGGGCCGGATCATCCTCGCCGAGGCGGTGGTCCACCTGGCCACGGCACCAAAGTCGAACGCGGCCTACATGGGGATCAACAAGGCCATCGCGGACGTCAGGGCCGGACTCGGTGTCGGGATTCCCGCACACCTGCGCGACGCGCACTACCCCGGATCGAAGCAGCTGGGCCACGGCGTGGGCTACAAGTACGCCCACGACGCACCCCACGCCGTCGCCACCCAGCAATACCCGCCGGATGACCTCGTGGGCCGCGACTACTACCAGCCCACCGGCAACGGCGCCGAACGCGACATTGCCCAGCGGCTGGAGCGGCTGCGCCGGATTGTCCGCGGCAAGTGAGCCCGTGGTAGGCTGGATCTTTGTCTGGCAAGGCTCGGACGCATAATCCCCCAGTTTTATGTGGGGAAGGTTATGCCCTGCGCCCAGTAGCAAAAGGCAGCGGTTGGCCGATGCTCTCCATCGTGGAGGCCAGTAACACTGACACACCGCAGATATTGGAAGGACACAAGTGGCTAACAACACTCGTGCTCGCCGTCAGGCCCGCCTCTCGCGGTCCCTCGGCATCGCTCTGACCCCCAAGGCCGCCAAGTACATGGAGCGCCGCCCGTACGGCCCCGGTGAGCATGGCCGTGCCCGCAAGAAGCAGGACTCCGACTACGCCGTCCGCCTGCGCGAAAAGCAGCGCCTGCGCGCCCAGTACGGCATCCGCGAAGCACAGATGACCCGTGCCTTCGAAGAGGCCCGCCGCACCAAGGGCCTGACCGGTGAAAACCTCATCGAACTGCTCGAAATGCGCCTTGACGCACTGGTCCTGCGTGCCGGCTTCGCCCGCACCATCGCCCAGGCCCGCCAGCTGGTTGTGCACCGCCACATCATGGTTGACGGCATCCGCGTTGACCGTCCGTCGTTCCGCGTCGGCGAGGGCCAGCTGGTCCACGTCCACAGCCGCAGCGAGACCATGGTTCCGCTCCAGGTTGCCGCAGCCGGCGCCCACCGCGACGTCCTGCCCGCCGTCCCGGCTTACCTGGACGTCAAGCTCGAGGCACTGCAGGCCCGCCTGGTCCGCCGCCCGAAGCGCTCCGAAATCCCGGTGACCTGCGAAGAGCAGCTCGTCGTCGAATTCTACGCACGCTAAACCCCAACAGCGTATCCAAAGAAGCCCGTGGCAAGCGCCGCGGGCTTCTTTGTATGTAAGGTACTTGGGGGACATATGCGCAACGCGCCCTCCGGGGCCGCGCGCGATGACACCCAACCACGGAATTTCGAGGAGATGAAACGTCTATGTCTGGTGGCGATATTGCCGGCCTGATCGCTGCCGGAGTGTTCGCACTCCTGGTGCTGCTGCTCGCGGTGCCCATCCTGAAGCTGGGGAGGGTCTTTGATGAGGTGCGTACCGCCATCAAATCCATCAGCGACGGCGCCACGCCCCTGATGGACGAGGTCACCGCCACCGTCTCCACCACCAATCAGCAGCTGAAGAAGGTGGACGGCATCTCATCCAACGTCTCGGATGCGTCCGCCAACATCTCGGCCCTGTCCTCCCTGGTTGCCGCCACGGTCGGTTCCCCGCTCATCAAGGTCGCCGCTTTCAGCTACGGGGTCCGCACGGCCCTCGCCAACCGCCGGAAGCCCGCTGCCGGGCGCCGCAGCCGCTAGATTCGGAAAGAACGAGAATGAAACGACTTGCCTGGATGGGAATCGGCGTGGCCATCGGCGTCATCGCCTTCCGCAAAGTGACCCAAGCCCAGTCCAGCCTCGGCCCGGAAGGCCTCAACCGCGCCGTGGGCCGGCTTGCCGACGGTGTCTACGACTTCGCCGACGCCGTCCGCGCAGGGATGCGCGAACGGGAAACGGACCTGCGGAGCGCACTCGGCGTCGAACCGGCAGACGTAGCCCGCCGCTGAACACGCGGGCCTGGCCCGCAGCAGAACCAACCGGCAGGGACCACCCCACGGGACCAGCCATCTGAACGAACTTTCCGCGCCGCCTGGCGGGGCGGACCACGAAGGGTAAGAAACAGCTCATGAAGTCGCAGGAGATCACCAAGCGCTGGGTGGACTTTTTTGTCAGCAAAGGCCACACCGCGGTACCTTCCGCCTCACTGGTCTCCAGCGACCCCTCGCTGCTGTTCACTGTGGCCGGCATGGTCCCGTTCATCCCCTACCTGACCGCCCGTGAAGAGGCGCCCTACTCGCGCGCCACCAGCGTGCAGAAGTGCATCCGCACCGGCGACATCGAGGAAGTGGGCAAGACCGCCCGGCACGGCACGTTCTTCCAGATGTGCGGCAACTTCTCCTTTGGCGACTACTTCAAGGAAGACGCCATCAAGTTCGCCTGGGAGCTCCTCACCAAAGGCGTTGACGACGGCGGCTACGGCCTCGAGCCCGAGCGGCTCTGGGTCACGGTGTACGAAGAGGACGACGAAGCCCGGGACCTTTGGTTGAAGAACACCGGCGTCCCGGCCAGCCGCATCCAGAAGATGGGCAAGTCGGACAACTACTGGTCCACGGGCCAGCCCGGCCCCGCCGGCCCCTGCTCGGAGATCTACTACGACCGTGGCCCCGCCTACGGCATCGAGGGCGGCCCGGAAGCCGACGACAACCGCTATGTCGAGATCTGGAACCTCGTGTTCATGCAGTACCAGATCGACAATGTCCGCTCCAAGGTGGACTTCGACATCGTGGGTGAGCTGCCCAAGAAGAACATCGACACCGGCCTGGGCATGGAACGCCTCGCGATGATCCTGCAGGGCGTCGAGAACATGTACGAGACCGACCAGGTCCGCCCCGTGATCGACAAGGCGGCCGAACTGTCCGGCAAGGAATACACCTCTGCCGAGTCCGCCGACGACCCGCACCACACCGACGACGTCCGCATGCGCGTGGTGGCCGACCACATCCGCTCCGCCCTGATGCTGATCGCCGACGGCGTGGTTCCGTCCAACGAGGGCCGCGGGTACGTGCTGCGCCGCCTCATCCGCCGCGCTGTGCGCGCCATGCGGCTCCTCGGCGTCGAACAGGCCTGCCTGCCGGAACTGCTGCCCGCCTCCCGCGATGCCATGAAGGGCGTCTACCCCGTGGTCGAAACCGACTTCGACCGGATCAGCCGGATTGCCTACGCCGAAGAGAAGGCCTTCCTGCGGACCATCGCCTCCGGAACGGCACGCCTGGAGGAAGCCGTTGTGGCCTCCAAGGCTGCGGGCAAGCCGCTGTCCGGCGATGACGCCTTCACGCTCCACGACACCTACGGCTTCCCGATCGACCTCACCCTGGAAATGGCCGAAGAGGCCGGGCTGAAAGTGGATGAGGCGGCCTTCCGCAGCCTCATGCAGGAACAGCGCCAGCGTGCCCAGGCCGATGCCAAGTCCAAGAAGGGCGGCCACGCAGACCTCACCGTGTTCCAGGACATCCTGGCCCAAGGTGAGACGGTCTTCACCGGCTACACCGAGCTCGACGGCGAGTCCCGCGTCCGCGGGCTGCTCACCGGCGGCCGCCAGGTCCAGCAGGCCTCCACGGGCGACGAGATCGAGCTCGTGCTGGCCGAGACCCCGTTCTACGCCGAAGCCGGTGGCCAGGCAGCCGACACCGGCCTGATCACCGGCGACGGGTTCGTCGTCGAGGTCCTGGACGTCCAGCGCCCGCTCAAGGGCCTGAGCGTGCACAAGGCGATCGTCCGTGAAGGCGAGATCGGGGCGGATTCCCTGGTGCGCGCCGCCGTCGACCGTGAACGCCGCCATGCCGCCGAGCAGGCACACACCGGAACGCACATCGTGCACGCCGCGCTGCACCAGATCCTGGGACCCGAAGCCACCCAGCGAGGATCCTTCAACAAGGCCGGCTACCTGCGCTTCGACTTCGCCTGGGGCGAGGGCCTGAGCACGGCGACGCGCTCCGAAATCGAGGAAGTCTCCAACCTGGCCATCCGCAACAACTACGCGGTTGAAACGAAGATCATGGGGCTTGCCGAGGCCAAAGCCATGGGCGCCATGGCGCTCTTCGGCGAGAACTACGGCAGCGAAGTACGCGTGGTGGAGATCGACGGCGCCTGGTCCCGTGAGCTGTGCGGCGGAACCCACGTGGCCAACACGTCACTGATCGGCAGCCTTTCGCTCCTGGGCGAGCAGTCCGTGGGCTCGGGCAACCGGCGCGTGGAGGCGTTCGTGGGCATGGAGGCCTTCCGCCACCTGGCAGCCGAACGGGCGCTGGTCACCGAACTGACCGACCTTCTCAAGGTTCCCTCCGGGCAGCTCGCCGACAGGATTTCGGCCACCCTGGCCAAGCTCAAGGCCACGGAGAAGGAACTCGACCGGCTCCGCAAGGAACAGCTTGCCGCTGCCGCCGGGCAGCTTGTGGATACCGCCACGGACGCAGCAGGCGTACGCGTCGTCGCCCACGACGCCGGAACGGTCAGTGGCGCGGACGACCTCCGTGGCCTGGCCCTGGACCTGCGCAACCGCCTCGGTTCGCAAGCCGCAGCCGTGGCCGTCGCCGGCGTCGCCAACGACCGTCCGCTCATTCTCGTCGCCACCAATGAGGCGGCCCGCGAGGCCGGCGTGAAGGCCGGTGCGCTGGTGCGTGTTGCTGCCGGTGTGCTGGGTGGCGGCGGGGGCGGCAAGGACGACGTCGCCCAGGGTGGCGGAACAGACGCCGGAAAGGTCGGCGCTGCCCTGGCCGCCGTCGTCGACGCCATCTCAAGGCGCTAGAGCCGCCATGACCAGTGCTGTTGCTGCCGGCGGCTACCCCCAGGGCGTCAAACTGGGGGTGGACGTCGGCACCGTCCGGGTCGGGGTGGCCATCTGCGACCGCGACGCGATCCTCGCAACCCCTTACAAAACCCTGGACCGGAACGCCAAGAAAAACTCCGACGTGCGCGTTATCGCCAAACTCGCGGAGGAACTCGGCGCCGTCCAGGTCATTGTGGGCCTGCCCCGGACCATGAAGGGCGAGGAACGGACCTCTGCCACCATGGCCAGGGACTACGCGGAACTGCTTGCGGCTGAGCTTGCCGGCCGCGGCCTGGCGGTTCCTGTGAACCTCGTGGACGAGCGGCTCAGCAGCGTCTCGGCACACCGCAACCTGCACGAAGCTGGCATGAGCAGCAGGAACCACCGTAAAGTAGTTGATCAGGTCGCGGCGGCGGGTATCCTGCAGCACGCCATCGACATGCAGAAAGCCAGGGGAGCGGATGTCGGCTCACGCGTGACGCCGCCTCCCCCTGCCGTGGACCTGGGGGTCAGCGCCAAGGACGAGTCTGTCCGCGCCACCCCGGGGGACACGGCCCGATCTTCAGATAATGGAAGGCAACAGTGAGCCCTGCCAACATTGACGACACTTCCGGTCCAGTGGACCCCGTGCTGGGGCGGCCGCTGACCCGCAAGGAACTGCGGGCACGCGAGAAGAGCCTCAACACCGGTGGCCACGACGCCGTCCCCCCGCAGGCGTACGAAACGGGCGAGGTCCCCCCGCAGCCGTCGGCACCGCCCGCTGCTTCTGCCGCGCCGGAGCCGTCCTTTGCCCCGCTTCCGGGTGCAGGCACCGTTCCGGCGGCTCCCGAGGCGCCGCCCTCCATCCAGGAGGAGCAGCACGCTGCCGATCCCCGCGTGGACTTCCCGCAGCATCCGCATGTGCAGCAGCAAGAGGACATGCACCCGGACCGTGAGGTCCTTTCCCACGGCGAACCGCACGCGGCCCATGCCGCGCCAGTGATGGCCGGACACCGGCACGCCGCTGACGCACACTACGCCGACGACGTCCGCTACGCGGAGGGGCACGACTACCAGGAAGACGTGCACGATGACCAGGCATATGCCCCCGCCGGCTACCACGACGACGCGCACCTGGAGCCGGACCACAGCGACGCAGGCCACCATCTGCTCCCGGGTTCTTCGGCAGCCCAGGTAGTGCCCCGCCCATCCAAGAAGGTCCGCCGCCGCCGTCGACTTCTGGCACTCTTCCTCACCCTGGCTGTTTTCGTGACGGCCGTGGCTGTGGGCGCGCAGTTCCTCAAGCCCCTCCTGGGCGGCGGCAAACCCTCCGACTACCCGGGTCCGGGGACCGGGGAAGTACAGGTGACGGTGGACAACGGGGAAGGGACCCGCTCCGTGGCCACCGACTTGGAAAACCAGCACGTGATCGCCAACGCGGACACCTTCCTGCAGGCGTTCCACGCCTCGGGCGGAACGCTGTCGCCGGGTGACTACACCTTCAAGACCGAGATGAAGAACGCGGACGCGGTCAACGTCCTGCTCGGCAAGGACAAGACCAAGGTCATCTACTTCGCACTCAGCGCCGGCCTTCGCATCGGCGAGTCCCTCCAGGCGATTTCCGAAGGCTCTGGCGTGTCCATTCAGCAACTCCAGGCGCTCAGCAACCAGCCCACGCAGTTTGGCCTGCCCGCCAACGCCAAGAACCTCGAGGGCTACCTGGCCCCGGGCGAGTACCGTTTCCCGCTGGGAACCCCGGCCAAGGACATCCTGCAGTCGCTGGTCAAGGCCACGACTGATGAACTGGTCTCCCAGGGCATCACCGACCCCGCCAAGCAGTACGAGGCCGTCATCGTGGCCAGCATCGTCCAGGCCGAAGGCGGCCAGGCCGACTACGGCGACGTGGCGGGCGCCATCTACAACCGGCTGAAGCCCAACGACCAGACCGGCGGCTTCCTGCAGGTGGACTCCGCGGTCACCTACGGACTGGGCACCCGGAGCTTCAACTTCACGGATGAGCAGCGCCAGGACAAATCGAACCCGTACAACACGTACGCCAACCCGGGCCTGCCGCCGGGGCCGATCGGATCCCCGGGCAAGACCGCCATCGACGCCGCCGCCAGGCCGAAGTCCAACGACTACCTCTACTGGGTGACCATCAACCTGGACACCAAGGAAACCAAGTTCGCCAAGACGCTGGCCGAGCACAACGCTTATGTGGAGCAGTACAACGCGTGGTGCAAGGCCAACGCAGGCCGCTGCACATGAGCCTGCGGGCTGCCGTCCTGGGCCATCCGATCAGCCACTCGAAATCCCCTGCGCTGCACCTGGCGGCATATGGGCGGCTGGACGCCGGCATCAGCTACACGGCCATCGACGTCACCGAGGAACTGCTGCCGTCCTTCATGCGCCAGATCCGGAACCAGCCCGGCTGGCGCGGACTGTCCGTGACCATGCCGCTGAAGACGGCCATGCTGGAGCAGGTCGACGAAGTGCGGGGAGTGGCGCGGACCCTGGGCGTGGTCAACACGGTCTCCTTCGAGGACACCGGCAACGGTCCCCGGGCCATTGGTTCCAACACGGACGTCGCCGGGATAGTCAACGCCCTTCGGCATGCAGGGACCCGGATGGCCCCGTCTGCCGTCATCCTGGGCGGCGGGGGAACTGCGGCGTCAGCCGTCGCCGCTTTGCGGGAACTCGGGACGTCCAGCGTCAAGGTCTTTGTCCGTGACGCTTCCCGTACGGCCGACGTCCGTGCGGCCGCCGAAAGCCTGGGCGTTGTCCTCGAAATCCGCTCGCTGGCCGCCGCCGCGCGCCCGACAGCGGAAGCCGACGTCGTCATTTCCACCCTGCCGCCGCGGGCGGCAGACGGACTTGCGGCAGAAATCGCCGCGCTCAAGACGCCAACTCCGGGCGTCCTGCTGGATGTCGCCTATGACCCGTGGCCCAGCCTCGTCGCCTCCGTGTGGCAGGCCGGCGGCGGCCGCGTGGTGCCCGGACTCGAGATGCTGCTGTACCAGGCAGTGGAGCAGGTGCGACTCTTCTCCCGGCGCGGCGAAGACGTTAACGCAGCTGTCATAGATGTGATGTGTGACGCAGTCGGCCTTGCCCGGCGGGCGTTGTGACCGCCCTACGTGGCAGGATGGAAATTATGCGTTGGTTGACTGCCGGTGAATCCCATGGTCCGGCTCTGATGGGAATTATTGAGGGCGTCCCCGCCGGTGTCGAAATCACCAGCGGGCACATCGCTGACTCCCTGGCCCGACGCCGGCTCGGATATGGACGCGGCGCCCGGATGAAATTCGAGCAGGACGTCGTCACCATCACCGGCGGCGTTCGTCACGGCCGCACCCAGGGCGGCCCTGTTGCCATCCAGGTCGGCAACACCGAATGGCCCAAGTGGGAGCAGATCATGTCTGCCGACCCCGTGGAGCCCGAGCTCCTCGCCGACCAGGCCCGCAACGCGCCGCTGACCCGGCCCCGGCCCGGCCACGCAGACTTCACCGGCATGCAGAAGTACGGCTTCGACGAGGCGCGTCCGGTGTTGGAGCGTGCCAGCGCCCGCGAAACCGCCACCCGGGTTGCCTTGGGCACGGTGGCCGCGCGCTTCCTGAACCACCTCGGCATTGAGCTTGTCAGCCACACCGTATCCATCGCCAGCGTCACCGTTCCGGAGGGCCGGCCGCTGCCCGTTCCGTCCGACGTCATCGCACTGGACGCCGACCCGCTGCGCTGCTTCGACCGCGAAACCTCCGACGCCATGGTGGCCGAAGTGGACGCCGCGCACAAAGAGGGCGAAACCCTCGGCGGTGTGGTGGAAGTCCTGGCCTACGGCCTTCCGCCGGGACTGGGCAGCTACGTGCACTGGGACCGCCGGCTGGATGCCCGGCTCGCCGCGGCCCTGATGGGTATCCAGGCCATCAAGGGTGTGGAAGTCGGCGACGGCTTCCTGACCGCCGCCCGCCGTGGTTCGGCGGCCCACGACGAGATCGTACGGGACGGCGAAGGCAGGATTGTCCGCGCCAGCAACCGTGCCGGCGGCATCGAGGGCGGCATGAGCATCGGTGATGTCCTGCGCGTGCGCGCCGCCATGAAACCCATTGCCACCGTTCCCCGGGCGCTGCGGACCATCGACGTCAGCACCGGCGAGCCGGCCAAGGCCCACCACCAGCGCTCCGACGTCTGCGCGGTCCCGGCCGCCGGCGTCGTGGCGGAAGCCATGGTGGCCCTGGTCCTGGCCGAGGCCGTCATGGAGAAGTTTGGTGGTGACTCCGTGGCGGAAACCGCCCGCAACATCAAGGGCTACCTGGACAACATCCCGGCATCCCTGGACTCGATCGGGCAGTAGTGCTCCACGGCAGCAAAACGGGACCCGCCTGCGGCCGGCCGATCGTTCTGATCGGTCCCATGGCCGTCGGCAAGTCAGCCATAGGCCAGCAGCTCGCGCAGCAGCTCGCAGTCCCGTTCATCGACACAGACGCCGTCATCGTTGCGGGCCACGGCTCCATTGCCGGTATCTTCGCCGGGCGCGGGGAGCACGCGTTCAGGGAGATCGAGGCCCGGACCGTGGCCAACGCCGTCGAAGAGGCCCAGGGCACTGCCACCGTCATCTCGCTGGGTGGCGGGGCCGTGCTCGATTCAGGGACGCAGCAGCTGATTAGCCGCTGCACCGTGGTCTACCTCGAGTGCGACGCCGATACCGTGGCCGACAGGATCGCCCGGAACTCGGGCCGTCCGCTCCTGGCCGGTGACGCGATGGCCCGCTGGACAGCAATGTTTGCCACCCGGCGGCCCATCTACGAGAGGCTCGCCGACATCACCCTGGACGTCCGCCATGGCTCGATATCCGAACTCGGCGAACGGCTGGAAGCAGCACTGCGGCACTGCGCAGCTGCCAAACAGGAAGTTGAAAAGTGAACACGCAATCAACCGTCATCAAGGTCACCGGCGAAGGCGCCGGCAACAATTACGACGTTGTCGTCGGGCGCGGCCTGCTGGACGCCCTTCCCGCGCTGCTCGGTGAGCGGGTCCGCCGCGTCCTGGTGATCCACCCGCGGGCGCTGCGCCTCACCGGCGACGCCGTCCGCGACGAACTTGCCGCCGCAGGCTTCACCTCTCTCACCGCGGAAATTCCCGATGCCGAGGAAGGCAAGCACATCCAGGTGGCGGCGTTCTGCTGGCAGGTCCTGGGCCAGAACGATTTCACGCGTTCCGACGCCATCGTTGCTGTCGGCGGGGGAGCGGTCACCGACCTCGCCGGCTTCGTCGCGGCCACCTGGCTGCGCGGCGTCAAGGTCATTCACATGCCCACCAGCCTCCTGGCCATGGTGGACGCCTCCGTGGGCGGCAAGACCGGCATCAACACTGCCGAAGGCAAGAACCTGGTGGGCGCCTTCCACCCGCCGGCCGCCGTGCTGGCAGACCTGGACACCCTGGACACGCTGCCGAAAAACGAGATCATCTCCGGCATGGCAGAGGTCATCAAATGCGGCTTCATCGCCGACCCGGCCATCCTCGACCTGGTCGAAAAAGACCCTGCAGCCGTGGTCGACCCCCGTTCCGACACGCTGCGCGAACTCATTGAGCGGGCCATCGCCGTCAAGGCGAAAGTGGTTTCCGAAGACCTGAAGGAATCCGGGCTGCGGGAAATCCTCAACTATGGCCATACGCTGGGCCACGCCATCGAGCTGGTGGAGCGGTACTCCTGGCGGCATGGCGCCGCGGTATCGGTGGGCATGATGTTCGCCGCCGAGCTCGCCCGCAGCGTTGGCCGGCTCAGCGATGCCGACGCCGACCGGCACCGGAGCATCCTGGACGGCCTTGGGCTCCCGGTCACCTACCGCCGGGACCGCTGGCAGGGCCTGCTGGACGGCATGCGCCGTGACAAGAAGTCCCGCGGGGACCTTCTGCGGTTCGTGGTGCTCGACGGTATCGCCAAGCCGGGCATCCTTGACGTCCCTGATACCTCGCTGCTGTTCGCGGCCTACCAGGAGATCGCTTCCTGATGCAGGGCGACATCAACGGAACAACGGATTGGCCGGAGGCAGGTTTCCCGGGCATCCGCATCAATCCCGAAACCCTGCTGCCGCAGATAGTCAACGAGGACGCCTGCCACGCTGCCCTCGCCGCCTCCACCGACCCCGCCGACCACATTTTCGTTTTGCTCGTGGAGGGCCACCCTTCGGAGGCCGCCGAGCTGCTTGCCGAAGCCCGGTTCAAGGACCCGGAATCCTTCCGGCTGCGCGTCTTCGAGGCCGAGGTCCTGCGCGTGACGCACCGGACGGACCGTGCCATCGAGCTGTTCCGGCAACTCCTGGCTGAAGTGCACGGCACGCCCCGCGAAGCGGCGGTGCTGCATTTCCTCGGCAAGGCCCAGTACAGTGCAGGCCACATCGCCGCCGCGGTGGAATCATTCACCCGTGCACTTGACCTGCGCGTGGCACACTCCGCGGACGCAGCCATGATCTACTCGTCAACGGTGGCCCTCCAGCGCGCCCGCGACGTCCTGGAGCTCGCCTGCTGAGGCAGGCCCGACACAGGCACGCAAAGGCTGCCCGGCATTTACCGGTAGAATGGTTGTGGGATTTTTGCATCCCCGCGATTTTTGACAAACACGAGCAGGCGGCCGCTCCGGCATGCCCGCCCGGTATACAGCATCTGACCACCCGGCCAGACACGGAAACCAGAGGAAACCAGTGGCAACCACTAACGACATCAAGAACGGAACGGTCCTGAAGCTTGAGGGCCAGCTCTGGAACATCATCGAATTCCAGCACGTCAAGCCCGGCAAGGGCGGCGCCTTTGTCCGGACCAAGATGCGCAACGTTATGTCCGGCAAGGTTGTGGACAAGACCTTCAACGCAGGCCTCAAGATCGAGACGGCCACCGTGGACCGCCGCGACTACCAGTACCTGTACCAGGACGGTGCGGACTTCGTGTTCATGGACACCTCCGACTACGACCAGATCACGGTCTCCGGTGCGACGGTGGGCGACGCCACCAACTTCATGCTCGAGAACCAGATGGTCAACATCGCCATCCACGACGGCACCCCCCTCTACATCGAACTGCCGCCGAGCGTTGTCCTCGAAATCACCTACACCGAACCGGGCCTCCAGGGTGACCGCTCCTCCGCAGGCACCAAGCCGGCCACCCTGGAAACAGGTTACGAGATCCAGGTCCCGCTGTTCATTGAAAACAACACCAAGGTCAAGGTGGACACCCGCGACGGCAGCTACCTGGGCCGGGTCACCGAGTAGTGAGCGCCCGCGGTAAAGCCCGCAGCAGGGCTCTGGATGTTCTTTTCGAGGCGGAGCAGCGCTCCGTTTCGGCGTTCGACGTGCTTCGCGCACGCCGGGAAAAGACCGACCAGGTGGTCAACCCCTACACGGTGGAAATCGTCGAGGGCGTGGTGTCCCAGCAGGCTGCCATCGACGAATTCCTCGAGACCTACTCACAGGGCTGGAGCCTGGAGCGCATGCCGTCGGTGGACCGCATCATCCTGCGCATCGGCACCTGGGAGCTTCTGTACAACGACGACGTCCCCGACGGCGTGGCGGTCAGCGAGGCTGTTGCGCTGGCCAAGACGCTGTCCACGGACGAGTCCCCGCAGTTCATCAACGGCCTCCTGGGCCGCCTGCAGCAGCTGAAGCCCTCGCTGCTCGCGTAGCCGGTTCCAACCGTTACAAGCAGGACAGACACGAAAAGGCCCCGCCACCCGGCGGGGCCTTTTTCGCGTTCTCCGGTGGCCGGGGCGGCTCGGTACACGGGTCAGCGCGTCACCGATTCGCGGAGGGTGACAATGCGCTGCAGCTGTTGCCGTTCCTCGGCCTGGTGCAACGGCACGTCACGGCCGCTCAGGATGCGCTGCCTGGTGTTGGCAAGTTGAGTCGCCGCCTTCAGGAATTCCTTCATCTGCCCCTTCCTGCCGGAGTTTGCTGCCCATGCCAGGGCGGTCCGCCGCCCCGCCCGGGTGGCCAGGAGTTGGACTTCGGCCGGGGTGAACCACCCCGCGGCGGAGTATTCCAGCAGCCGCTGGCGGGTGAGGCGTTTTTCGGCCACCCGCAACAGGATGATGCCGCCCACGGCCAGCACGAAGATGGGTACCTGGACGAAGATGTAATCAAGCAGGAAGCCCTGGCCCATGCTGTTCCATCGGTTGTGCAGGAACATGGCCGGCAGCAGACCCACGAAGAAGGCTCCCACGGAGGCGCCGGCGTGCCAGCGCCGTGCGGCGAATCCCATGATGAGTCCGGTGGTGCCTGTGAAGATTGCGTGCGCGAACGGGGACATAACGCCGCGGAGGAAGAATACCTGGGCAAAGTCACTGGCCGGGCTGGACGATTCGGCGATGGCCCTGCCGAAATAGAGGATGTTTTCGGTGAAGGCGAATCCACCGGCGATAGTGAAGGCAAAGACCACCCCGTCCACCGGACCGTCGAAGTGCCTTCGGGTGGCCAGGAGCAGGATCAGCAGGCCCAGGGATTTGGCGAATTCTTCGACGACGGGAGCTTGGACCGTGGCCATGTACGTCTGCAGGTCCGGCACATCCGAAAACTGGAAGGCGATCACGAAGAACGGCTGGATCAGCAGGGTGACGGCCACGGACACGGCCGCGCCCCAGGCGAACGCGAAGAACAGCAGCCGCTTTGGTTCGGGCTCCCACCGGTCGATGATGTGGACCGCCAGCAGGACCACCGACAACGGGATCAGGGAGGCCACGAAGCCAATCAGGAAACCCGCCGCCCCCGTGTTGGACAGCAGGAACGGCACCACCAGGAACAGGCTCAGGAACGCCAAGGCGCTGCCGGCCACCGTCACTCCCACCAGCCCGCCGCGGGTCCGGGCGGCCCGTACCAGGCTTCCCTGTACCTGCGGTGGGACCACGGGCGCCACAGGGCTGCCCTGGTGGCCGGGTGCCGCACGGTAGTTGCCGGGCTGCACATGGCCCATCCAGCTCGGGTTGGCCTGGCCCGGGAAATAACTGCCCGCCCCCCGGTAAGGATCGTCGGGTGGTCCGGGCGAGGGCTGCTGGGGATAGGTTGGCATACCCGAAAGCCTAAGCGGGCGCCGGCACGGGTCAAAGGATGGCGGCGCGAACACGCGCCGCGCCCGTGCCGGTGTGATCATCAACGCATCGGTCAGCCGCCGGGACGGCGTGGGCCGTGTGGTAATTTTGAACAGCACATGATCCTTTTTTAATTCCGTCCTGTGAGGCGGGGAAAGGGGAGACGAGCGTTGACTTCTGTCACCAGCGCACCGGTTCCAGCCAGGGTTGTCCTCAGCCAGGCGGACATCGACCGGGCCCTGACTCGTATCGCCCATGAGATCCTCGAGGCCAACAAGGGTTCCCAGGACCTTGTCCTGCTGGGGATTCCGCGCCGCGGCTACCCGCTGGCGGTCCGGCTGGCCCGGAAAATCGCCGCCGCAGACAACTCCGTTGATGCCTCCGCCATTGTCGGACAGCTCGACGTCACGATGTTCCGCGACGACCTCTCCCACCAAGGGACCCGGCCGCCGTACCCCACCCGGCTGCCCCGCACCGGCATTGACAACAAAGTAGTGGTGCTCATTGACGACGTCCTGTATTCCGGCCGCACCATCCGGGCTGCCTTGGACGCTCTCGTGGACCTCGGCCGCCCCCGCATTGTGCGGCTCGCCGTGCTGATCGACCGCGGCCACCGCGAACTGCCGATCCGGGCGGACCACGTCGGGAAGAACCTCCCCACCTCGTCCGCCGAAAAGGTCCGGGTCCGGCTCGAAGAGACAGATACTTCCGACGACGGCACCCCCGTCAACGAAGTCGTGATTGAGGGCGGCGCATGAAACACCTCCTGTCCACCGAGGACCTCAGCCTTTCGAACGCCATCCGCATCCTGGACACCGCCGAGGAGATGTCGGCCGTGGGGGAGCGGGAAGTGAAGAAGCTTCCGGCCCTGCGCGGACGAACTGTCGTCAACCTTTTCTTCGAAGACTCCACCCGCACCCGCATCTCCTTCGAAGCCGCGGCAAAGCGGCTCTCTGCCGACGTCATCAACTTCGCCGCCAAGGGCTCGTCGGTATCCAAGGGCGAATCCCTCAAGGACACGGCCCAGACGCTGTCCGCCATGGGCGCGGACGCCGTCGTCATCCGCCACTGGGCCTCGGGCGCACCCTACCGGCTGGCCGCAACCGACTGGATCGACGCCGCCGTCATCAACGCCGGGGACGGCACCCACGAGCACCCCACCCAGGCCCTGCTGGACGCGTTCACCATGCGCCGGCACTGGGCCCGCCTCGCCGGCACAGGTTCCGAAGGGACCGACCTCAAGGGCATGCGCGTGGCGATCGCGGGCGACGTCCTGCACTCCCGCGTGGCGCGCTCGAACGTTTGGCTGCTGCGCACCCTCGGCGCGGAGGTAACGCTGGTGGCTCCGCCTACCCTGCTGCCGGTGGGCGTCGAGAAGTGGCCCTGCAGCGTCAGCTACAACCTCGACGAGACCCTCGTGAACGGCGTGGACGCCGTGATGATGCTTCGTGTCCAGGGTGAACGCATGAACGCCTCATTCTTCCCCAGCACCCGGGAATACTCGCGCCGGTGGGGCTTCGACGACAACAGGCTCCGCGCCCTCGACGACCTCGGCATGACGGATACGATCATCATGCATCCAGGGCCCATGAACCGTGGCCTGGAAATCAGCGCAGCCGCCGCCGACTCACCCCGGTCCACTGTCCTGGCGCAGGTCCGCAACGGCGTGTCCGTGCGGATGGCAGCACTGTACCTGCTGCTCTCCGGGGACACCCGGGAAACAGCCACTCACCGGGTCCCGGCCTATGCCGCCGCCCAATCCAGCAAGGAGAGCAACTGATGGCAGCAAACACCGGAACCTACCTGATCCAGGGCGCCGCCATCCTCGGCGGGGAACCGGCGGACCTGCTGATCCGCGATGGCATCATCGCCGAGATCGGCACCGGACTCTCGCCTGAAGGGCAGGACCAGAGCGCCTCCGTCATCGACGCCGCGGGCCTGGTGGCGCTGCCCGGCATGGTGGACGTCCACACGCACCTGCGCGAACCCGGCCGCGAAGACGCCGAAACGGTCGAGACCGGCACCCGCGCTGCTGCCCTCGGCGGCTACACCGCCGTCCACGCGATGGCCAACAGCACGCCGGTGGCCGATACCGCCGGCGTCGTGGAGCAGGTCTACACCCTGGGCCAGGCGGCCGGCTGGGTTGACGTGCGGCCGGTGGGCGCCGTCACCGTCGGACTCGCCGGCGAGCAACTCGCCGAGCTGGGTGCCATGGCCGATTCCCGCGCCCGGGTGCGGATGTTCTCCGACGACGGCATCTGTGTCCACGATCCCGTGCTGATGCGCCGGGCCCTGGAGTACGTCAAGGCGTTCGACGGCGTCGTGGCCCAGCACGCGCAGGAACCCCGCCTCACCGCCGGCGCGCAGATGAACGAGGGTGACGTCTCAGCGGTCCTCGGACTCACCGGCTGGCCCGCTGTCGCCGAAGAGAGCATCATCGCCCGCGACGTCCTGCTGGCACAGCACGTCGGCTCGCGGCTGCACGTGTGCCACGTCTCCACGGCGGGTTCCGTAGAGATCATCCGCTGGGCCAAGGAACGCGGGATCGACGTCACCGCCGAGGTCACCCCCCACCACCTGCTGCTCACCGACGACCTGGTCCGCAGCTACGACCCCGTCTTCAAGGTCAACCCGCCGCTGCGCACCGACGCCGACGTCCAGGCGTTGCGTGCCGGGCTCGCGGACGGGACCATCGACGTCGTGGGCACCGACCACGCGCCGCACCCCAGCGAGCACAAGGAATGCGAGTGGGCGCAGGCCGCCATGGGCATGACAGGGCTGGAAACCGCCCTGTCCGTGGTGCAGCACGCCATGATCGACACCGGGCTGATGACCTGGGCCGACTTCGCCAGGGTAACGTCCACCACCGCCGCCAGGATCGGCCGCCTCACCGACCAGGGCCGGCCGATCGAGGCCGGGGAACCGGCCAACCTCATCCTGGTGGATCCGGCGGCGCGCTGGACCGTCGACCCCAGCCAGATGGCCACGATGGGCCGCAACTCCCCGTTCAAGGGCCGCGAACTGCCCGGCAAGGTCGTTGCCACCTTCTTCCGGGGACACCCTACGGTCCTGGACGGCGCCCTCAACACCCCGCACCCCGACGCCGCGGCAACCCCGGCAGGCGCGGCCTGATGGACACGAAACTTCTCTCTGCGGTCGTCACCGCGGCGATCATCGCCGTCGTGCTGGCCATGATGTGGGTTGGCTGGCGCAACCGCCTGAGACGCCAGTCCGACGTCGCACAGCTGCCCCAGGTGCCCGCGGAACCCGGTGAGCCGACCGCCCTCGCCGAGGGGCAGTACGTCGCCACCACCACCGCCGGCGACTGGCTGGACCGGATCGCCGTGCACGGCCTCGGTATCCGCACCAACGCGACCCTGGCGGTGTACCCGCACGGCGTCATTTACGACCGGCCGGGGGCTGCTGCCCTCTACGTTCCTGCCGGGTCGCTGACGGGTGTCCGGCAGGACAGCGGCATGGCGGGCAAGTTCGTGGAAAAGGACGGCCTGCTGGTGCTGGCCTGGACGCTCGGCGCACACGCGCTGGACACCGGGTTCCGCACCCGCCGCGCCGCCGACAAGGACGTGCTGTACCAGGCCCTTCAGGAATTGATTTCGTCAGCCCCCGCGGCTGGTGCCACCAGTGGAAAGTAAGACAGTGAAAGCGAATACAGTGACAGCAACCACCTCCGCCCCGGCAGCGCTGGTCCTCGAAGACGGGCGCATTTTCCGCGGCACCAGCTACGGAGCCACCGGCACCGCCCTCGGCGAGGCAGTCTTCGCCACCGGGATGACCGGCTACCAGGAAACCATCACCGACCCGTCCTACGCCCGCCAGCTGGTGGTCCAGACGGCGCCGCACATCGGCAACACCGGCGTGAACAGCGAAGACGCCGAGTCGCGGCGGATTTGGGTGGCTGGCTACATCGTCCGTGACGCCGCGCGCCGGCCCTCCAACTGGCGTTCCGAGCGCTCCCTGGACGAAGAGCTGGTGGCGCAGGGCATCGTGGGGATCCAGGGCGTGGACACCCGCGCCATCACGCGGCACCTGCGCGAACATAAGACCATGCGCGCCGGCATCTTCTCCGGTGAGGCTGCCGAGGCGACGGACAAGGAACTGCTCGACGCCGTCCTGGCCAGCGCTCCCATGGAGGGCGCCCGCCTGGCGGAAGAAGTCAGCGTGGACGAGGCCTACGTCGTGGAACCCAAGGACCACGGCTGGGAAGGTGAGCCCCGCTTCAGCATCGCGGCGATCGACCTCGGCATCAAGGCCATGACCCCCGTCCGGTTCGCCGAGCGCGGTGTGCGCGTCCACGTACTGCCGGCCACCGCCACGCTCGAGGACGTCAAAGCGGTCAACCCGGACGGCTTCTTCATGTCCAACGGCCCCGGCGACCCCGCCACCGCCGACGCCCAGGTCAAGCTGCTGCGCTCCGTCCTGGACGAGAAGCTGCCGTACTTCGGCATCTGCTTCGGCAACCAGATCCTGGGCCGCGCACTCGGTTTTGGCACCTACAAGCTCCGCTACGGCCACCGCGGCATCAACCAGCCGGTCATGGACCGCCGCACCGGCAAGGTGGAAATTACCTCCCAGAACCACGGCTTTGCCGTTGACGCACCGCTCGACGGCGCCACCCAGGCTCCGGAGTCACGCTACGGCCGGGTGGAGGTCAGCCACGTCAGCCTGAACGACGACGTCGTGGAAGGCCTCGCCTGCCTCGACATCCCGGCGTTCTCCGTGCAGTACCACCCGGAAGCAGCCGCCGGCCCGCACGACGCCGCCTACCTCTTCGACCGCTTCATCGACCTCATGGAAGGCACGCGCGACGGCCGCACCGCCAACCTTTCCAAGGACCCGGTGGACTCCGCGCACCCCGCCGAGGCTGCATCCGAAACGCCGAAAAATTCCGACAACAAGACTGAGGACAAGAAGTAATGCCGAAACGTACAGATCTCAAGAGCGTCCTCGTCATTGGTTCCGGCCCGATCGTCATCGGCCAGGCCGCGGAATTCGACTACTCCGGCACCCAGGCACTGCGCGTCCTCAAGGAGGAAGGCCTGCGCGTCATCCTCGTGAACTCCAACCCGGCCACCATCATGACCGACCCTGAGTTCGCTGACGCCACCTACGTTGAGCCCATCACCCCCGAGGTGGTGGAGAAGATCATCGCCAAGGAACGCCCCGACGCCGTGCTGCCCACGCTCGGTGGCCAGACAGCACTGAACACGGCCATCGCGCTCGACAAGAACGGCGTGCTGGAGAAGTACAACGTGGAGCTGATCGGCGCCAACATCGCCGCGATCGAGCTCGGCGAGGACCGCGAGAAGTTCAAGGGCGTCGTGGAACGCTGCGGCGCCGAGTCCGCCCGCAGCCACATCATCCACACCATGGACGAGGCCCTCACCGCCGCCGTCGACCTGGGCTACCCGATGGTGGTCCGGCCCTCCTTCACCATGGGCGGCCTGGGCTCCGGCCTGGCCTACAACGAGGAGGACCTGCGCCGCATCGTCGGCCAGGGCCTGCAGTACAGCCCCACCAGCGAGGTGCTGCTCGAAGAGAGCATCCTCGGCTGGAAGGAATACGAGCTCGAGATGATGCGCGACAAGAACGACAACGTGGTTGTCGTCTGCTCCATCGAGAACTTCGACCCCGTCGGCGTGCACACCGGAGACTCGATCACGGTGGCACCTGCCCTGACCCTCACCGACCGCGAGTACCAGAAGCTGCGCGACGTCGCGATCGCCGTCATCCGCGAGGTGGGCGTGGACACCGGCGGCTGCAACATCCAGTTCGCCATCGATCCCAAGACCGGCCGCGTGGTGGTCATCGAGATGAACCCGCGCGTCTCCCGCTCCTCGGCGCTGGCATCGAAGGCCACCGGCTTCGCCATCGCCAAGATCGCCACCAAGCTCTCGCTGGGCTACACCCTGGACGAGATCCCCAACGACATCACCCAGAAGACGCCTGCGTCCTTCGAGCCCACTCTCGACTATGTGGTGGTCAAGGTTCCGCGGTTCGCGTTCGAGAAGTTCCCGGCCGCGGACAATACCCTCACCACCACCATGAAGTCGGTGGGCGAAGCGATGGCCATGGGCCGCAACTTCACCGAAGCCCTGCAGAAGGCCCTGCGCTCCCTGGAGCAGAAGGGCTCGCAGCTGGACTTCAGCAGCGTCCCCGAGTGGGAGGTCGCCGAACTGATCGAAAAGGCCAAGCGGCCCACCACGGACCGCCTGCACCAGGTCCAGCGTGCCCTGCTGGGCGGCGCCACCGTGGAACAGCTCTTCGAGGCCACCAAGATCGACCCCTGGTTCCTGGACCAGCTCGAACTCCTCAATGAGGTCTCCCGCGAGATCCGCCAAGCCGGTGCCCTGACAGCTGACATGCTCAAGCGGGCGAAGCGCCACGGCTTCTCCGACGAGCAGATCGGCGCCCTGACGCATAACTCCGAGGCCGTGGTCCGCGGCGTCCGCCAGGCCTTGGGCATCCGTCCCGTCTACAAGACCGTGGACACCTGCGCCGCCGAGTTCGCCGCCTACACGCCGTACCACTACTCCGCGTACGACGAGGAGGACGAGGTTGCGCTGCACTCCAAGCCGTCCATCCTGATCCTCGGCTCCGGCCCGAACCGTATCGGCCAGGGCATCGAGTTCGACTACTCCTGCGTCCATGCCTCCATGGCGCTGCGCAAGGCCGGCTACGAGACCGTCATGGTCAACTGCAACCCGGAAACGGTCTCCACCGACTACGACATCTCCACCCGCCTGTACTTCGAGCCGCTCACGCTCGAGGACGTGCTGGAGGTCATCGCGGCCGAGGAACGCACCGGTGGCGTCATGGGCGTGTTCGTCCAGCTTGGCGGCCAGACCCCGCTGAAGCTCGCCCAGCAGCTCGCCGACGCAGGAGTTCCGATCCTCGGCACCTCCCCGGAAGCCATCGACCTCGCCGAGCACCGTGGTGCCTTCTCCCGCGTGCTGGACAAGGCCGGCCTCGTCTCGCCCAAGAACGGCACCGCCGTGTCCTTCGAGGACGCCAAGACGATCGCCGACGAGATCGGCTACCCGGTGCTTGTCCGCCCGTCCTACGTGCTGGGCGGCCGCGGCATGGAGATCGTTTACGACGAGCCCAACCTGTCCCGCTACATCGCCAACGCCACCGAGATCACCCCCGACCACCCGGTACTTATCGACCGCTTCCTGGAGGACGCCGTCGAAATCGACGTCGACGCCCTCTACGACGGTACCGACATGTACCTGGGCGGCATCATGGAGCACATCGAGGAAGCCGGCATCCACTCCGGCGACTCCGCCTGCGTCCTGCCGCCCATCACGCTGGGCAGCAACGTCGTCGAACGCGTCCGCGTGGCCACCCGCGCCATCGCTGAAGGCGTTGGCGTGCGCGGCCTCATCAACATCCAGTTCGCGCTGGCCTCCGACGTCCTGTACGTCCTCGAAGCCAACCCGCGCGCTTCCCGGACGGTGCCGTTCGTGTCCAAGGCCACCGGCGTCCAGATGGCCAAGGCCGCGGCCCTCATCGGCACGGGCGTGACCATCAACCAGCTGCGCACCGCCTACAAGATGCTGCCGGAAACCGGTGACGGCTCCACCCTGCCCCTGGACGCCCCCGTGGCCGTCAAGGAAGCAGTGCTGCCGTTCAGCCGGTTCCGCACCCTCGAAGGCAAGGTGGTGGACTCGCTGCTCGGCCCCGAAATGCGTTCCACCGGTGAGGTCATGGGCATCGACAAGCACTTCGACACCGCCTTCGCCAAGAGCCAGGCCGGCGCCAACAACGCGCTGCCCACCGAGGGCAAGGTCTTCGTCTCCGTCGCCAATCGGGACAAGCGCTCCGTGATCATGGGCGTCAAGCGGCTCTCGGACCTCGGCTTCGAGATCGTCTCCACCGGCGGCACCGCCGATGTCCTGCGCCGCAACGGCATCCAGGCCACACCGGTCCGGAAGGTCGCCGAGGGCAGCAGCGCCGAAGGCGAAGGCACCATCGCAGACCTCATCGTGGCCGGTGAGATCGACATGGTCTTCAACACGCCATCCGGCGGCGAAGCGCGCAGCGACGGCTACGAACTGCGTGCCGCGGCAACGTCCATCGGCATCCCTTGCATCACCACGGTGGCCGAGTTCAATGCCGCCGTCCAGGCGATCGAGGCCATGCGGACCTACGAATGGTCTGTCACCAGCCTGCAGGAGCACGCCACGGCGCTTGCAGAGTCCCAGAAGGCGGCCCTGCAGCATGCCTGAGCATGTATCCACTGCCGGCCGGGAGCCGTTCGGCTCCCGGCTCGGTGCCGCCATGGCCGCCCGCGGCCCGCTCTGCGTCGGAATCGATCCGCACCCCGCCCTGTTGAAGAGCTGGGGCCTGGACGACGACGCCGCGGGGCTTCGGCGGTTCTCGCTGACGGTTCTGGAGGCAGTGGCTTCGCTCGCTGCCGCCGTGAAGCCCCAGGTGGCACTTTACGAACGCCACGGTTCTGCCGGAATGGCGGTGCTGGAAGAGGTGCTGGCCAGCGCCCGGGACGAGTCCGTCCTCACCATCGCCGACGCCAAGCGCGGCGACATCGGCTCCACCATGGCCGCCTACGCAGACGCGTGGCTTCGGGATGAGTCTCCGCTCGCGGCGGACTCCGTCACGCTCAGCCCTTACCTCGGCTTCGAATCACTGCGCCCTGCGCTGGACCTCGCGGCGGACACCGGGCGCGGAGTGTTCGTGCTGGCCCTGACGTCCAACCCCGAGGGCGCCTCCGTGCAGCATGTAGGTGGCATTGACTCCGTGGCCCGCAGGATCTGCGCCGCAGCGGCAGCGGAGAACTCCCGCTACACGGGAAGCCTGGGCTCGGTGGGCCTCGTCGTGGGCGCCACCGTGGGCGACGCCCTGACAAACCTCGGCCTCGACCTGGCCGCGGTCCGCGGCCCCATCCTGGCGCCGGGGCTGGGCGCCCAAGGTGCCACTCCGGCAGACTTGCGGACAACTTTCGGTGCTGCCTACCCCCAGGTCCTGGGCACCTCAAGCCGGGACATCCTCCGGGCCGGGCCGGACCTGCGGGAGCTGCGGGAAGCTGCCCGGCGTACCCTCGACGGGCTTGTCGGGCAGTAGCTGCCCGTTTTACCCGATCCATTGATTCGGGCAGCACCAGAGGGTAGTTTCAGGACAGGTCCAAGGGCGGCCGCCCTTGGAGCAAGTCCGGCGAACCCCGGGGGTGTCCTTGATGGTCCTGCGACCTTTATCAGCGTCGGAACGGGCGGAGGCCCTGGGTAAGGCCGCGGCCGCCAGGGCCACCCGCGCGGCAGCCAAGGAGAGCCTCAAGAACGGCGACAGGTCCGCAGCGGACATCATCGACTCCGCCTTGCAGGACGACGCCCTGGCCCGGATGCGGGTGTCCGAATTGCTCGAAGCCCTTCCGGGCATCGGAAAGGTCCGTGCAGCGGCCATCATGCAGCAGCTCGGAATCGCCGCCTCCCGCCGGGTCCGGGGCCTGGGCGTCCACCAGCGCCGGGCGCTGGTAGATTTTATAGACGAGCATTAAGGCAGGCCAGACGGCTGCCCTTCCAACCTCCGGCAAAGGAATACGTGAGCAAGAAACCGGGACTGACAGTCCTCGCAGGTCCGACGGCTGTTGGCAAAGGCACCGTGTCCACCTACATCCGTGACAACTACCCCGAGGTCTGGCTCTCCGTTTCAGCCACCACCCGCGCACCCCGGCCCGGCGAGGTGGACGGAGTCCATTACTTCTTCAAGTCCAGGGATGAGTTCGAGCAGCTGATCGCCGACGGCGAGCTTCTGGAGTGGGCAGTGGTCCACGGGCAGAACACCTACGGCACGCTCAAGAGCACGGTGAACCGGGCCATCGCTGAAGGCCGGTCGGTGCTGCTGGAAATCGACCTGCAGGGTGCCCGCCAGGTCAAGGCTGCGGTCCCGGACGCCCAGTTCGTCTTCCTTGCCCCTCCCAGCTGGGACGAAATGGTCCGCAGGCTGGTGGGCCGGGGCACCGAGACACCGGAAGAACAGCAGCGGCGGCTGGAAACCGCTAAACTTGAACTTGCTGCTGAACCGGAGTTCGATCACACCGTCATCAATGACGACGTCCGCCGGGCAGCGGACGAGCTTGTTTCACTCATGGGGCTGACACCGCATCCACACCTGCCGGAACCGTCAGCCCGCTAGGAATTTGGAGAAATTCGTGTCCACGAACCTTGAAGGCATCATCAACCCGCCGATCGACTCGCTGCTCGAGGCAGCCGACTCCAAGTACGGCCTGGTGATCTTCGGTGCCAAGCGTGCTCGTCAGATCAACGCCTACTACGCCCAGCTGCACGAGGGCCTCTTCGAGTACGTCGGCCCGCTGGTTGACACCAAGCTGAACGAAAAGTCGCTCTCGATCGCCCTGCGCGAGATCAACGAAGGCAAGCTGGTTTCCACGCCGATCGAAGCCGCAGAGTAATCCTGCCGCTTAACTGACTCGCTGTTGACGGAGGTCACGTGCGCATAGTCCTCGGAGTCGGGGGAGGGATTGCCGCCTACAAGGTGGCATCGCTCCTCCGGCTTTTTACTGAAGCCGGCCATGACGTCACGGTCATCCCCACCGAGGCGTCCACCCGCTTCGTGGGCACCGCCACCTGGGAAGCCCTCTCCGGCAACCCGGTCAGCAACAGCGTTTTCGACGACGTCCACCTGGTCAACCACGTCCGCCTCGGCCACGAAGCAGACCTGGTGGTGGTGGCGCCTGCCACGGCCGACCTCCTGGCCAAGGCCGCCACTGGACAGGCCGCGGACCTGCTCACCAACACCCTGCTGATGGCGCATGGCCCTGTGCTGTTCGCGCCGGCGATGCATACGGAAATGTGGCAGCACCCTGCCACACGCGCCAACGTCGAAACCCTTCGGACCCGCGGGGCAGCAGTCCTGGAGCCGGCCTCCGGCAGGTTGACGGGTTCCGACTCCGGCCCGGGCAGGCTGCCCGAGCCCGAGGCGATCTTCGAAGCCGCCATGGCACTGGTCCAGGGACGCACCGATTACCAGCTTCCGCTGGCCGGGCGCACCGTCACCATCAGCGCCGGAGGTACCCGCGAGCCGCTGGACCCCGTCCGTTTCCTCGGCAACCGGTCCTCCGGAAAGCAGGGTGTGGCCCTGGCCGTAGCGGCCCGCAACGCCGGCGCCACCGTCCGCCTGCTGGCAGCCCATATGGACGTCCCCGCCCCCTCCGGCGTGGAGGTGGTGCGCGTGGAAACGGCCCTGCAGCTTCGCGGGGCCGCGCTTGAGGCCGCCGCGGACTCGGACGTTTTCATCATGGCCGCCGCCGTCGCGGACTTCAGGCCTGCCGATGTGTCGGACACCAAGATCAAGAAGCGGGACGACACCGCCGATCCCGTCATCACCCTGGTGCGGAACCCGGACATCCTGCAGGAGCTGGTGGAACGGCGCAACAGCCAGCCGGCCGCCGTGGCCGGACAGCTCATCGTGGGCTTCGCCGCCGAGACCGGGGACGGCGAGGGCGACGTCCTGGCCTACGCCGAAGCCAAACTGCAGCGAAAAGGATGCGACCTGCTGGTAGTCAACCACGTCGGAACGGACAAAGTTTTCGGGCAGGACTCCAATTCCGTGGTCATCCTCTCGCGTGTTGGCTCCGAACCGCAGGAAGCGTCGGGAACCAAGGCTGAGGTCTCCGATGCCATCATCCGCCGCATCAGCTTTGAACTGAACCGTCTGACAGTGAACTGATCCTGTTTCGCCCCTGGTCCGGGTGTTCCCCGCCACGTTCGCTTAGCACGGGGACATCTACGGACTTCTCCCTGACGGGAGTACGGACTTCAACCAGTAAGGTAGTTGAGTGACTTTACCGCTGCACCTTCCCCAGACCCACGGGGCTACGCCCTCCGCACTCCGGCTTTTCACGTCCGAGTCGGTCACCGAAGGCCATCCGGACAAGATCTGCGACCAGATCAGCGATGCCATCCTCGACGCGCTGCTCGCGGCGGACCCCGAATCCCGCGTGGCGGTCGAAACCATGGCCACCACCGGCCTGGTCCACGTGGCCGGTGAAGTCACCACCGACGCCTACGTCGAGATCCCGCAGATCGTCCGCGAGACCATCCTGGGCATCGGATACGATTCGTCGGCCAACGGCTTCGACGGCGCCCGCTGCGGCGTGTCCGTCTCCATCGGCCAGCAGTCCAACGACATCGCCGGTGGCGTTTTCAATTCCCTGGAGGCACGCGAGGGCCGCCAGGAGGACGACTACGACCTGCAGGGCGCCGGGGACCAGGGCCTGATGTTTGGCTATGCAAGCGACGAGACTCCGTCCTACATGCCCACCCCGATCTGGTTGGCGCACCGGCTCTCGGAGCGGCTGACCGATGTCCGCAAGACCGGCCAATTGCCGTACCTGCGCCCCGACGGCAAGACCCAGGTCACCGTGGGCTATGACAAGGACGTGCCCGTCTCCGTGGAGACGGTGGTGATTTCCAGCCAGCACGCGGAAGGCGCCAGCCTCGACCAGCTCCGCGCCGACCTCGCCGCCGTCGTCATCGAACCGGTGCTCGCAGCCGCGAACCTGGACATCTCCCGCGCCGCCAACATCCTGAATCCTGCCGGTGAGTTCGTCATTGGCGGACCGGTGGGCGACGCCGGCCTGACCGGCCGCAAGATCATCGTTGACACCTACGGCGGCATGGCCCGCCACGGCGGGGGCGCCTTCTCCGGCAAGGACCCGTCCAAGGTGGACCGCTCCGCTGCATACGCCATGCGGTGGGTTGCCAAGAACGTCGTGGCGGCAGGCCTGGCCAAGCGCGCGGAAATCCAGATTGCGTACGCCATCGGCCAGGCCCGTCCCGTCGGCACCTACGTGGAGACCTTCGGCACCGAGACCGTGGACCCGGCCCGGATCAGTGCGGCCATCGCCGAGATTTTCGACCTCCGGCCTCGCGCCATCATCGATGCCCTCGACCTCAAGCGCCCCATCTACGCCAAGACGGCCGCGCACGGCCACTTCGGCCGGGACGAGCCCGACTTCACGTGGGAACGGCTGGACCGGGTCGACGACCTGAAGGCATATTTCAACGCCTAGCCTGCTCCTTCCCCGGGCCGGAGTATCGATGTCAGCGCCTCGTGTTTGGCTGTCTGTGTCCATCCGGCAGCTGAACGGAGGTAACCACGGTGGCTGCTGAAAACGCCCTCCAGCCGTCCTTGCTGCAGGGCTTCCCGACCCGCCCCGTGGCGGGTGGGGTTGCCACCGCCGCGCACCTTCCCGTGGCCCGGGTGCTCGTGGAGTCGTCGCTGCCGCACCTTGACCGTCCCTTTGACTACGCCGTGCCGGCGTCCCTCGACGAGGCCGCGCAGCCGGGCGTCAGGGTGAAGGTCAAGTTCAATGGCCAGGACCTCAACGGATTCCTGCTCGAGCGGCTCGCGGAGTCCGACGCCGGCCACGCACTGGTGCCGCTGGCGAAAGTCGTGTCCCCGGTGCCGGTCCTCACACCCGCCGTGCGCAGCCTGGCGGACGCCGTCGCGGCCCGCTACGCCGGCACGGTCAGCGACGTCCTGCGCCTCGCCGTGCCGCCGCGGGTGGCGAAACTCGAGAAGGAGATGCCCGTGGGCGGGCCCTGGGCGTCCGAAGCAACAGACGAACCGGGCGCGCACCCCGGTCCCGTAAACGCCGCCCCCTCCGCCTGGACCGGCTACCGTGCCGGGCCTGCCTTCCTCCGGCACCTGGCCGCGGGCGGATCGCCGCGGGCGGTCCTTAACCCCCTGCAGGGCTATGGGCCCGCCGGCTGGCCGCAGCTGCTGGCGGAAGCTGCCGCCGCTGCCTATGTTTCCGGCCGCGGCGCCCTGTTGGTGGTTCCGGACTACCGGGACCTCGACCGGCTCGAGGACGCCCTCAAAACCCTGTTGCCTGAACATGCCGTGGCACGGCTCGCCGCTGACGATGGGCCGACGCCCCGCTACCGGAACTTCCTGCGGCTGCTGTCCGGAACCGCCAAAGTGGCCATCGGCACCAGGGCGGCAGCCTTCGCTCCGGTGCAGGACCTGGGGTTCGTAGCCTGCTGGGACGACGGCGACGACCTCCACATCGAGCAACGCGCCCCATACGCCCACACGCGGGAAGTCCTGCTGCTGCGCGCCGAACAGGAAGGCACGGCCTGCCTGCTGGCAGGGCACGCCCGCAGCACCGAGGTCCAGCGCCTGGTCGACGCAGGCTGGGCCGTTCCGATCGGCTCCGATCGTCCCGGGCTGCGCAAGACAGTTCCCCGGGTGGTCAACACCGCAGACAGCTTCGAACAGGGCCGGGATCCGCTGGCCGGCATAGCCCGGCTGCCGGGGGCGGCCTGGACGGCCGCCAAGGAGGGGCTGGAACACGGCCCTGTCCTGGTCCAGGTGGCCAGGGCCGGCTACGCGCCTTCATTGGTCTGTGACACCTGCCGCGAGCCCGCCCGGTGCAATGCCTGCCAGGGTCCGCTGGCACTGGCAGGCACCTCAGCGCCGCCCCAGTGCCGGTGGTGTTCCACTCCGGCCCCCGACTGGCGGTGCACCCACTGCGGCGCGAAGCGGCTCCGGAAGGGAGCAACGGGTGTGCTGCGCACGGCCGAAGAACTCGGCCGTGCCTTCCCCGGGGCAACTGTCGTCACCTCCTCCGGGGACCAGGTGAAGGCCCGCGTAGGCCCCGCCAGGGCACTGGTGGTGGCAACGGTCGGTGCCGAGCCTGTTGCCGAGGGAGGCTATGCCGCCGCACTCCTGTTGGATGGGGACTCCCTGCTGCGCCGCGAAACCCTGCGTGCGGCCGAAGATACGGTGCGCCGGTGGTTCAACGCCGCCGCCCTGGTACGGCCCGGTCCCGAGGGCGGCGTGGTGGTCGTCACGGCAACGGATGCTGCCGCAACGGGTGCCCTGCTGCGCTGGGATCCTGCCGGCTACGCGGAGCGGGAACTGGCCCTGCGCACGGAGCTCGGGCTTCCGCCGGCAGTCCGTATCGCTTCGGTCACGGGGCCGCGCGCCGCCGTCGGGCATTACACCGGTGCCGTTGAAGCCGAACTTGGAACTGCGGGCATCGTGGTGCGCAGCGCAGGCCCGGCACCCCTGCTTCCGTACGGGCCCCTGTCGGGGCGGCGCCAGGCTGAGGATGTCCGGACCCTGCTGTTCTTCCCCTACAGCCAAGGGGCCGCCGTCGTCCGTGTCCTGCGTGCCACCCGGGCCGCCGTCGCCGCCAAGCGCACTACGGAACCGGTGCAGGTGCGCCTGGACGGTGTGGACGTGCTGTGACGGTGTGGACGTGCTTTAGGGAAACCCTTTAGTGCCGACGCCTGGCCATGATTTCGTGCGCAATGTCTACCAGCTGGCGGGCGGACTCATCCCAGCTGAACTCGCGTGCCCGCTCCACTGACCGGCGGGAGATATCCTGCCACCGGGCCTCATCCTGGAGCGCGTTCACGGCGGCAGCAAATTGTTCAGGAGATGACGGGTCGACGTAGCTGGCGGCGTCCGCGCCCACTTCGCGGAAGATCGGAATGTCGCTGGCGATCACGGGGGTGCCCAGCGCCATCGCCTCCACCAGGGGAAGGCCGTACCCCTCGGCGCGTGAAAGGCTGACAAGTGCCGTGGCGCGGCGCAGCAGGGCGTCGTACTGCTCATCCGTGACCCCGTCGTGGAACACCACGGAAGCGCCCGCCGGGATGATCTTTTCAAGCTCCGCCCGCCGTTGCGGGGTGATCCGGCTGAGGAGGTGGAGGGTGTAGCCAGGCAGTCCGGCCATGCCGGCCACCATGGTTTCCACGTTCTTGTACGGCATGAACGAGCCCATGTAAACGACTGTCTTGTCCGCGCCGGCTTCGGGCCGCCGCGGCTCCTGCGCCGGCTGGGGCGCATTGGCGATAATGCGCACCGGACGCCGGGTCAGGCGGTATTTGGCGATCAGCGCTTCGGTGGTGCGGCTGATGGTGGCCACGGTATCGGCACGGTTCAGGAGCAGCCGCTGCGGCCAGAACGCTTTGTGGTAAAGACGCCACAACACGCGGACCGGTGCCGGCAGGAAGCCCGGGGGAGCGGGGTGCTCGTAGTAGATGAGGTCATGCAGGGTCAGCACCAGCCCGTACTTCCGGCCCCACGTGCCCATGGTTTGCATGGGGCACACCACTACATCCGGCTTCAGCGCATTGACCTTGCGGGCCACGAACAGTTCGAGGGGCGAGAGCGGGCTGCTGATCCGCGTGTACGGCACGTCCGGCAACAGGGCGAGTTGCCGCTCGTCCGAGATCAGCATGGAGACATCGGCGATCTTCGCCGCAGCCGCGATCAGGCTGGCACCGTAGCGGCTGATGCCATCATGGTGGTCGGTGCGGGTGAAACGTGCATCGATGACGATCTTCACGCGGGGTGGTCCTTCAGGAAGCTGCGGATGTGGCCGGCGGCCGGTTCCGGCGTTTCGTAGTGGATGAGGTGTCCGACGCCGGGAATCACCTTGAGGTTGCCGTCCGGCAGGAGCGCCACGAGGCGGTGCTGGTCGGGGAGGGTGGCGATCTCGTCCTTTTCCCCGGCGATCAACAGGACCGGAAGCTTCAGTTCTCCGGCCACCTCCGCCACGTGGTGGCTGACCGACGCGGTGAACGACTCCAGCAGGCTGTCCCGGTCGGCGAAGGAACTGAAGTAGGCGTGGTGCTGGCCGTGAATGAAACCGCGGAGGCCCCTGTCGCGCGTCTTGGCCATGGTTTCGCTCATGACGCGGACGATCACCCTGTTGCGCAGCAGCGCCAGGCCAAGTCCGCGGGGGAGGCGCGCCGCGAGCCGGTAATACAGCACCGCCAGGCGCGTCATTAGGCCCTTCGGACCCTCAAGTGCCGGCGCGGCGATGGGGTTGACGAGGATCAGCGGGTGCACGGCTGCCGGATGGCTGGCCACGAAGTGCGCGGCCACGATGGAGCCGAATGAATGCCCGAGCAGCACGGTGTCCGGCCCCAGATCCAGGGCTGCCATGAAGTCGGCAACGAACTGGCCGTACCGCTCCACCGAGTGCGGGTCCTGCCCGAACGCATCCGAACTGCCGAAACCGGGAAGGTCGGGCATGATGATGCGCATCTCTGGCAGTTGGTCGGCGACGCGCAGGAGCCCGTGGTGGTCCCCGCGGAACCCGTGGACCACCAGGATGGTGCGGGTCTCGGGGGTGGTCTCCAGCGGTTCGTACGTCCAGTAGGCAACGCTGCCGCCGTCGAGGGTTACCGCGGACGCGGAGGTGCGGGCCTCGAGGTCGGCGCTTAAGTAGGCGGGCACGGCAGGGCCGGACGGTTTCACGGTGTTCATGGCCCCGCCTAGTTGACGTTGTCCGGATGGGACCCCGTGCGGTGCCCGCGGTCCAGGGCATTGATGGCCGCCATGTCCCGGTCGGAGAGCTGGAATCCGAAGACGTCGAGGTTCTCCCGGATCCGGGCCTCGGAGCTTGCCTTGGGAATGGCGATGTTTCCCAGCTGCATGTGCCAGCGCAGGATGACCTGGGCCGGGGTCCTGCGGTGCTCACCGGCGCAGGCCTGGATCACGGGGTCCGCCAGGACCTGGCCGCGGCCCAGCGGGCTCCATGCTTCCGTGTGGATTCCCAACTCTGCGTGCTTCCGGCGCAGCTCCTCCTGCTGCAGCCACGGGTGAAGCTCAATCTGGTTGACGGCCGGGACCACTTCAGCGCTTTGCAGCAGCCGGTCCAGATGGGCCGGCTGGAAGTTGCTCACGCCGATGGCGCGGACCCTGCCTTCCCGGTACAGCGTTTCCAGGGCCCGGTAGGTTTCCGGAAACTGGCCCCGACGGGGGCAGGGCCAGTGGATCAGGTACATGTCCACATAGTCCAGGCCGAGGTTGACCATGGAGTCGTCGAACGCCCGGAGAGTGGCGTCATAGCCGTGGTGGTCGTTCCACACTTTGGTGGTGATGAACACGTCTTCCCGGGATAGCGGGGGAAACAGTTCCCCGGATCCGCCGCTGCCGGTACCGTCGCCCAGCTGGGAACTGATGCCGCGTGCCACGCCGGTTTCGTTGCCGTACATGGCGGCGGTATCGAAGTGGCGGTAGCCGGCGGCGAGGGCCGTGGCCACGAGTCCTTCAGCATCGGCAGGCGGCACTTTGTACAGCCCGAAGCCGAGTTGGTCGATCAGCACGCCGTTGTTCAGGCTGAGCCGGGGAGAGGTTCTCATGGCAACGACTCTACCTACTTCAGCTGGTGAGTCCTTCGTAATCCACCAGGCGCCGCGCGGTCGCTTCGTCAACGATCAGGTCGGTGGCGAGCCGGGCGGCCAGTGCACCACGCAGCCCGTTGATCTTGGAAACCCCCGAGACCACGCAGATCCTGCGCCGGACCTGGCGGAGCTGGGCAAGGGCCGGGCCCGTGGACCTCTCGTTCAGGACAATGCCGTCGGAGGACCCGTCACCCCGGAAAAACACGGTGGCGACGTCTCCCACGACATCCGAGTTTGCCAGGGCATTCAGGTCGTCCTCGTCAAGGTAGCCGCCCGCGTACACGTGGCTCGGAAAGTCCGCGTGCACCGAGCCGACGCCGAAGATGGCGATGCTCATCTTTGCCTGCAGTTCGAGGACCCGCTGCACGCTGCGTTCATTCCACATGGCGGTCTTGGTGGCTGCATGGTCGAAGAATGCCGGAACGGGGAACTGTTCCACCCGCGCCCCGTACGCGCTTCCGAACCGCCGCATGATGTCGCTGGCGTAGGTGATGCCGGTGGTGTGCATGTTCCCTGCGCCGTTCAGCTGGACGATCACGCTGTCATGGGTGATCTTCCTGGTGAGGTGCCGGCTGACAGCGCTGAGGGTGGAACCCCACGCCACACCGATGATGGCGCTTGAGTCCACGATCGGCCCGATAGTGCGCGCCGCCTGCATGGCCACGCGGTCCAGGGTCTCGGCTTCGTTGAGCGTGCCGAGCACCGGGACAACGTGGACATCCACGTTGTAGCGGCGGCGGATCAGCCCCTCCAGCTCCGGGCCGGTGTCGAGCGGGTTGCGGATTTGGATCTGAACCAGGCCTGACTCCCGCGCGGACGACAGCAGCCGCGAAACGGTGGAGCGGGACGTACGCAGCTCGCGGGCGATGGCGTCCATGGTGAGGTCCTGCAGGTAATACATCTGTGCAGCTCGGAGGGCATCAGCGTCCCGGGAAAGTGCCATCATCATTCCTTCCTGCACGTTTGTGCATAGTGCTTGACTCCATTTTCCATTACTCCAAACAATAGAGCAGAACGGCGGTGCGCCCCTACAGGCGGCCGCATCACACAAAGCCCCAAGGGAGTTGTTTTGGGACCCAAGGATCCAACTGTCCAACCGTCCACCGCTGCGCCGAAGTCCGGAGCCGAACGCTCTTCAGTCCACAACCTGCGCCGCCGCCCCCACGCGAAGGTGCTGGTGGTCGGCGGAGGCATCAACGGAGTGGGTACCTTCCGGGACCTCGCACTGCAGGGCGTCGACGTTGCGCTGGTGGAGCGTGGTGACTACTGCCAGGGAGCAAGTGGCGCTTCCTCACACATGATCCACGGCGGAATCCGGTACCTGGAAAACGGCGAGTTCCGGCTGGTCCGCGAATCCGTGGTGGAGCGCAACCGCCTGCTGCGCATCGCCCCGCACTACGTCAAGCCCCTGCAGACCACCATTCCCATCTTCAGCACGTTCTCGGGAATCCTGTCGGCGCCGCTGCGGTTCCTCACCCACAAGCAGCAGGGCAAGCCCAAGGAGCGCGGCGCCATCCTTATCAAAGCCGGGCTCAGCCTGTACGACTCGTTTTCCCGGGACGGCGGGAGCGTGCCGCGGCACCAGTTCCGGACCCACAAGCGCGCGCTCGAAGAACTGCCCGCACTCCGTCCGGACGTCAAGTACACCGCAACCTACTTCGATGCCTCCGTCCACAACCCCGAGCGCCTCACCCTTGACGTGCTCCAGGACGGCGAGAAGGCCGGCCGCGCACACAATGCCCGGGGCACCAGCGGACAGGGCGACACGGCCCGGGCCAGCAATTACCTCTCCCTGCAGTCCATGTCACCCACCCCGAACCCAGGGACCGGCCGGGGGAGTACCGTGCGGCTTCGGGATGAGCTCACCGGTGAGGAGTTCGACTTCACGGCTGACATCATTGTCAACACCACCGGAGCGTGGGTGGACCTGACGAATGAGGCCATGGGGGCCGCATCGTCGTTCATGGGCGGCACCAAGGGCTCCCACATCGTGCTCGACCACCCGGGCCTGCTGGAAGCATGCCGGGGGCGGGAGATATTCTTCGAGCACACCGATGGCCGCATCGTCCTGATCTACCCCATGGGTGACCGGGTTTTGGTGGGGACCACCGATGTTGACGCCGACATGAGCCAGGATGCCGTCTGCACGGACGAAGAAATCCAGTACTTCTTCGACCTGATCGGCCATGTCTTCCCCTCGATCGACGTCACGCCTGAGGACATCGTCTACACGTTCTCCGGCGTGCGCCCGCTGCCCAGCCATGACGCCACGCAGCCGGGCTTCGTCTCCCGCGACTACCGCATCGAACGCCGCGCTTCCCCGGCAAACGGAAGTGGCGCCGTCGTGCTCAGCCTGGTTGGCGGCAAATGGACCACGTTCCGTGCCCTCGCCGAGCACCTGACCAACGAGGTCCTCACCGAACTCGGGGTCCAGCGCAAGGTGTCGACGGCGCAGCTCCCCATCGGCGGCGGCGCCGGCTTCCCGGCCGATGACGCGGCAGAACAGAAGTGGATCAAGGCGCACATGGCTGACGGGCGCGACGCAGACCGCACCGCCGGGCTGCTGACCCGTTACGGAACCAGGGCCGAAGATGTCATCGCCTACCTCGATGCCGAACCCGACCAGGCACTGCGCTCCACGCGGGAACTCAGCGTCCGTGAACTGGAGTTCATGGCGGCAAACGAACAGGTCGGGCACCTGGTGGATGTGTTCATCCGGCGCACCTCCCTGGCCTTCCGGGGGCTGGTCACCGGCGAACTCCTGAATGAGGTGGCAGAGGTGCTGTCCGTGCCGCTCAAGTGGGACACCGCAGCACGCGCTGCTGAGATCAAGCACGCCCAGGACGTGCTGCAGCGTTTCCACCGCGTGGAAACGCACAGCCTGGTCGCTTAGGGCCGGGCAGCGGGCCGGGCCGCACCAGCGTCCCGGCCAACGGTCCTTCGCCCGCGGAGGACCGACAACTAAACAAAGAAGGAGTCAAAGATGTCTCTAGGAATAGTCTTCCTCTCCGAAGTCTTTGGCACGGCAATGCTGACCCTGTTGGGTTGCGGCGTCGTTGCCAACGTGGCATTGCGGGGGACAAAAGGCAACAGCGGTGGGTTCCTGATGGTCACCTGGGGATGGGGTATCGCCGTGTTCTGCGGCGTCTTCGTTGCCGCCAAGTCGGGTGCACACCTGAACCCCGCCGTCACCCTCGGCCTGCTGATCAACGGCAAAACCGAATACGCCCCGGGCGTCGCCGTGGATTTCGCATCAACGGTGACCTACTTCGGCGGCGAACTGCTGGGGGCCTTCCTCGGCGCAGTAGTCTGCTGGCTGGCATACAAGCAACACTTCGATGACGAACCGGAACCCGCCGGCAAGCTCGGAACGTTCTCCACCGGCCCCGCCATCCGCTCCACTCCATGGAACCTCATGACCGAGATCATCGGCACATTCGTCCTCGTCTTCGTCATCCTGACTTTCGGCGGGACCCCCTCGGGCCTCGGCCCGCTGGCGGTAGCGCTGCTCGTCGTGGGCATTGGCGTCTCGCTGGGCGGACCCACCGGTTATGCCATTAACCCCGCCCGTGACCTCGGACCGCGCATAGCCCACGCAGTACTTCCCATCAAAGGTAAGGGCTCCAGCGACTGGGCCTACTCCTGGATCCCGGTGGTCGGTCCGCTTGTCGGCGGAGCCTTGGGCGGCCTTGTCGCCAGGATCGCACCCATCATCGTCACCGCAGCCGCCTGAACCACTACCGAACAAACAACCAAGACAAGGACGTCACCATGAACCAGTACGTAATCGCCATCGACCAGGGCACCACCAGTACCCGCGCCATCATTTTCGACCACAGCGGCGCCATCGTCTCCTCCGGCCAGATGGAACACGAGCAAATCTTCCCCCAGGCGGGCTGGGTGGAACACGATGCCGCGGAGATCTGGGACAACACCCGCGAGGTCATTGGCTCCGCCCTGTCGAAGGCGAACCTGACGCGGCACGATATTGCCGCCGTCGGCATCACCAACCAGCGTGAAACTGCGGTGGTATGGGACAAGACCACAGGCAAGCCGGTGTACAACGCCATTGTCTGGCAGGACACCCGGACACAGGACATCGTGGACGAGCTGTCAAAGGACGGCGGCGCTGACCGCTTCAAGCAAAAAGTGGGCCTGCCGCTGGCGACCTACTTCTCCGGCACCAAGATCAAGTGGATCCTGGACAACGTGGACGGCGCCCGGGAAAAGGCCGAAGCAGGCAACCTGGTCTTCGGCAACACTGACGCCTGGGTTTTGTGGAACCTGACCGGCGGCGTCGACGGCGGCGTCCACGTCACCGACGTCACCAACGCCTCCCGCACCCTGTTCATGGACCTGGACACGCTGCAGTGGGACGACGAGATCCTGGGCATCTTCGGCGTGCCGCCCAGCATGATGCCGGAGATCAAGTCCTCCTCCGAGGTATACGGCACCGTCCACAGCTCGCAGCTGCTCCGCGAAACGCCGGTGGCGGGCATCCTCGGCGACCAGCAGGCGGCCACGTTCGGCCAGGCTGCCTTCGACGCTGGCGAAGCCAAGAACACGTACGGCACCGGCTGCTTCCTGATCTTCAACACGGGTGAGGAGATCGTCCACTCGAAGAACGGGCTGCTGACCACGGTGGGCTACAAGCTGGGCGACGCCAAGCCGCACTACGCCCTGGAAGGGTCCATCGCCGTCACGGGCTCGCTGGTCCAGTGGCTGCGTGACAACCTGGGAATGATCAGCAGCGCCCCGGAAGTGGAAACCCTGGCGGCCTCGGTCAAGGACAACGGCGGCGTCTACATCGTCCCGGCGTTCTCCGGCCTCTTCGCCCCGTATTGGCGCTCCGACGCCCGCGGTGCCATCGTGGGCCTGACCCGCTTCGTCAACAAGAACCACATCGCCCGGGCCGCGCTGGAAGCCACCGCCTTCCAGACCCGCGAGGTGCTTGATGCCGTCAACGCGGACTCCGGCGTCCCGCTCACCGAATTGAAGGTCGACGGCGGCATGGTCGCCAACGACGCCCTGATGCAGTTCCAGGCGGACATCCTCGGGGTTCCGGTGATCCGCCCGAAGGTCATTGAAACCACGGCGCTCGGGGCTGCCTACGCCGCGGGCCTCGCCGTCGGCTTCTGGAAGGACCTGGGCGAGTGCTCGGCCAACTGGTCCGAGGACAAGCGCTGGGAACCCCAGATGGACCAGGCCGAACAGGACCGCCAGCTGCGGCTCTGGAAGAAGGCGGTCACCAAGTCCATGGACTGGGTCGACGAGGACGTCCGCTAGGGCCAATCCAGGGTGGGGAAGGCGGCTATCCCGGCAGCACTGTGCCTGCGCTGCCGTCAACTGTAACGATCTGGCCGGTGTAGAGGACCCGCGTGGCCCTCGCTGTGCCCACTACTGCCGGGATGCCGTACTCGCGGGCTACGAGCGACGCGTGGGCCGCAAGGCTGCCGCCGTCTGTGACGACGGCGGCAGCCTGGGCGAAGAGCGGGGTCCAGGCTGGCGCCGTGGCCTTGGCGACCAGGACTTCACCGGGCAGGAAACGGGCGAAGTCCCCGGCGTCTTCGATGATGCGCACCCTCCCACGGGCCTGCCCGGGGCTTGCCGGGTGGCCCATGAGAGCCTCTGCCGGAAGCACCCGGGTGCTGCGGGCATTGCGGGCGATGCGGTCGAACATTCCGTCGAGGAGCGGTAGCCTGCCAAGGGTTAGGGGTGCGTCCAGTTTGCGCTGGCGCTGCCATTCCCGCCGGCGGTGCTCCACCGCAGAGTGCTGGGGTGGCGCGGCTATTCGCAGGTCCCGCCTGGTGAGGAAGTAGACGTCTTCCGGGTTCCCGATCACCCCCGCCTCCTGCAGCAGCGTGCCGATCCTCATGGCGCAGCGCCGAAGCAGCGGCCAGCCCAGGGTGAAGTCACGTGCCTGTTCCTCCCTCAGCACCGCGTAGTGCTGGGCGGCGCTGAGGAGGGCGTCGAAGCGGCGAAGGCCACGGCTGCCGTGCAGGACCGTGCGGCAGGCCCTTTCAGCTTCCCGGCGCCGGCCGGCGGACGTGGCTGTTACCCCGGCGGAGAACCCGTCCGCAGCGTCGTTGCCGTACGAGGGCTCCTCGCCGGAGGTCCTGTAGTACCAATCCAGGCTGTACACAGCATGGGGGACCTTTTCCGGCAACGATGGAAGCAGGCCGCCCAGCAAGACCTGATAGCCGCCTGCGGAAGCCTCCTGTCCCGCGAGCGCCGTAGCGAGGTGCTGGCGCCAGAACCGGGCCAGCGCCATCTCCATCTTCCAGGCGGCCCCGCCGGTAACGGAAAAGAACCACAGGTATTCCCCGGCGGCCCGCGCTACTTCGTCAACGACCTGTTGAAGCTCTGCCATGCCCATGTCCTGAAGTGCACCGACGTGCCGGTCCGCCAGCTTCCGGTAGGCCGCGAGGCTTCTGCTGCGCCATTGGGACTCCAACTCGCGGAGCACAGCGCGGTCGGCGCCTGCGGGATCGAACATGGGACGGGCAACCGCATTGAAGATGAACGGAAGCGAGTGCAGGCTGCTACCGAAAAGCAGTCGGGGGAGGGCACTTGGTGTTGGCGGTGCGACGTAGTACCAGCCGTTGACTGCAGCATGGCCCATGGGAATGCTGGCGCCGGCGGAGCGCTGGACCGCGTCATTGTACGCGCCGTCAATGGCGGGGACGAGCCAGTCCATGAAAAGCGGGGTCACCGGCCCGGGCAACCACTCGCCCAGCCGGAAATTCCTGATCCAGACTCCCTTCCCGGGGGGCTGCCAAGTGACCGGGTCCGGCAGGGCAGTGATGGGGCGCGCCTGCAGTATGTGCACCTGCCCGGCTTGGTCCAGCGCCCACTCCACGTCCTGCGGAGCACCGAAATGGCTGGCGACGCTGCCCGCTGCGGCGGCTACCGCCGTCGCGCCCTGCTCGCTGATGACGGTAGCGGCGCCGGGCGACCTGCGGGCCTTGCCGGCGGCCACCACCCAGTTTTCACCGTCCGCCGTGCCGTCAACGAGGTTTCCGCCGAGCCCGGAGACTGCCGAGACAACCGTCTCGTCCCTGTTCCCGGTCAGGGGATTGGCGGTGAACGCGACACCCGCTGCCTTAGGGTCCAGCATTTGCTGCACCAACACGGCCATGGCGTCTGCGCTGTGGGCCGCTGCAGGCGACGCGGCGGGGCTGCCCTGACTGCCGCGGGACGCCCGATACGCCTGAAGCCGCAGGGTACGCGCGGATTCAAAGCAGCGCCCGACCGCAGCCGGAAGGTCCTCCGCAGTCACGTTGAGGTAGCTTTCATAGATGCCGGCGTAGGAAGCGCCTGGGAGATCTTCGGCGGCCGCCGAGGAACGGACCGCGTACGGGCCAGGGCCGATGGCACGGGCGGCGGACGCCAGCCGTTCTTCCCAGGCCTCCCCCTCGTTGCCCTGGGAGGCCGTGACGACGAATCCGGCCGGCACCCGGAAGCCTGCCGCCAGCAGGGCGGACAAGACTGCAGCCTTGCTCCCCGCTTCTTCCCTGCGCAGCGGAGCCGGGCCGCCAAGGCGTGGAAAAAGGGGATCCTGGGATGCGTCGTCGGCCATGGGTTCACCTGCGTGTCCGGGGCTGGATGGTCCCAAGTCTAGTTCCGCGGTTCGGGGCTGATCCATGCTTCGGCTGAGTTCCGCCGTCGCGGGTGCGCTAAAGTAGATTTATGCGTGCGATCCTTCTGCTTAGCTAGCCGCCCGGCGTCCGAGATTACGGACAGCTGAGCGGCAGCCCCTCCATGGCGAGGGGCTTTTGTGTGTCCGGGGTATGCCGCCGGGCCGGGCAGCAGGAGGATCAGGCCGTTATGGCAGCACAGATGCCGTAACAGAACAGAAGAGGGCAGCAGTGGGCGTTCAGCCGGAGACAGAGACCGGAACAGCAACAGCAGTGTCGGCGGAAGTGCCTGAAGAGGGCACCTACAGTTTTGCCGCGATGGAGGCCAAGTGGCCGCAGGTGTGGGAGGACCTCAAGGTTTTCACGCCGGTGGACGACGGCTCCCGGGAACGCCGCTATGTGCTCGACATGTTCCCCTACCCGTCCGGCGACCTGCACATGGGCCACGCCGAGGCATTCGCCATGGGCGACGTGGTTGCACGCTACCTGCGCCAAAAGGGCTACGACGTGCTGCACCCCATCGGCTGGGACTCCTTTGGGCTGCCCGCGGAAAACGCCGCCATCAAACGCAACGCCCACCCCAGCGAGTGGACTTACGCCAACATCGACACCCAGGCTGCTTCCTTCAAGCGGTACGCCATCTCGGCTGACTGGTCCCGCCGGCTGCACACCTCCGACCCCGAGTACTACCGCTGGACGCAATGGCTGTTCAAGCGCTTCTACGAGCGGGGCCTTGCCTACCGGAAGAATTCGCCGGTCAACTGGTGCCCCAAGGACCAGACGGTGCTCGCCAACGAACAGGTCGTCAACGGTGCCTGCGAGCGCTGCGGCACCACCGTGACCAAAAAGTCGCTCAACCAGTGGTACTTCAAGATCACCGATTACGCCGACCGCCTGCTCGATGACATGGAGCAGCTCCGGGGCCACTGGCCCGAGCGGGTCCTGGCCATGCAGAAGAACTGGATCGGCCGTTCCGAGGGTGCCCACGTCAACTTTGTCGTCGAGGCCGACGGCGGCAAGCCCGCCAAGGACGTCACGGTCTTCACCACCCGCCCGGACACCCTTTACGGGGCAACCTTCTTCGTGGTGGCAGCCGACGCGCCGCTCGCCGTCGAACTCGTGACTGATGAACACGCCGCAGCGCTGGACGAGTACCGCGAGCAGGTCAAGGCGCTGTCGGAAATCGAGCGCCAATCCACCGAGCGGGAAAAGACCGGTGTCTTCACCGGCCGTTACGCCATCAACCCGCTGAATGGTGAGAAGCTGCCGGTTTGGGCTGCCGACTACGTGCTCGCGGACTACGGCACGGGCGCCATCATGGCCGTGCCCGCCCACGACCAGCGCGACCTGGACTTCGCCCGCACGTTCGACCTGCCGGTTCGCGCCGTCCTGGACACCGGCGAAGAGGACCCTGCAGTTTCCGGCACGGCGACAGCGGGGGAGGGCACCCTGATCAACTCGGGCGAGCTTGACGGCCTGCCCAAGGCTGAGGCGATCCCCGCCGCCATCGCGATGCTCGAGCGGCAGGGTACCGGCGAGAAGTTCGTGAACTTCCGGCTGCGGGACTGGCTGCTGAGCCGCCAGCGTTTCTGGGGCACCCCGATCCCGATCATCCATTGCCCCGTCTGCGGCGAAGTGCCCGTGCCGGACGAGCAGCTTCCCGTGACGCTGCCCTCGGACCTGCGCGGCGAAGACCTGGCCCCCAAGGGAACCTCGCCGCTCGCTGCAGCGGAGGCGTGGGTCAACGTCGAGTGCCCCTCCTGCCATGGCCCCGCAAAGCGGGACACGGACACGATGGACACCTTCGTGGATTCCTCCTGGTACTTCCTGCGCTTCGTCTCACCCCAGTACACCGAGGGCCCCTTCGATCCGCAGAAGATCAACGACTGGATGCCCGTGGGTCAGTACGTCGGCGGTGTGGAGCACGCCATCCTGCACCTGCTTTACGCCCGGTTCTTCACCAAGGTCATCAACGACCTCGGCATGATTGAGGCCAACGAGCCGTTCAGTGCCCTCCTGAACCAGGGCCAGGTGCTTAACGGCGGCAAGGCCATGAGCAAGTCGCTGGGCAACGGCGTGGACCTGGGCGAGCAGCTGGACAAGTACGGTGTGGATGCCGTGCGACTGACGATGGTCTTCGCTTCCCCGCCTGAGGACGACGTCGACTGGGCCGACGTTTCCCCGTCCGGCTCCGCCAAGTTCCTGGCCCGTGCCTGGCGCCTGGCGCAGGACGTCACCAGCGACCCGGGGGCGGACTTCGCTGCCGGTGATCGCGCCCTGCGCTCGGTGACGCACCGGACCATTGCCGATGCCGCCGAACTCCTGGACGCCAACAAGTTCAACGTGGTGGTGGCCAAACTGATGGAGCTGGTCAACGCCACCCGCAAGGCCATCGACTCCGGTGCCGGCGGGGCCGACCCTGCCGTCCGCGAAGCCGCCGAGGCCGTCGCCGTCATCCTGAGCCTGTTCGCGCCCTACACTGCCGAGGACATGTGGAGCATCCTGGGCCATCCCGCCTCGGTGGCCAATGCAGGCTGGCCCACGCACGACCCGGCCCTGCTGGTGCAGGACACCGTCACCGCCGTGGTCCAGGTCCAGGGCAAGGTCCGCGACCGGCTGGAGGTATCCCCGCAGGTGTCCGAGGACGAGCTGCGCGAGCTGGCCCTGGCCTCCGAAAACGTGCAGCGTGCCCTGGACGGCCGCGGCATCCGGACGGTCATCGTGCGGGCCCCTAAGCTGGTGAACATCGTCCCGGCCTAGTGGCCGGTTCACAGCAAGGATTCACCGGCCACCGGAATTGTTCCGGTGGCCGGTCTCCACGTCGGGGAGGCCCCTTTTGCCAGACACTAATGCCGCAGCCTGGGCGTGGTTCCGGGCACGGGTGGCCGCGTTGCGACCAACCTCCCGCGGCCCGGTGCAGGTACGCACGGCCGTGGTGACCGACTCAGCCGCTGCACTGCCGGCGGAATGGCTGGCCGGGCTTGCCGTCGACGGCGTGCTGTCCGTGGTGCCCATGCCCGTGATGGTGGGCGCGGAGATCTACGGCGAGGGCGAGGACGACATCCTGGACACCATCGCCCTGGCCCTCGCTGCCGGGACCGCGGTCAAAACGTCCCGACCGTCGCCCGGACAGTTCGAGCAGGCGTACCGGGCCGCCGAACAACGGGGCTTCGAAGCGGTCGTGTCGGTCCATATCTCTTCCGGTCTGTCCGGAACGGCGGACGCCGCGCGTCTTGGGGCCGCCAAAGTCGGCATCCCGGTGGAAGTCGTCGATTCCCAGACCGTGGGCATGGCGCAGGGCATGGCCGTCCAGGCTGCCGTCTCGGCTGCCCTTGCCGGGGCCGACGCCGACGCCGTTGCTGCTGCGGCGCGGACCCAGGCAGCGCAGACCCGGGTCTACTTCTACGTTCCAAGCCTGGAGCAGCTGCGCCGCGGGGGACGGATCGGAGCGGCGGCCTCACTGCTGGGCACCATGCTTGCCATCAAGCCCCTGCTTGCGGTCGACGGCGGCAGGATAGTTCCGCTGGAAAAGGTGCGTTCCGCAGCCAAGGCAGTTGCCCGCCTTGAAGAAATCGTCGCCGCGGATGCTGCCCCGCGCCCGGGCCAATCCGTGCGCCTTGCCGTCCATCACTTCGGCAACCGTGCCGAAGCGCAAGGTCTTGCGGCCAGGCTGGCGACGGCCCTCCCCGACTGCCCGCCTGCCCAGATCAGCTCCCTTCCCGCAGTGCTGGCCGCACATGCAGGGCTGGGAGTCCTGGCAGTCATTGTCGGCAGGCACCCCGGACCTGCCGGAGAAGCCACCGGACTTTCCACCTAAGGCTTCGCCACTTGTTGCGTGCCGCCCCTGGCGGCGGTGATAGAGCCGCGCACAGCGGGTCCTAAGCCTCTTCTGGCACATCCTTCACACCTCTAGCATCAGCGCATCGATAACTGCCGGGCAGTTGGCGGCTTAGAGCGAATCGAGGCGAAAGCAATGGGTGCTGACCGGAATCCCGCACTTCGGAGAGGTCTTGTGCTTTGCGCAGCTCTGGCGCTTCTGCTCGGAGGTTGCGGGCAAGGCGGTGCGCCCTCGTCACCCACACGGTCGCCCGCCACAGCCGGCTCGGGCAGTCCGGCCTGTGACCTGATCACACCGGAAATCGCTGCCAAAATAGATCCCGGCCTGGCACAGACGGGTGCGGGTGGAAAGCCGCCCGGAAGCCCGGCGTATCTGTGCAGCTACATGAGCAAAGCGGACAAGGTCCTTGCCCTCAGCGTCTCGTTGACTTCCCCTGCCTCACCGGCGGAGATCGGCGAAACGAAGAAGACACCGGACTGCTCAGTCGTGGAGGGCATCGGTGACTTCGCCTGCATGCAGTGGACAGGATGGTTCCGCGGGGAAGCCGGCGGAGCGTCGGCAAACACGGTGCTTAAGGCTGTCCGCGGCAAAGAGTCCCTCGACCTGCGCGTTGTAGCCATGCCGCCGATGTCGCCGGCAAGCCCGGGGCCGGACGGTAACGCTACCGCGCACGCACTCGCCCAGGCACTTGTCGAGGGCGGGTGGGGCAACGGGGCCGAACTTCGCGTTCCGCCTGCGCCCCCTGTTGGTCCGCAGACTTCTACGAACAGCCCCGTCTGCGCCCTGGTCAGTGCCGACGCGCTCAGGCAGGCCTTTGGCACCACCACCCAGGCGCAGGTCCTCCCCGGTGAGGGCAACTGCCGGTACCAGTTCGGCGCGCCGGGCACGCCTGGACCCGACTCACTGATGTTCTCCATCGAGTTCCATGAGGGCGGGGCTTCCCTGCTTTCAAGGAACCTGCCGCCGGATGGCGAAAGCATCGAAGGTGTTGGCGACAAAGCCATCCTGGTGATCCGGTCAGACCCTGGCGGACCAAAAGCGCTCCGGCCCCCGAGCGACGTTCCGGTCACCTACATGTCTCTCATGGTCGCCCGCGGACAGAACATGGCAATTTTCACCGCACAGATCCTGATCTCGCCTGACGGACCCACGCAAGAGCAGGTCAAGGAACAGTTCGTCACTCTGGTCAAGGGGATCGACTTCTGAGCCAGCCCCTGCCATCGCGCCACCAGGCCGTGGTACGCCCAGATAGCGGATGAGGATCAAGATGCGTCGACAAGCCGGGAGTGCCGTGCAGAAGCCCATGCGTGTTGGCAGGTCTGACCGAGCTGTGCTTTTGGCCGCAGGACTGCTGATCCTCACGGCGTGCGGAACCGCCCAACCTGGCGGCACCGCCTCATCCACCTCGCCGGAACGGTGTCTCTCGACATGGGAGCCAACACAGGGGCGGCGCTGGCTGAGGACGAGGCGCTGAACCTGATGTCGCAGGTCGCGCAGCAGTTTGTCGAAGAGATGAAGAACCACGAGCAGTTGCCATCGCTTCGATCCTGCCGTCCAGGCCGCGGCACACGCTTTTCCACATAGGGCCTCCGGGGCCTCCTTTGCGACCCCAGGACTTCTTACGGTGGAGCCATGTCACGCCGGGATGCTCGAGCAGCAGGTCATCAGGCGCGGCATGCGAGGGAGCGGCTTCAGGCGGCACTGGGGGAGGCCAGTGCCGGCACGCCCGAGGAGGGCCTGGCCCTTGACAGTTTCGAATACGGGGACGGGGTAGAACCGGACGGAGCAGATACCGCTGCCGGCTCCACAGGTGAATCCGGTGGGCCGCCTGCGCTGCGGTGGCGGGTGGGGTTGCGCGCAGCCGTACTTTTGGCTGCCCTGGCGGTGGCGGTCGGGGCTTGGTTCTGGTGGCAGGCGGCCGCAGCTGACCCTAAAGTCCTGCCGCTGGGTGGCGCCCGCCCGGAAAACAGCAGCGGGGCGCCCGGCGGCGCCGCACCTGTGGACGCGACCGGTGGATCTCCCGCCGATTCTGGCCCCGGGCAGGCTACGCCCGCTGCTCTCGTCGTGGTCCATGTGGCCGGAGCTGTGGCCAAGCCCGGTGTCGTCCGGTTGCAGCAGGGCAGCCGCATCAACGACGCCATCGCGGCCGCCGGAGGTGCCGCGCCGGACGCGGACGTTAACCGGCTCAACCTTGCGCTCGTGGTGCAGGACGGCCAGAAGATCCATGTCCCGCAGCAGGGGGAAGCCCTGCCCGCGGCGGCGGATCCCTCCGGTTCGGGTGCCTCGGCGGCGGACGGCTCAGGGTCCTCCGGGAGACCAGCAGGCCCTGCGGGCGGAAAGATCAACCTCAATACCGCGGACGCCTCCGAGTTGGACGCGCTGCCAAAAGTCGGCCCGGTGCTGGCCCAGCGGATCGTTGACTGGCGCAAGGAGCACGGCGCGTTCAAAACCGTCGAAGAACTTGATGCAGTGGATGGCGTGGGGCCCAAGATGCTTGAGGCGTTGCTGCCGCTGGTGACGGTCTAGGGCGGCCCCCGTGGCAGCGCAACCGGGCAGGAGGGGCAGGGAGGGCGGGCAGGCGACGTCCATCCCGGGTCCCGCCCCTAACGGCCCCATGGGCCGTAGCAGCCCTTGGGGCCGGTACATTGAGTCCGCCGTCTGGGGTGGGGGCACAGGGCCCAAGACTCCGGCCGCTGCGGGACCGCCACGAATGCCCACAGCGTCGGGAGGCAGCCGGTGGATGCTGCAGGGCTATCGGTCCCGGGTCAAGGAACACGTCCGCCAGCGCATGACCGAGCGCACAGCGCAGGAAGAAGCTGGAGCCAGCTCGGCGGGGCCACGGCGCCGCACCGACGTGAGGCTCGCCCTGCCGGCCGTGCTGGTGTGGAGTGCCTCCGTGGCCGGTCTTTGGCTGCCGCCCGCGGGACTGGCCATCCTGTGCTGCACACTGGCAGCCCTCGGCGGCCTCTTCCTGGCCGTCGCAGCGAAAGGCAGGCGGAAACGAAAGCTGCGTCACGCCGTCGCCCGCACAGCACAGCCCGGAAAGCCTCGGATTCGGGGACGGAGCTTCTCCGCAGCCGTGGGCGTCTCCCTCGCGCTGGCCGCTGCCGCCGCCGCCCATTCGGCAACAGCCTCCAGCCAACGGTCGGAGGGGCCCCTCGCCGAAGCAGTAGCGTCCGGCAAGTCAGCCGTCGCCGTCGTCGAAGTGGCAGGCAGCCCCCGCGCCCTGTCCGGCCCCGGCGGTACGGCCCAGCGGTGGGCGGTAACTGTCTGGACCCGCGACGTGGCTACTGGCGGCGTACTCGTGCGCACGCGGGCGCAGCTGCTGGTCATGGGCGGCCGCGGCTGGGGTGCGGTGGTACCGGGGCAAACTGTGCGTGCCACCGGTAAGCTGCGCCACGCCGAGCCCGGGAGCCCGGAGGCAGGGACCCTTGCCGCGTCGTCGGCACCCGGCAACGCAAGCGGTGGTGCTTGGCTCGACGGTGCCGCCGGGAACCTGCGGGCACGTTTCGTAGCGGCCTCAGCCTTCCTGGGCGGGGACGCGAAGGGGCTTCTGCCAGGAATGGTCACCGGCGATACCAGCGCCTTGGACGAGGGGCTGGAGAACGCCATGAAGCTTGTGGGCATGACGCACCTGACCGCCGTCAGCGGCGCCAATTGTTCACTGGTCCTGGGTGCACTGCTGCTCGCGTGCCGGAGGTGCCGGCTGCCGCGTGCTCCGGCAGCCGCTGCTGCCCTCGGCGGACTCGGGCTGTTCGTGGTGCTGGTAGGTCCGGACGCCAGTGTCCTGCGCGCAGCCCTGATGGGGGCCATAGCGGTCGCATCCCTGGCCGGCGGCCGGTCCGGCCGGGGCCTGAGCTTCCTGTGCCTTGCAGTCATTGGTTTACTGCTGGCCGACCCCGCGCTCGGCGCAAGCTTCGGATTCCTCCTGTCCGTGCTGGCCACCTTGGGGATCATCGTCCTGGGGCGGCGGATCATCTCCTGGATCCCCGGGGCGGTACCCCGGTGGGCAGCAGCCGCCCTTGCGGTGCCGCTCTCGGCCCAGCTGATGTGCGGGCCCGTCATCGTCCTCCTGCAACCGCAATTTGCCACGTACGCCCTCCTGGCCAACGTTGTGGCTTCGCCGTTGGTGGCGCCGGTAACCCTGCTCGGAACTGCGGCAGTTCCGTTGGTGGTCCTGCTGCCCTGGCTGGCCACCGCACTGATTGCCGTGGCGGGAACCTTCAGCGCTGGCGTCGCAGCCACTGCCAGGGTTGCGGCACAACTGCCGGGCTCGGCCCTGCCATGGCCGGAAGGAGTCCCAGGGCTGCTGTCCATGGCACTCCTGTCGCTCCTGGCGTTTGCCGCACTGTGGGTCGCCACCCGGCCGCGCCGGTTGCTTGGCTGGGTGCGCGCGGCCCACGCATGGACCGAAGCCAGGATCGGGCTGCTGGAGGACCGGTTTGCCGGCTGCTGTGACCCCGCCAGCCCCCGCAGCTTGGAGCGCGGCCTTGGTCATGGCAGGCTGGGATACTCCACTAAATCTTCCGGAAGGATCCTCCGATGGCCGCCGCTCAAAAGCGGGCAACCCGCGCCCAGGCGTCGAATACTGCCTCCTGGCGGGACGTAGTCCCCGCAGCCGTGGTGCTGGTCAGCGGACCGGAGGACTACCTGGGCATCCGCGCCATGGACAAAGTCCGCGCCCAGGTCCGGGCAACGGCGCCCGACGTGGAACTCAGCCGGATCAATGCGGCGGCGTATGAACCCGGGGCTTTGGCCATGCGGGTCAGCCCATCGCTTTTCGGCGAGAGCAAGCTGATCGAAATCGAGGCCGTGGAAGGCATGAACGATGCCTTCCTGGCCGATGCCCTGGACTACCTGCAGCATCCCGAGCCGGACGCAGTGGTGGTGCTCCGCCACGCCGGGGGAGCCCGGGGCAAGAAGCTCCTCGACGCCGTCAGGAAGGGCGGCTGGCCGGTGGTCGACTGCCAGCCGCTGAAGAAGGATGCCGACAAGGCCTCTTTCGTGATGGCGGAGTTCAAGGCCGAGGGGCGGCGTATCAACCAGGACGCTGTGCAGTCGCTGGTCAACGCAGTAGGCGCCGACCTTTCCGAACTCGCTGCCGCCTGCAGCCAGTTGATCGCGGACGCCGGCAGCACTGTCACTGTCGAGGTCGTGGACCGGTACTACGGGGGACGGGTCGAAGCCACAGCGTTCAAGGTGGCAGACGCTGCGATGGCAGGAAACGCTCCTCTTGCATTGTCGACCCTTCGGCACGCCCTCGCGACAGGAGCAGATCCGGTCCCCCTGGTGGCTGCCCTCGCGGCAAAGCTCCGGACGGTGGCACGGGTGGCAGGGGCGTCCGGATCCTCCGCCCAGATCGCGGCAGACCTCGGGATGCAGCCCTGGCTGGTGGAGCAGGCCCAGCGGGACGTCCGCCGGTGGACGCCCGAAGGCCTGGTGCGCGCCATCCAGGCCACGGCCGAAGCCGACGCGCAGGTGAAGGGGCTCTCCCGCGACCCGGTATACGCCGTCGAACACGCCGTGACGGTGATCGCCATGTCTGTCCAAGGAAGGTAGGGGACCGGCACGGTCCCGCACCACACGGGACCCTCACGAACGGTTAAAAGACGTGTGGCCGGTACCCGAGGGTACCGGCCACATCCATCAGTTCGTGGGAACTGGAAACCTTACAGGGCGTTGACCTTCTTGGAGATCGCCGACTTGCGGTTCGCTGCGTTGTTCTTGTGCAGAACACCCTTGCTGACAGCCTTATCCAGCTTGCGGCTGGCAGCAACGAGCGCAGTAGTAGCAGCTTCCTTGTCAGCGGACTCAACGGCGGTGTTGACGGCGCGGATGGCAGTCTTCAGCTCGGACTTGACTGCATTGTTGCGCAGGCGAGCCTTCTCGTTGGTCAGGATGCGCTTCTTCTGGGACTTGATATTCGCCACGTGTGAACTCTCTTTGTAATGCGGAAATGGTCTAGAGGGCTTTCAGGCTGGCCTTGACTGAGCGGCGTGGGGATACCTATGGCGGCCAACCATCAGTGACCGTCGACCTGCACGGACACACAGCTATAAAGAATAGCAGGTCAGTCGCGTGCGTGGCCATTTTTAGCTGCCGGCCCAGCCGTGTCGGCGGCGCAGTCCGGCGGCGACGGCTTCGAACCGCTCCCGGTCCAGCACCGCCCCCTCCCGGCGGATGCTGTCCGGCCGGATCTGCAGGATGCGGTCCAGCCGCGCCTCGCTGGCCCTGTCCTGCCGGTCCCAGCCCCCGGCTCCGAGGTCGACGTAGTCGCTGCTTGTCGATGCAGGGGGAACCCGGTCCTTGCTGGTGAGCATGAGCGCCAGCAGGTAGGGGCCATTGTGCCCCACGATGAGCACCGGGCGGTCCTTGCCCCTGGTGTGGTCCTCTTCGTACGGAACCCACGTCCACACTACTTCTCCCGGGTCCGGGTCGCCATCGGGCCTGGGCGCGTACCTGATGGTCGCGCTGCCGATGTAATCCCCGGGATAGGACGAACCTGACGGGGGCCGCCGGGCCCTTGCCGCTGTCTCCGTCGGGGCGGGCTTCGCCAGCAGCCGCAGGCCTGCCCGGACGGCGTTTCCCAGGGTGCGCAGATTGATCGCCATCCCGTCAGCCTATAGTCATGGCTTCCACCCGACGGTGCTGGCTGATGATGCGGTGCAAGCGCCCCGGACGTGGGACACTGGAGGTTGAAGAAATGCGGCTTATGCGCGGGCGCCCCCGGGTGCGTGGCGGAGAGCCGCGAAAATCCAACAGTAAGGACCCTGCGTGTCTCCCATGGCCCGCACCGCACCGGTGCCCGCCGCGACAGATCCGGCCGTTATTCGGAACTTCTGCATCATCGCGCACATCGACCACGGCAAGTCCACCCTGGCCGACCGCATGCTGCAGTCCACCGGAGTGGTGCAGGCACGCGACATGAAGGCACAGTACCTGGACCGGATGGACATTGAGCGCGAACGCGGCATCACCATCAAATCGCAGGCCGTGCGCATGCCCTGGGAAGTGGACGGCGTCAGCTACGCGCTGAACATGATCGACACCCCGGGCCACGTGGACTTCACGTACGAAGTGTCCAGGTCCCTGGCGGCCTGCGAGGGAGCGGTCCTGCTGGTGGATGCCGCCCAGGGCATCGAAGCCCAGACCCTCGCCAACCTCTACCTCGCCATGGAAAACGATCTCACCATCATCCCGGTGCTGAACAAGATCGACCTTCCTGCCGCGCAGCCGGAAAAGTACGCGGCGGAACTTGCCAACCTGATCGGCGGCGACCCCGAGGACGTCCTCCTGGTTTCCGGCAAGACCGGCGTGGGTGTCGAGGCCCTGCTGGACAAGATCGTCACGGACCTGCCCGCACCTGTGGGCGATGCTGACGCCCCCGCCCGTGCCATGATCTTCGACTCCGTCTACGACACCTACCGCGGCGTGGTGACCTACGTGCGGGTGGTGGACGGCATGCTGCACCCCCGCGAACGCATCCAGATGATGTCCACCAAGGCCTCCCACGAACTCCTGGAAATCGGCGTCAGCTCACCGGAACCCACCCCGTCCAAGGGGCTCGGCGTGGGCGAGGTGGGCTACCTGATCACCGGTGTGAAGGACGTACGCCAGTCGAAGGTTGGTGACACGGTCACCAACCTCGCCAAGCCGGCGTCGGAATCCCTGAGCGGCTACGCGGACCCCAAGCCGATGGTGTTCTCCGGCCTCTACCCCCTGGATGGCACGGACTATCCGGTCCTGCGCGACGCACTGGACAAGCTCAAGCTCAACGACGCCGCCCTGATCTACGAGCCTGAGACGTCTGCCGCGCTGGGCTTTGGCTTCCGCGTCGGCTTCCTGGGCCTGCTGCACCTGGAGATCGTGCGGGAACGACTGGAGCGCGAGTTCAACCTGGACCTGATTTCCACGGCCCCCAACGTGGTCTATGAAGTGACCCTCGAGGACAAGAGCGTCCTGACCGTCACCAACCCGAGCGAATTCCCGGCCGGAAAAATCAAGGAAGTCCGCGAACCCATGGTGTCCGCCACCATCCTGGCGCCCAACGAGTTCGTGGGCGCCATCATGGAGCTGTGCCAGGGCCGCCGCGGCCAAATGAAGGGCATGGACTACCTCTCCGAGGACCGGGTGGAGCTGCGGTACTGGATCCCGCTGGCGGAAATCGTCTTTGACTTCTTCGACATCCTCAAGTCCAAGACGCGCGGCTACGCCTCGCTGGACTGGAAGGCCGACGGCGAACAGGTGGCCGACCTGGTCAAGGTGGACATCCTGCTCCAAGGCGAACAGGTGGACGCCTTCAGCGCGATCACCCACAAGGACAAGGCGTACGCCTACGGCGTGATGATGACCAGCAAGCTGCGCGAACTCATCCCGCGCCAGCAGTTCGAGGTGCCCATCCAGGCCGCCATCGGCTCCCGGATCATCGCCCGCGAAAGCATCCGCGCCATCCGCAAGGACGTGCTGGCCAAGTGCTACGGCGGTGACATTTCCCGTAAGCGGAAGCTGCTGGAGAAGCAAAAAGAAGGCAAGAAGCGCATGAAGATGGTGGGCCGCGTGGAGGTTCCCCAGGAAGCCTTCATCGCCGCCCTGACCACCGACGAGTCCAAGGACAAGGCCAAGAAGTAGTGAACACCGCGTCCGGTTGCACCGGAGGCCCGTGCAATGCCTAGCACCCTTCCCCTCGGCGATCCGGCGCCGCCGGACGGTCTCCTGCCCGCCCAGGCGGCGGAGCGTGCGGCGGACCGTGCGTTCGGGCTGTACGTCCATATCCCGTTCTGCGCCGTACGCTGCGGCTACTGCGATTTCAACACTTACACCGCCACCGAGCTCGGCGGCGGTGCGTCCCAGGACGCCTACGCCCGGACGGCCGTCTCCGAAGTGCACCTGGCCGGCCGGGTGCTCGCGGCCTCGGGCCTGCCGGAACGCAAGCTCAGCACGGTGTTCTTTGGCGGCGGCACACCCACCCTGCTTCCCGCTGGCGACCTCGCACTGATCCTGCGGTCGGCCATCGACCAGTGGGGGATCGAACCGGGCGCCGAGGTCACCACCGAGGCAAACCCCGACTCGGTGACCCCGGAGTCGCTCGCCATCCTCAAGGACGCCGGCTTCACCCGTGTGTCATTCGGCATGCAGTCCGCAGTCCCGCATGTGCTCAAGGTCCTGGACCGGACCCACACACCAAGCCGGGTGCCGCAGGTGGTCCAGTGGGCACGCGACGCCGGCCTGGCCGTCAGCCTGGACCTTATCTACGGGACACCGGGGGAGTCCCTGGCCGACTGGCGCCACTCGCTGGAGACGGCGCTGTCGTACCAGCCGGACCACATCAGCGCCTACGCGCTGATCGTTGAGGACGGCACCAAGCTGGCAGCACAGATGCGCCGGGGCGAAGTGCCGGGAATTGACGACGACGACCACGCCGACAAGTACGAACTCGCCGACCAGCTCATCACCGAAGCAGGGCTTGGCTGGTACGAGGTCAGCAACTGGGCGCGCACGCCGGAGCAGGCGTGCCGCCACAACCTCGCCTACTGGCGGGGAGACGACTGGTGGGGAATCGGCCCCGGCGCGCACTCCCACGTGGGCGGGGTCCGCTGGTGGAACGTCAAGCACCCTTCCGCCTATGCCAACCGCCTGTCCCAGGGACTATCGCCGGCAGCCGCCAGGGAGACCCTGGATCCGGAAACCCGGCGGCTGGAACGGGTGATGCTTGAGGCGCGCCTGCAGTCCGGACTGGAGGTCGCCGCGCTCAGCCCAGCGGGGCGCCAGGAGGTGGCCGGTCTCATCGCCGATGGACTGGTGGAACCTGCGGCTGCATTCCGCGGCCGGCTGGTCCTCACGCTGAAGGGCAGGCTCCTCGCGGACGCGGTGGTGCGGCGCATCCTGCCGGACTGATCCCCACCCGCACCCTAACCTCGCAAGCTCGGTCAGGGAATCCTGCGGATGTGGGCACCAAAGCCTTCTGCGGTTACTTGATCCAGCGCAGGTTGTAGGGGTAGCGGTGCGGCTGGCCGCGGTTCACGTGGATGCCGGCGGCCACCGAGAAGCAGGTAAGGGCGACCCAGATCAGTGTGGCGATCACGGCGAAGATGTTGCCGACCACGGGAACGAACACCAGGATGTTGGCCAGTACCGCGGCGATGGTGGGTGGCAGGCTGAAGTTCAGGGCCTCTTTGGATTCCTGTGCGGTGAAGGGGCCACGGTCCCGGAAAATCAGGTAGATCAGCAGTGCGGGAACACATCCCAGGATGCCGCCGAAATGCGCGAGGGTTGCCCATTGGCGGTCTTCGCTGGCCGTGAGCGGCAGGGCGTTGGCCGGCACGCCATGGTACTCGGAACGGCCCTGGCCGTCCCTGTGATCACGTGCGTTTTCTGCCACAGTCTGTTTCCTTCGGGGGTGCAAGTTGTGCTGACTACTACCAAGAATACTGGCTCTTGGGGCGGCGTCCGGCCTTCAGGGCACAGTGAGGAAGTCGATCACTTCCTCCACCCTGCCTAGCAGCGAGGGCTCGAGGTCTGCGTAGGTGCGTACAGCGCCCAACAGCTTCTGCCATCCGAGCCCGACGTCCTCTTTGGTTGCATGGGGCCAGCCAAAGGCTTTCAGGATCCCTGTCTTCCAGTCCTGGCCCCGGGGGACGGCGGGCCACCGGTCGATCCCCAGGACGGCTGGGCGGATGGCCTGCCAGACATCGATGTACGGGTGGCCGACAATCAGGACGTTCCCGGCGGCGCCGGGCGAGGCCATCACGGCGTCCGCGATGCGGGATTCCTTCGAATTGGGCACCAGGTGGTCCACCAGGACGCCGAGGCGCCTGGCCGGCCCGGGGCGGAAGTCGGCCACCGCTGCGGCAAGGTCGTCGATGCCGTGCAGGGGCTCGACGACGATGCCCTCCACGCGGAGGTCGTCTCCCCAGACTTTCTCCACGAGTTCGGCGTCGTGCTTGCCTTCCACCCAGATCCGGCTCGCCTTGGCCACCTGCGCACGCTGGCCTTCGACCCGTACGGATCCCGACGCCGTCCTGCCTGCGGGCACGCCCGCTGCGGCCCGGGGAGCCGGCGGCATCAGCCGGATGGCCTGGCCCTCCAGGAGGAACCCGAAGCCCAGCCGAAAGGAACGGGACTTGCCGCGCCGGTCCTCCAGCGCCACCACGTGCATGCCTCCGGATTTCTCCACGCGGGTCACGGCACCCACCCAGCCCGACTGGACGTCCTCAAGCACCATCCCGCGTTCAACAGGAACTTCGGGCAGCTCCGCGCGGGCAGGCGCGGACATGTCCCGGGGGCCCCAGTTCTGGTAATCCATGAATGTGGTCCGCCTCGCGCTTGGTAGTGGGCACCGGAGTTTCGCCCGGAGCGGTACCAATGCTAACAACGTGCCGCGGCATAATAGACTGTTAGCACTGAGGCATGTCGAGTGCTAAACCTTTGGTGGTGGCAGCATGCAGGCGGGGCGGACGCCCCGGACCATGGATGGAGGTGGAATGTGAGCGAGCCACGCAAGCTGGAGGTACTGCGGGCCATCGTGGAGGATTACGTCCACTCCCGCGAGCCGGTCGGTTCCAAGGCCCTGGTGGAGCGGCATCATCTCGGCGTCTCCAGCGCGACCATCCGCAACGACATGGCTGCCCTGGAGGATGAGGGCCTGATTACGGCGCCGCACACCAGCGCCGGGCGCATCCCCACAGACAAGGGCTACCGCCTGTTCGTGGACCAGATTTCTGCGGTCAAGCCACTCTCAGCCGCGGAGCGCCGGGCCATCCAGTCGCTGCTTGAGGGGTCCGACGACCTTGACGACGTGCTGGACCGTACCGTCCGTCTGCTTGCACAGCTCACTAACCAGGTGGCCGTAGTCCAGTACCCGCACCTGAGCCGGGCCCTGGTCCGCCACATCGAATTCGTCCTGCTTGCCCCGCGCAAGGTCTTGGTGGTCCTGATCGCCAACAGCGGCAAAGTGGAGCAACGGGTCATCGACGTCGGACAGGACCTCGGCGACGATGTGCTGGCGGCCCTGCGCACGCATTTCCTCGGCGCGCTGGCCGGCACGCCGCTGAGCCAGCTCACCCAGGCGCTTCCCGCCGTCGTTGCCGCGGCGGCCCCGTCGCAGCGGCAGGCGGCCCACGCGTTGGCCCACGGCCTTGAGGCCTTGGCGCACAACAGCCGGGAGGAACGGATGGTGATGGCAGGGACCGCCAACCTCGCCAGGTCCAACGTGGACTTCCCGCTCAGCATCGGGCCGGTGCTTGAGGCGCTGGAGGAGCAGGTGGTGATGCTGCGGCTGCTGAGCGAGATGGCCCAGGACCACCGTGGTGTGGCCGTCAGCATCGGGAGGGAAAACCCGTATGACGGCCTGGCAGAGGCCTCCGTTGTGGCCACGGGCTACGGTCCGGACAGTGCCGCGAAAGTCGGGATCCTCGGCCCCACGAGGATGGACTATCCCACCACGATGGCCGCGGTGAGGGCCGTGGCGCGTTACCTTTCCAGGATTCTGGGGCCCTGAGCCCATCCTGCCGGCCGCTGTTTGCTGCGGTGGACGGCCAGGGCCGGGCAGCCCCAGTACATGCAGTACAACAAGGAAGAGATACGAACTTTGAGCAGCCACTATGATGTCCTTGGAGTCTCGCCGGAGGCAACGGGAGAAGAGATCAAGAAGGCCTACCGCAAGCTGGCCCGCACCCTTCACCCGGACGTAAACCCCGGTGCGGACGCTGCCGAGCGCTTCAAGGCAGTAACTCACGCCTATGAGGTCCTCTCCGACCCCCAGAAGCGCCGTGTCTACGACACCACGGGCAACGAGAACGGGACGGACAACGGATTCGGCGGAGCCGGGTACGCGGGCCAGGGCTTTGCGTTCCAGGATATCTTCGACACCTTCTTCGGTGCCGGCGGCACGGCCGGCCCGGCATCCCGTGTGCGCCGGGGCCAGGACGCCCTGATCAGTGTCCGCATCGACCTGCGGGATGCTGTGTTCGGCGTCAACAAGAAGCTCGAAGTGGATACCGCCGTCGTCTGTCCCACCTGCGACGGATCCTGCTGCCGCCCGGGAACGCAGCCGGAGCGCTGTGACATCTGCGGCGGCAGCGGCCAGGTGCAGCGTGCAGTCCGCTCCATCCTGGGCCAGGTCATGACCGCAGCGCCCTGCGGTACCTGTGAAGGATTTGGCACCGTCATCAAAGATCCGTGCAACGAATGCAGTGGCCAGGGCCGCATCCGCAGCCGGCGTTCGCTGACCATCAAGGTCCCCGCCGGCGTGGCCACCGGAACGCGCATCCAGCTCGCCGGGCAGGGTGAAGCCGGCCCTGCCGGCGGTCCCGCCGGTGACCTTTACGTGGAAATCCGCGTCAACAACGACGCCACCTACGTCAGGGAAGGCGACGACCTGCACGCCACCTTGCATATCCCCATGACAGCCGCGGCCCTGGGCACGGACGTCAGCCTGGAAACCTTCGACGGCACACAGGAGATCGACGTCAAACCCGGGACCCAGTCCGGGGAGATCATCACCCTGCGCGGCCTGGGGGTCACCCACCTGCGCGGGTACGGCCGCGGCGACCTGAAAGTCCACCTCCAGGTGGACACGCCGGCCAAACTGGATTCGCAGCAGGAGGACCTCCTGCGGCAGCTTGCCAAGCTGCGCGGTGAGCAGATCACCGAGGGCAAGCTCGCTGCCAGCGGCGGCATGTTCGCCAAGCTCCGGGACCGGCTCGGTAACCTGTAGCGGTGAGCAACCCCGTCTTCTTTACCGCCGCAGGCTCCCTGGACGGCACGGTCCCGGGCGGACTGTTTGTCCTCGAAGGGCCGGAGGCGCGGCACGCGGTCACCGTCAAGCGGCTTGGGCCGGGTGAGGCCGTGGACATCGTCGACGGCGCCGGCACCCGCATGACGGGGAAGGTCGTTTCGGCCGCCGCTTCCGGCCTTGAGGTGGAGTGCGGCACCATGGCGGTAGAACCCCGCCCGGACATCCGGCTGGTGCTGGTCCAGGCCCTGGCGAAGGGTGACCGGGACGAACTGGCCATCGAAACGGCCACCGAACTGGGCATTGACGCCGTCATACCGTGGCAGTCCGAACGGTCCATCGTGCGGTGGAAAGGCGACAGGGCAGCCCGGGCCCACGCCAAGTGGCAGTCCTCCGTTGCCGCGGCGGCGAAGCAGGCACGCCGGGCGTGGATTCCGGATGTCCGTCCCGCCGTCGAGTCCGCCGGGCTGTGCGCGGCCGTAGAAGCAGCCGATCTTGCGGTGATCCTGCATGAGGACGCCGTGCGGCCGTTGCGCTCCGTGCTTGAAGCATGGCACGGCCGCGGGGGCGAAGGCCCGCGTGAGGTTCTGCTGATCGTTGGTCCCGAGGGTGGCATCAGCCCACGCGAAGTGACGAAACTCTGCAGTGCAGGCGCCGTGACCGCCCTGCTGGGGCACCATGTCCTGCGGTCGTCAACGGCCGGCCCGGCCGCCGTCGTGCTTGCCAGCGATGTCCTGGGCCGATGGGCTGCTAGCGAACCTTAAAGGTCCGCGTGTCCTCGTTCCGGTCCGGCTCGCCGCCGGAACCGGCCTGCCCCACCCGCAGCTCGTAATCGCCCGGAGGCAGGGTGAGGGCGAGCGTGAAGGCCCCCGCCTGCCCCTGCTCGGCCGCGGCGGTGGTCTCGCCGGTCAGGAAAGGCGTCTTGCTGCCCCCATCCGCCGCTTGCAGGATCTGCCAGTGCAGCTTGCCGCCGGGGGAGGTGCTGCGTCCGGTGATCTTGACGCTGCCGCCGGGCACCTCCGCGTTCTCCTGGGGATCGATGATCCACACCGGCGCCACCAGTCCGGCAGCGCGGGTCATTAGCGCACCCAGCTGCACGTGGCCGAACGCCACATAGTCCGTGTGTCCGTCCACCAGGATCCGGACGCGGATCTGTTGTCCCGTATCGATCAGCCCCGAGCTCGCGGCAGCCGCAGTGGCCGTATAGATCAGCTGCTGGATGGCGCGGGCGGCCATGTCGGCGTCGAGGTTGCTGTTGAAGGCGTCCGCGGAGACGTCAACGGTGATGACATCCTTGCCCGAGATCGACGTGGCGAGCTTGCCGGGATTCTGCCACGGCGTGAAAAAATCCGGGTCAAGCGGCTTATCCGACATCATGGCCCGCAGGGCACGGGTTACCGGGTTCTCCTGCTCCGGAACGTCCCGGAACTCGCGGTAGAGGAAGATGTTGCCCCCGCTGCGGCCAATCCAGTACACGGGGGCCTTGTTCGAAGACTGCGTGGTTTCCAGCGGTGCGCTGGTGGCGGGACCGTCCGGCATGGTGCCGCCCGTGGCGGGCACCGAGGCGAGCGACCGGGACGGCGTCGGGCCCCCCTCGGCCGTGCAGCCAGACAGCACCGGAACGAGGACGAGGACTCCTGCCAGGACGGCGGGGCGCACCCGGCCCGCCATTCGTCCAGCCCATGAGGGCGCAGAGGTTTCCGGCACTTCCTTGCCCTTGTCCTTTCGTGGCGTGGCGGGCCGATCCCCTGGCGGCCTGGTGTCCCAGCAGACGCTGGGTTTCCAGCATGGCACAGCCTCCGGTCTACACTGGCGGTGTTTCGGCTGCACCCGCCCAACTGCAACGGGAACGATATGAGCCCGATATGAAGTTGATACAAAACACCCCACATGCGAAGCGCATGGTGCATGTCCGCCGTGGACGTCTGGCAGGTCCTGCACCGCAACACCGGCGCGTCATCCGCCCGCGATGGTTGCTGGCGTAAGATGAAGGGATCGCTGAACTTGGCGCGCCGCGCAACGGCCGCCGGCTCAGCCAACGGAAACACATGTCGAACTTCGAGGGGACCACAGGCCTGCGGGCCAGCACCATGACTGAATCAGCAAACGGCAGGCGGCGGCTCAACACGGGCGAAGGCAGCCCGGGGGAATTTCCCCATTCCCTTCCCGGCATCCGCACTGAAGTGGTCCTTTTCGAGAACTCTGACCAGATGGTTCAATCCCTCGGCAGCCACGATGAGGCCTTGAGGTTCATCGAGGAGCAGTTCCCGGACGTCAACTTCCATGCGCGCGGCAACGAGCTTTCCATCAGCGGCCCCAGCAGTGATGTTCCACGGATCATGCGGCTCCTCCAGGAAGTGCGCGGTCTGGTGGCCCGAGGCACTGTCATCACGCCGGCTGTCCTGCAGCAGCTCGCGGCGCTCCTGCGCACCCAGTCCCTGCAGAACCCGGTGGACGTACTGACCCACGACATCCTCTCCAGCCGCGGCAGGACCATCCGCCCTAAAACGCTCAACCAAAAGAATTATGTCGACTCCATCGATGCCAACACGGTCATCTTCGGCATCGGCCCTGCCGGTACCGGCAAGACCTACCTCGCCATGGCCAAAGCTGTCCAGGCGCTGCAGCAAAAAGAGGTCAGCCGCATCATCCTTACCCGGCCGGCCGTAGAGGCGGGGGAGCGGCTGGGCTTCCTTCCGGGGACGCTGAGCGACAAGATCGACCCCTACCTGCGTCCGCTGTACGACGCCCTCCACGACATGATGGACCCGGAGTCCATTCCGCGGCTGATGGCCGCCGGAAGCATCGAAGTGGCACCGCTGGCCTACATGCGCGGACGGACCCTCAATGACGCCTTCATCATCCTCGACGAGGCACAGAACACCACGCCGGAACAGATGAAGATGTTCCTCACCAGGCTCGGTTTCGGCTCGAAGATGGTGGTCACCGGGGACGTCACCCAGGTGGATCTGCCGTTCGGTACGCGGTCGGGGCTGCGCATCGTGGAGGAAATCCTGCAGGGCATTGAGGGCGTCGACTTCTCCGTCCTGGACGCCGCCGACGTCGTCCGGCACAGGCTCGTGGGGGACATCGTCAATGCCTACAGCCTCTGGGATGAAGTCCAGCGGAACAGGGTCAAGCACTCAGCAAGCAGGGAAAAGCGGGGGGAACACGCGTGAGTATTGAGGTGAACAACGAATCCGGCGTCCAGGTGGAGGAAGCCGAACTTGTTGCATTGTCGCGCTACATCTTCGAGCAGCTCTACATCCACCCCCAGGCCGAACTGTCCATCCTCCTGGTGGACGAACCGGCAATGGAAAAGCTGCACATCGAGCTGATGGACGAGCCGGGTGCCACCGATGTCCTGTCCGTACCCATGGATGAGCTCACGCCGGGAACCCCGGACCGGCCCACGCCGCAGGGGATGCTGGGGGACATCGCGATCTGCCCGCAGGTTGCCAAGGTGCAGGCCAAAAACGCCGGCCACTCCCTGCAGGACGAAATGCTGCTGCTGACCACCCACGGAATCCTGCACCTCCTCGGTTACGACCATGCCGAACCGGAAGAGAAAGCGGAGATGTTCGGGCTTCAGCGGGAACTGCTGTCCGGCTTCACCGGCAAAGAAGCACCCGCCGAGACAACCCAGTGACGCAACTGCTCCTGGTCGCGATGGCATTGGTGTTCCTCGCCGTCGCGGCAGTGCTGACGGCGGCGGAAGCAGCTTTCAGCTTCCTTCCGCGCCACGACGCCGAACAGGCCCTGCTGAGAAGCCGCGGGACTGCCATGCGCCGGATCCTCGCCCAGCCGGTAGCCCACACCCGGGCACTCCGGTTCTGGCGGGTCTGGTTCGAGATGGCGTCCGCCGTGGCCGTCGCGGTCGTCGTTTCGAGCCTGCTGGACAACGTCTGGCTGGCGGGACTGGTAGCCACCGGCATCATGGCACTGCTGGGATTCGTCATCGTGGGTGTTTCGCCGCGGCAGCTTGGCCGGCTCCATTCCACGGCCGTCGTCCGCTTCACCGCGCCGATGGTCCGCTTCCTGACCAGCATCCTCGGACCCATCCCCGGCTGGCTCGTGGCACTGGGCAGCTCTGCAGCTCCCGGCGCACCCGGGGGAGATGACGCGTTCTTCAGCGAGCAGGAATTCCGTGAGCTCCTGGACCGGGCCAGCGAATCGGACATGATCGAGGACACCGAAGCTGAAATGATCCAGTCCGTCTTCGATTTCGGCGATACCCTCGTCCGCGCCGTCATGGTGCCCAGAACGGACATCGTCAGCATCGACGCCGGCTCCAGTCTCCGCCAGGCCATGTCCCTGTTCCTGCGCTCCGGCTATTCCCGAATCCCCGTCATCAGCGAAAACACTGACCACATCCTGGGCATCGTCTACCTCAAGGACGTTGCTGCGGCTATCCACCAGCTGGCCGCGGACGAGGAGCAACCGGTAGTGGAAGCCCTGGCCCGCGAGGTGCGGTATGTGCCCGAATCCAAGCCCGTCAGCGACCTCCTCCGTGAGCTCCAGAAGGAATCCACGCACGTAGCCATCGTGATCGATGAGTACGGCGGCACTGCCGGCCTGGTCACCCTTGAGGACCTGATCGAGGAAATTGTTGGGGAAATCGTCGATGAATATGACACCGAGAGCGCCGAAGCGGTCGCGCTGGGGGACGGCTCCTACCGTGTCAGCGCGCGGATGGGCATCGATGACCTTGGTGAGCTGTTCGATCTCGAGCTCGACGACGACGAGGTTGACACCGTGGGTGGCCTCCTCGCCAAGGCCCTGGGCCGGGTTCCCATCGTGGGAAGCAGCGTGGAGGTGCAGGGCGTGTCGCTGCGCGCCGACCGGCTTGAAGGCCGCCGGAACCGGGTCAGCCACATCATTGCGGCTCCGGTACCAAGAGTAGAGACTGACCTTGAAGGCCTCCTGGAAGAGGCCGAAGCAACCCAGCAGGGAGTTCCCCGTGAGCAAGAAAAATAAGGATGCAGCCGCCGAGGACTTTGGCGGTTTCCGCGCCGGTTTCTCGGTCCTCGTCGGACGGCCCAATGCGGGCAAGTCCACGTTGACGAACGCGCTGGTCGGCAAGAAAGTGGCCATCACATCTGCGAAGCCGCAAACGACGCGCCATACCATCAGGGGCATCGTCCACCGCGAGGACGCCCAGCTGATCCTGGTGGACACCCCGGGCCTGCACCGCCCGCGCACCCTCCTCGGCAAACGCCTCAATGACCTTGTCGCCGACACGCTGTCCGAGGTTGACGCCATCGGATTCTGCCTTCCGGCCAACGAAAAGATCGGCCCCGGCGACAAGTTCATCGCAGCGCAGCTGGCCGCTGTGGGACGCAAGCCCGTCGTGGCCATCGTGACGAAGGCGGACCTGGTGGACCGCCAGCAGCTGACGGAGCAGCTCCTCGCCGTCGCCGCGCTCGGACGCGAAGTCATGGGGGATGATGGCTGGAAAGACATTGTCCCTGTCTCGGCAAGTGACGGCTTCCAGGTGGAAACGGTGGCCGACGTGCTGATCAGTCACATGCCTCCGTCGCCGCCGCTGTACCCGGACGGCGAACTGACGGACGAACCTGAAGCCGTGATGGTGGCGGAGCTGATCCGCGAAGCTGCGCTGGAAGGCGTCCGGGACGAACTTCCCCATTCCCTGGCCGTGGTGGTCGAGGAGATCGTTCCCCGGGAGGACCGTCCCGAGGACAACCCCATGCTGGACGTGCGCGTCAACCTCTACGTGGAGCGTCCCTCGCAAAAGGCCATCATCATCGGTAAGGGCGGGAGCCGGCTGCGGGAAGTGGGCACCAACGCCCGCAAGGGCATCGAAGCACTCCTGGGCACCCGGATCTATCTTGACCTCCACGTCAAGGTGGCGAAGGACTGGCAGCGCGACCCGAAACAGCTCGTCAAACTGGGTTTCTAACCCTTAGCGGTCCCCAGGGGGCCGGCCCCTTAATTTACAGACTGGACCACTAAAATGGACCGGATTCGTCTTTAGAGGAAGGTTCACCACGTGGGTCGAGGCCGCGATACACGCGACAACGAGGCTGACTTGTCTGCCGGACCGGGACCGGTGTCCCGGCACGCCAATGGCACCGGCCTGGGAGCGGCGCGCCATTTAGGAACCTTCCGTGGGATGCCGGTGTGGTTAAAGGCCATCACCGCCGTGGTGGCCGTGGTTCTCGTGGCCGGCATAGCATTTGCCGGGTTCTGGTTCTTTCGTCTGCAAAACAACCTTTCCAAGGCGCCCTTGAACGCCGGGGGTGAGGGCACGGAGTCACCGGTGAGCGACGCCACGGGCCGGATTCAGATCCTGATCCTTGGCTCGGACACGCGTGATGGCAAGAACTCCGAATACGGAACTGCTGATGATTCCACCGGCTACGGCAAGTCCGACGTGATGATGCTGATGGATATCTCCGAGGACAACAAGCGCGTCAACGTCATCAGCTTTCCCCGGGACCTGCTGGTGGACATCCCCGATTGCAAGGACAGGAAGACCAACAAGGATTTCCCCGCCCGCACCGGTGTCATGATCAACGAGGCCATGAGCGAGGCGGGCATCGGCTGCGCCGTGGACACCGTCAACAAGCTCACGGGCATGCAGGTGGACCACTTCATGATGGCCGACTTCAACGCCGTGAAGGAGCTTTCCAACGCGGTGGGCGGTGTGGACGTCTGCATCACCGACGCCGTCTACGACCCCGACTCCCGGCTGCGGCTGCCCGCGGGGACATCATCGGTCCAGGGGGAGATGGCCCTTGCCTTCCTCCGCGCCCGCCATGCATATGCCGACGGCGGCGACCTGGGCCGCATCAAGGCCCAACAGAGCTTCCTGTCCTCACTGACGCGGAAGATCAAGGACGAGGGCACGTTATCCGACCCCGCCAGGATGCTGAAGATCGCCGACGTCGTCACCCAGAACCTCACGGTTGACGACGGGCTCGCTTCCATCCCGACACTGCTGACCATCGGCAACCGGCTCAAGGACATCGACATCAGCAAGGTCGCATTCGTGGCAGTCCCGACTACGCCGGCACCCGTCGACCCTAACCGGCTGGTGATCGCCGAACCCGCAGGCGCACAGCTTTTTTCGGCCATGCGCAAGAACGTGGACCTGACGGACCCCACCGCGCCCACCACGCCGGCACCCAGTGAAACGGCGGCGCCGTCCGCGGAGCCCACCGAAACTGCAGTCCCTGCGCCCACGTACAACAAGGCCATCCAGCCCGTCACCGTCGCCAACGGAAGCGGCGTTGCGGGCCGGGCCCAGGAACTCGTCCAGGCCCTGGTGACCGGCGGCTTCACCCAGACCGGCCAGTTCATCGCGCAGCCGGTGGCCAAGACGGCGGTGTACTACGGTAACGGCTTCGCCGACGTGGCCACGGACGTCGCAGCCCTGCTGGGCATTCCGGCGACCCTGATGATCCCGGCACCCGCTGTCACGGGCGTGCAGGTGTATGTGGGCAGCGACTTCACCACCGGGACCACGTTCGGAGCAGGAACCGGTGGCGGCGCAGCTGCCCTGCCGGAGGACATCGTCAACCAAACCGCGGGGGACAAGGTCTGCCAGCAGGCCAACCCGGACCTGATCGTGCGGTAGTAACTGCTTTACACGAAAGGGCCCCGCCTTGCGGCGGGGCCCTTTGTGTATCCCGTTACCAGATGCTGACGCGTTCAGCGGGAGGCATCCACATGCCATCTTCCTCGCTGACATCAAACGCCTCGTGGAACGGATCCAGGTTCTTCGCGATGGCGTTGGTCCTGAACTCGTTGGGGGAGTGGGGATCGGTGGCTAACCGGCGGATGGCCTCTTCCTGCCGGATCACCTGGCGCCACCCCGCGGCCCAGGAGGCAAAAAACCGCTGCTGTCCGGTCAGGCCGTCAATGACCTCCGGCTCCTTGCCTTCCAGGCTGATCAGGTAGGCCTTGTAGGCGATCGTGAGCCCTGCCAGGTCTCCAATGTTTTCACCGAGGGTGAGGCGGCCGTTGACGTTATGCCCCGGGGCAGCGCCAGGTGAAAGGGCGTCGTACTGTGCCACGAGCCGGGCCGTCAGGGTTTCAAAGGCCTGGCGGTCCTGGTCCGTCCACCAGTTCCGCAAGGCCCCGCCGCCGTCGAACTGTGAGCCCTGGTCATCGAAACCGTGCCCGATCTCGTGGCCGATCACCGCGCCGATGCCACCGTAGTTCACGGCGTCATCGGCCTCTGCCGTGAAGAATGGCGGCTGCAGGATTGCTGCCGGGAACACAATCTCATTCATCATGGGGTGGTAATAGGCGTTGACCGTCTGCGGCGTCATCAACCACTTGTTCCGGTCCACCGGCTTGCCCACCTCGTCCAGGTGCCTGTCGACGTCGGCGTTGTGCGCCCGCTCCACGTTGCCCAGGAGATCGTCGGGCTCAATCACCACCGCCGAGTAGTCAATCCACTCGTCGGGGTAGCCGATCTTGGCGCGGAAGGCCTCAAGCTTGCGCAACGCCTCCGCTTTGGTGTCCTCGCCCATCCACGACACATCCGTGATGCTGCGGCGGTAGGCCTCGATGAGGTTTGCCACCAGAGTCTGCATCCGTTCCTTGTGTGTCTCAGGAAAGTGCCGGGCAACGTAAATCTGTCCCACAGCCTCGCCCAGGGCGGCTTCCACTACTGCAACCCCGCGCTTCCACCGGTCCTTGTTCCGCGGGGTGCCGCTGAGGGTGGTGCCGTAGAACGCAAAGCTGGCGTCCACGAAGGCAGCGGACAAATACGGGGCTGCAGCACTGACAACGCGCATCGCCAGCCATTCCTGCCACGTGGACAGCGGCACGGAGTCGAGCAGCCCCGCGGCGCCGGCAAAGAAATCGGGGGTGCTCACCACGATCTCCGCGCGCTTGTCCTCGCCGATGCCGGCCGCCTCGAACCAGACGGGCAGGAGCGGGAACAGCGCGGCTGCCTCGTCCGCAGTCCGAAGGTTGTACGTCTTTTGCGGATCGCGCAGGGTGACGTTGTCCCAATGGTGCGAGGCGAGCTTGGATTCCAGGTCCACCACACGGCCGGCTGCCCCACGGGGATCCGGAAGCCCAGCGAGCCCGAACATCTTTTCCACGTGCGCCGTGTAGGCCGACACGATAGGTGCGAACTTCTCCTCGCGGTAGTAGGACTCGTCCGGAAGGCCAAGGCCACCCTGTCCCGTGTAGAGCAGGACCCGGTCAGGGTTTCCGGCGTCCGGGGCGGGATAAATGTAGAAGAGGCCTCCCACGTCCGCCCGGAACAGCCGGCCGGCGAGGGCCAGGAGGGCCGACGGGGAGCCGGTGGCGAAAACCTCCGCGAGCCGCTCCCGGATAGGTTCCATGCCCTTTCCTTCAACTGCGGCTTCGTCCATGAAGCTGTTGTAAAGGTCACCGATCTTTCGTTCGATGCCGCTGGCCTCCGCGCCTTTGGCGGCCGCTTCTTCGATGATGTCGCGGACTGCTATTTCCGATCCGTCACGGAGGGCGGTGAAGGTTCCTTCAAGGGGCCGGTCATCGGGAATTTCGGTTGCCTTCAGCCACGCGCCGTTGACGTGCTGGTAGAGGTCGTCCTGCGGCCGGACTGTGTGATCAAAGGTGGACAGGTCGATCCCCGATATGGGCACTGAAAACTCCTTTTGCTGGGATGCCGCAGCCGGCCGAAAACCGGGGGCGTCTGCATGCTGGACTTTACGGACGGTAGTGCCCTTTCATCTTACGCACCCGTGTTACCCTCAAAAGGTGCGTGCAGAGCTCCTTCTTCTTAGCTGCCGCGGCGAGGCCACAGGCGCGATCCAGCGCTAGGCCCACCCTCGCTGCGGAGTTTGTGTTGCCCGGCCACCCTTTCAAAGAAGAACCACAGAAAAGGCCCCGATAAGTAATGCGAAACGCACAGAAGCCCTCAGGAATGCCGTTCCACCGCTACACGCCCTTCCAGGACCAGATCAAGGTCGAACTGCCCGACCGCACATGGCCGGACAAGGTCATCACCAAAGCGCCGCGCTGGTGTGCGGTGGACCTGCGTGACGGCAACCAGGCGCTGATCGACCCCATGAGCCCGGCCCGCAAGATGAAGATGTTCGACCTGCTGGTCCGCATGGGCTACAAGGAGATCGAGGTCGGATTCCCGTCCGCGTCGCAGACGGACTTCGATTTCGTCCGCCAGCTCATCGAGGGCAACCACATCCCGGACGACGTCACCATCCAGGTCCTGACCCAGGCCCGCGAACACCTGATTGAGCGGACCTACGAATCCCTCGTCGGCGCCAAGCAGGCCATCGTCCACCTCTATAACTCCACCTCCGTGCTGCAGCGCCGTGTGGTCTTCAACCAGGACGAGGACGGAATCCTGGACATCGCCCTGCAGGGTGCCCGCCTGTGCAAGAAGTACGAGGAAACCCTGGCGGACACGCACGTGACCTATGAGTACTCACCGGAGTCCTTCACCGGCACCGAACTGGAGTACGCCGTACGCGTCTGCAACGCCGTCGCCGACGTCTTCGAAGCCTCTGCGGACCGCCAGGTCATCATCAACCTCCCGGCCACCGTTGAAATGGCAACCCCCAATGTCTACGCCGATTCCATCGAGTGGATGAGCCGGCACCTGCACCCCCGCGAGGGCATCATCCTGTCCCTGCACCCGCACAACGACCGCGGCACCGGCGTCGCGGCCGCCGAGCTGGGCTACATGGCCGGTGCCGACCGCATCGAAGGCTGCCTGTTCGGCAACGGGGAACGTACCGGCAACGTGGACCTGGTCACCCTGGGCCTGAACCTGTTCGTCCAGGGCATCGACCCCATGATCGACTTCTCAAACATCGATGACATCCGCCGCACGGTGGAATACTGCAACCAGCTGCCGGTCCCGGAACGTTCCCCGTATGGCGGCGACCTCGTGTTCACCGCGTTTTCGGGATCGCACCAGGACGCCATCAAGAAGGGCTTCGAAGCCCTGGAGCGGGACGCCGCCGCAGCCGGCAAGGCGGTGGACGACTTCACCTGGCAGGTCCCGTACCTGCCCGTGGACCCCAAGGACCTCGGCCGCAGCTACGAGGCCGTGATCCGTGTGAATTCCCAGTCCGGCAAGGGCGGCGTGGCTTACCTGTTGAAGAACGAGCACAGCCTGGACCTGCCGCGCCGTGCGCAGATCGAGTTCTCCGGCGTCATCCAGCGCCGCACCGACACCGTGGGCGGGGAGGTCAGCGGGGCGCAGCTCTGGCAGATCTTCCAGGACGAATACCTGCCGTCCGGGCAGGCCGACGGCCAGTGGGGCCGCTACTCGCTGGGCGCGGTCAAAACCGAAACGGATGACGACGGCGGCATGACGCTGCACGCCTCCCTCACCATTGACGGTGCCCAGGTCAGCCGTACCGGCACGGGCAATGGCCCGATTGCCGCCCTGCTGAACATCCTCCACGAGGACGGGGTTGATGTCCGGGTGCTGGATTACAGTGAGCACGCCCTGTCCGAGGGCGGCAACGCCATGGCGGCCGCCTACGTCGAATGTGCGGTAGGGGAGCGGGTCCTGTGGGGCGTCGGCATCGACGCCAACACCAGCATGTCCTCGCTGAAGGCCGTTATCTCGGCCGTGAACCGCGCCATCCGGGACGCGCAGTCCTGACGTCCGTGAGCTGTGCCGCCGGTCCTGCCGGCGGCACAGCTGTATCGGCGGCAGCGACGTGCCGGTCAGGATGGGAAGATAGAGCGTGGCCCAACACTCTTTTGCCTCCCGGGCATACCGGGACGACGCTGTGGTGCTGCGCACCCACAAGCTGGGCGAGGCGGACAGGATCATCACGCTCCTGACAAAGCACCACGGCCAGGTCCGTGCCGTTGCCAAAGGCGTGCGGCGCACCAGCAGCCGTTTCGGGGCCCGGCTCGAACCCTTCATGGTGGCGGACCTGCAGCTGGTGTCAGGCCGGACGCTGGACATCGTCACCCAGGCCGTGGCCAAAGGTGCGTACGGCGGCAGCATCGCGGCGGACTACGGCCGGTACACCGTTGCCGCGGCCATGACGGAAACAGCCGAGAAGCTCACGGACGTGGACGGGGAGGCAGGCACCGCCCAGTACAACCTGTTGGTGGGCGCCCTTGCGGCCTTGAGCCGCGACGAACACGCGCCCGGCCTCATCCTGGATTCCTACCTGCTCCGTGCCCTGGCCACCGGTGGCTGGGCGCCCAGCTTCACCGACTGCGCCCGCTGCGGCCTGCCGGGGCCGCACTCGGCCTTCTCCGCCCCTCTCGGTGGAATGGTGTGTGGTGGCTGCCGGCCGCCCGGTTCACCGGCACCCGCCCCGGAAACAGTCTCCCTTCTGGCGGCATTGCTGACCGGAGACTGGGGGACGGCCGATGCGTCGCTTCCCCAGCACCGGAAGGAAGCTGGGGGCCTGGTGGCTGCATACCTGCAATGGCATCTTGAACGAGTCCTGAAATCCCTCAAGCATGTGGAGCGTACCTGACAGTGGTCCTGGGGAAAAAGAACAGTCCTGCCCGCAAACGCACTCATCCTGTGGTGCCGCCCTACCCGCACCCGTCAGGTGCGGCGGCGCCTTCCATACCGGCGGAATTCATTCCCCGGCACGTCGCCATCGTGATGGACGGCAATGGCCGCTGGGCCAACCAGCGCGGCCTGCCGCGGATTGAGGGCCACAAGGCCGGGGAGCCTGCCCTCCTGGACGTCATGGCCGGCGCCATCGAACTGGGGATCGAATACGTCACCGTATACGCCTTCTCCACGGAAAACTGGCGCAGGTCCCCGGAAGAGGTGCGCTTCCTGATGGGATTTAACAAGGATGTGCTACGCCGGCAACGCAACCAGCTGGATGACTGGGGCGTTCGCGTCCGCTGGGCCGGGCGGCGTCCCCGGCTTTGGGGGTCGGTCATCCGTGAGCTGGAGGAAGCGGAGGAGTTCACCGCCGCGAACACCACCTGTAATTTGACCATGTGTGTTAATTACGGCGGGCGGGCCGAGATCACCGACGCGGTCTCCGCGATTGCCGCCGATGTGGCAGCGGGCAGGCTCAAGCCGGGCGCCATCACTGAGCGAACCATCCAGAAATACCTCGATGAACCCGACCTGCCGGACGTGGACCTGTTCCTGCGCAGTTCCGGGGAGCAGAGGTTGTCCAACTTCCTGCTTTGGCAGTCCGCCTACGCGGAATTCGTCTTCATGGACACGCTTTGGCCGGACGTGGACCGGCGAACGCTCTGGGCCGCCGTCGAGGAATATGCCCGCCGGGACCGCCGCTACGGGGGTGCCGTCGATGCTGCGGCACCGGCTGCAGGCGCCGGGCCGGATCCCTCCGGGGCTTAGCCTCGCCGGGCCGCATGGGACCCGGTGTCATGCGCTGCCGCCGGGCGCCGCGCCGGCCAAGCTGCCGTAGGCGCCAAGCCAGCGTGCCAGGCGTGCGTAGGCGTCTGCGCGGACCGGCCCGGGGGAGAGGAAGACGTCGTGGAGGGCACCGTCGATCCGTTCCACGGTGACGGTCCGGCCCAACGTCAAGGCGCGCACCCCGATGATGTTAACGTCCAGGACGGCGTCGGTCCGCCGCATCTCCTCCGACCAGAGAAGGCCATTCGCACTGCCCTTGGACAGCAGGACCAGAATCGGCGCGTCGATCTCCAGGCCCCGGGCCACCCGTGCGTGCCCGGCAAGTACTGCCCTCAGCCAGCCGGCGCGCACCGGAAAGGCCATCCGCGGGCGGTAGCGCTCATCAAGCGGCCACTCGCCGTCGGCGGCACTGCTGATGGTTCGCCAGTAGTGGCCACGCTCGGGCAGGCGGAGGACTGCCTCGGGCCGGAAGCGGGCCACGGGCCGCACCATGCTGGACGCGGCGCGGCGCACCAGGGAACTTCCGTGCATCTCCAGCCACGGGCTGTTGAGGACCAGCTGGGACACGGTCCCGGGGTGGCGGCTCGTCCAGAGGGCGGCGACCAGACCGCCGGTTGAATGGCCCATCAGGGTTACCGGGTGCGGGCCGCTTTCCCCGGCGATCAGGCGGCAGGCCTCCTTGATCTCGGCGTCGTAGGCGGCCAGGTCAGCGACGTATCCGCCGGGCGATTCGGGGCGCAGGCTCCGTCCGTGGTTATGCATATCCAAGGCATAGAAGTGGTAGCCGGCCGCGGCCCAGAACCGCGCCAGGTCCACGTTGAAGAAGTAGTCGCTCCAGCCGTGGAGGAACAACACGGCGCGGTGGCCATGGGCAGGAGAGGGCTGGGTGCCGGCCGGACGGAGCCGGACCAGGGTGGCCGTGCGTTCCACTCCGTCCGACCCTCTCGCAGTGAAGGCGTGGGACTGGAACTCCCCGCCCAGAATGTCCGGCTGCCACTCCATGTCCTCATGCTAATCCGGCTGCAACCGGCGGTGCCGGGCCAGGACGCCCGTTTTCGCTGCGCCGTTTTGGTTTGGAGCCCGCGAGACGGAAAACTAGTGCCATGCGCGTTTATCCCACTTTCTTCAGGCTTGCCTTTTCATGGATGGACGCAGAACGCGCCCATAAAATCGGGTTCAAGGGCATCAGGCTGGCGCATGCTTCGGGGGCCGGAAAGCTCCTGCAGAAGCTGACCGCACCGGCCCCGTCGTTGCAGACCACCGCATTCGGTGTGACTTTTCCGTCGCCGTTCGGGCTGGCCGCCGGGTTCGACAAGGAAGGGCACGGCATCGAGGCCCTGACGGAACTGGGATTCGGCCACGTAGAGGTGGGCACCATCACCGGGCAGGCCCAGCCGGGCAACGACAAGCCCCGTCTCTTCCGCCTGGTCCAGGACCGCGCGGTCATCAACCGGATGGGATTCAACAACGACGGCGCCTCCGCAGTGGCGCCGCGCCTGAAGGCAGCGCGCGCGGCGCTTCAGCGCAGGTACCCCGGGGTGCGGCCGGTCATTGGCGTTAACATCGGCAAGACGAAAGCGGTGGAGCTCGCCGATGCGGTGGACGACTACCTCATCAGCGCGCGCAGCCTGGCGCCGGCCGCCGACTACCTGGTGGTCAACGTCAGCTCGCCCAACACCCCCGGGCTGCGGCTGCTCCAGGACGTTGAAACCCTCCGTCCCCTGCTCACCGCAGTGGGCGAAGAGGCGGACCGTGCCGCCGGACGGCATGTGCCCCTGCTGGTGAAGATCGCCCCGGATCTCAGTGACGAGGACATCGACGACGTCGCCAGGCTTGCGCTGGACCTGAAGCTGGATGGCATCATTGCCACGAACACCACGATCGCCAGGACCGGGCTGGCCTCACCAGCGGCCGACGTGGAGAAATGCGGGGCGGGTGGACTGTCCGGGGCGCCGTTGAAACAGCGCTCCCTCGAGGTCCTGCAGCGGCTGAAGAAGGCCACGGGCGATCAATTGGTGCTCGTGGCCGTGGGTGGGGTGGAATCGGCACGGGACGTCCAGGAAAGGCTGGACGCCGGCGCCACCCTGGTCCAGGGCTACACAGCTTTCCTGTATGAGGGACCGTTCTGGGCGGCCCGGATCAACCGGCAGCTGGCGAGGAACCGCCGCGCCTGACAATGCACAACGAGCCCCGGCGGTACTACCGCCGGGGCTCGTTGTTTCAATGCTGCCGGGATTCTTCCCCGGAGGACGTCAGGCCGGATACTGCCCGCGCTTCACCTGGGGCTTGGGCAGGCGCAGCTTGCGGAACTGCAGGGAACGCATGGAGCCGTACCAGACCGTGCCGCGCTCAACCTCGCCGAACTTTTCGGCCAGCCGCTTCCGGAGCTTGCGGGACAGGATGAAGGCATCAACGAACACTGCCAGGAACATGACCCAGAAAGCGCCGAGAACGTAGATCATCATGTCGCTGGAAGCCGGGACCACCAGGGACACCAGCACGAAGACCAAGGCACCGAACATCAGGTACTCACCAAGATTGAAGCGCGCGTCCACGTAGTCGCGCGCAAACCGCTTCTGGGGACCCTTGTCCCGCAGCGGCAGGAACTTCTCGTCGCCGGTGTCCAATGCGCGGCGCATCTTCAGGCGCTGGTCCTGAACGGCCTGGCGTTCGGCAGCCTTGGAGGCCTTGCGGTCCTCGGGCACCAGCGGGCGCTTGCGGGCAGCCTCCTGCGCCTTGCGGGTGGGAGTGGGTGCGCCTTTGCCTGCGGAGCTGCCCTGCCGGGCCGCCGCCTCTGGAGCTTGCTGGTCTACTGTTGCCTGCGCCGAGGGCGCTTCTTTTCTACGTCCGAACACCTGAACAGAATACCTTGCGGACGGCAGCCGGTGGCCTGCGTCCGGCCCGCCTTCGGCTCCGGCGCAATGTGACGCAGGTAATGTTTTCGCCATGACTTCATCATCGGCGGACACCCCGCTCATTTCCCCGGGTCCGTCCGGCTCCCGTCCCGACGGAAGCCGGACGGACGACCTTCGCTCGGCCGTCGACCGTTCCTTTGACCAAACCCTCGCCCAGCTGAAGGAACTGGTTGCCATCCCCGGCATCGCCTGGCCAAGTTTTAACCGGGCACCGCTCGAGCAAAGCGCCGAGGCCGTCGCCGGCCTGCTGCGCGCGGCAGGACTTGCCGAGGTGCAGATCCTGGGCTGTGACAAGCCGGACGGCACGCCCGGCGGGCCCGCCGTCGTCGCCCGCCGCCCTGCTGCGCCGGGCAAACCGACCATCCTCCTCTACGCACACCACGACGTCCAGCCCGTGGGCGACGAAGCCCTCTGGGACTCACAACCGTTTGCCGCCGTCGAAAAGGACGGCCGGCTCTACGGGCGCGGCGCGGCGGATGACAAGGCCGGGATCATGGCGCACGTGGCCGCGTACGCCGCGGTTTCGGAGGTCCTTGCCGGCTCCCTGGGGTTGGGCGTGACCTTCTTCATTGAGGGGGAAGAAGAAGCGGGGTCGCCTACTTTCCGGCCCTTCCTGGAAGCGAACCGCGAACTGCTCCGGGCCGACGTCATCGTCGTCGCCGACTCAAGCAACTGGAAGGTGGGGATTCCGGCCCTGACCACCAGCCTGCGCGGGCTCGTGGACGGCGTCATTGAGGTGCAGGTCCTGGAACATGCCGTCCACTCCGGCATGTACGGCGGACCGGTCCTTGATGCGCCCACCCTTCTGTCCCGCCTGATTGCCACCTTCCACGACGACGAAGGGAACGTTGCCATCGAAGGGCTTGTGGCTACGGATTCCGCCGCCGTCGACGTGCCCGAGGCCGACTTCCGGGCGGACGCTTCCGTGCTGGACGGGGTTCGCCTGGCGGGGTCGGGCAGCATAGCATCGCGGCTGTGGACCAAGCCTGCGTTGTCGATCATCGGTTTCGACGCGCCTGCCGTGGAGGTTGCATCCAACACCCTGCTGCCGCGAGCCCGGGCCAAATTCAGCCTCCGGCTGGCGCCCGGCCAGGTGCCGGCCGACGTCATGGAAGCGGTCCGCCGGCATGTGGAAGCCAACGCGCCCTTCGGCGCCAAAGTCGTCTTCACGCCAGGGGAGGCCGGCAACCCGTTCCAAACAGATACCTCGTCCGCGGCTGCAGTGCTGGCCATGCGGGCTTTGGGGGAGGCGTGGGGCGTCCCGGCTGTGGAGACCGGGATTGGCGGTTCCATACCGTTCATTGCGGATCTGACGGAGCTGTATCCGGACGTCCAGATCCTGGTGACCGGCGTCGAGGATCCCGACTCCCGTGCCCACAGCGCCAACGAATCCCTGCACATCGGTGATTTCCGCAACGCGATCCTGGCCGAGGCGCTGCTTCTCGCCGGGCTCAATGACGAAGGGCTCTGAAACAGCGTCCTGCGGATGCCCTTTCCAGGGAACAACCAGGACGCTTTGCGGGTTACGTCAGCAGTTAGAGCTACAGGACTGCCGCGCGTAGCATGTAGCTATAGCCCATACCGTATCCGTAGGGGCAGGCGCCGTCAGAGCGGCGCCGCCAGACCGTCCTAAGAAGGTAGGCCAATGAGCACCGCAACCAACGAAAACAGCACCGCCGCCACCGCGGCCAGTGAGGAACTGCCCGTTCACGAGGTCAACCTGACCGATGTAGCTGCAGGCAAAGTACGCAGCCTCCTCGAACAGGAAGGCCGCACGGACCTTCGCCTCCGCGTCGCCGTGCAGCCGGGCGGCTGCTCGGGGCTGATCTACCAGCTCTACTTCGACGAACGGCTCCTTGATGGTGACGCCGTGCGCGATTTCGACGGCGTCGAGGTGGTCGTGGACAAGATGAGCGTGCCGTACCTCAGCGGTGCCAGCATCGACTTCGAGGACACCATCTCGAAGCAGGGCTTCACCATCGACAACCCGAACGCCGGCGGCTCCTGCGCCTGCGGCGATTCGTTCCACTAAGCCGGTTATTTCGTCCGATGCCCGCGCCGGGCTTCCTGCCGTGAAAAACGGCATGGAGGCTCGGCGCCGACATGTGGGCGAAACGCCCGGCGGAGCGGTAAGCTCTACACCGAGTAGTAAAACTTTTAGTGTGCCCGGGGCCGCCGATGGCTGCCCGGACAACAGCAACAAGTAGGAAGGGCCGTCTGTGAGTTCGCAGAACCGAACCGGCAGCCGACGCAAAACGATCACCACGATCTCAAGCTTGGCTATTGCCGGCGCGTTGGTTTTGACCGGATGTTCGCCAGAGGTAGAGAAGGGGTGGCTGCCCACTGAACGTGGGACCACCAGCAACACCGACCGCATCATGGACCTCTGGGTCAACTCATGGATTGCCGCCCTGGTCGTGGGCATCATTACCTGGGGCCTGATCGTCTGGTGCCTGGTTGCCTACCGCCGCCGCAAGGGCACCGTCGGCTTCCCCCGGCAGACCAGCTTCAACCTCCCGCTGGAGGTCTTCTACCTGACGATCCCGCTGTTCATGGTCCTGGTGTTCTTCTACTTCACCGACCGCGACCAGCAGGCCATCGACGACCGCTCCCAGCCGGCCGACGTCGTCGTCGACGTCCGCGGCAAGCAGTGGGCATGGGACTTCAACTACAAGTCCGGCGACGTGATCAAGGAAGACCTGCACGAAGCCGGCGTCCAGGCGCACCTCACCGGCAACACCATCGACAAGGAACAGCTCCCCACGCTGTACTTGCCGGTCAACAAGTCCGTTGACCTTGAGCTCAACGCCCGCGACGTTATCCACTCCTTCTGGGTTCCCGCCTTCCTGCAGAAGCGCGACATGATCCCCGGGAAGACCAACTACATCAGGTTCACCCCCACCAAGGAGGGAACCTACGACGGCAAGTGTGCCGAACTCTGCGGCGAGTACCACTCCGAAATGCTGTTCCGCGTCAAGGTGGTGTCGGAATCAGAATTCCAGACGCACATGGACCAGCTCAAGGCTGAAGGCAACACCGGCCTGCTTGGCGTGGAGTACGACCGCAACCCGAACCTGAACGAAACCAAGTAAGGGGAGCGACGTGGCTACGTACACCCAATCCGCACCCGCGGGAGCCCTGGCGGCTCCCGTGGTGCCAAAATCCAAGGGACGCATTGTCGTCAACTGGATCACCTCCACCGACCACAAGACCATCGGGTACATGTACCTGATCGCGTCCTTCGTGTTCTTCTGCCTGGGCGGCGTGATGGCGCTGCTGATCCGTGCCGAACTGTTCGAGCCCGGCATGCAGATCCTGCAGACCAAGGAACAGTACAACCAGCTGTTCACCATGCACGGCACCGTCATGCTGCTGATGTTCGCCACCCCGCTGTTCGCCGGGTTCGCCAACGTGATCATGCCGCTGCAGATCGGCGCCCCGGACGTGGCGTTCCCCCGCCTGAACGCGCTGGCGTTCTGGTTCTTCCTGTTCGGCTCCACCATCGCCGTCTCCGGCTTCATCACCCCGCAGGGTGCTGCATCCTTCGGCTGGTTCGCCTACGCCCCGCTGTCCAACACCACCTTCACCCCCGGTGTCGGCGGTGACCTGTGGGTGTTCGGCCTGGCGCTGTCCGGCTTCGGCACCATCCTCGGCGCGGTCAACTTCATCACCACCATCATCTGCATGCGTGCCCCAGGCATGACCATGTGGCGGATGCCGATCTTCACCTGGAACACCCTGGTCACCGCGATCCTGGTCCTCATGGCGTTCCCGCCGCTGGCCGCCGCGCTGTTCGCCCTCGGCGCGGACCGGAAGTTCGGTGCCCACATCTTCGACCCCGAAAACGGCGGCGCCGTCCTGTGGCAGCACCTGTTCTGGTTCTTCGGCCACCCCGAGGTGTACATCATCGCGCTGCCGTTCTTCGGCATCGTCTCCGAGATCTTCCCGGTGTTCAGCCGCAAGCCGATCTTCGGCTACAAGGGCCTGGTGTACGCCACCATCGCCATCGCCGCCCTGTCCGTGACCGTGTGGGCACACCACATGTACGTCACCGGCGCCGTCCTGCTCCCGTTCTTCTCGTTCATGACCATGCTCATCGCGGTCCCCACGGGCGTGAAGTTCTTCAACTGGATCGGCACCATGTGGCGCGGTTCGCTGACGTTCGAAACCCCGATGCTGTGGAGCATCGGCTTCATGATCACCTTCCTCTTCGGTGGCCTGACCGGCATCATCCTGGCCTCGCCGCCGCTGGACTTCCACGTCTCGGACTCCTACTTCGTGGTGGCACACTTCCACTACGTGGTGTTCGGCACGGTGGTGTTCGCCATGTTCGCCGGGTTCTACTTCTGGTGGCCCAAGTGGACCGGCAAGATGCTCAACGAGCGCCTGGGCAAGATCCACTTCTGGCTGCTGTTCCTGGGCTTCCACGGCACCTTCCTGATCCAGCACTGGCTGGGCGTCGAGGGCATGCCCCGCCGTTACGCCGACTACCTCGTGGAGGACAACTTCACCTGGATGAACCAGTTCTCCACCGTGGCCTCGTTCGTGCTGGGCGCGTCCCTGATTCCGTTCTTCTGGAACGTCTACATCACTTGGCGCAGTGCCGAAAAGGTGCAGGTGGACGATCCCTGGGGCTTCGGCGCCTCCCTGGAGTGGGCCACGTCCTGCCCGCCGCCGCGGCACAACTTCACCTCCCTGCCCCGAATCCGTTCGGAGCGTCCCGCCCTGGACCTGCACCACCCTGAACTCCGCCAGGTCCACACCGTTGAGTCGCCAGCCGTCGCAGCACAGGCCCTTGGCAACGCAGACCAGAAGGACACCGCACAGTGAAAATCGAATCCTGGATCTTTGGCTCCGGCGTCTTCTTCTTTGTCCCGGTTGCGCTGGTATACGGCTTCCTCACCGGCTGGAGCGAGTGGGTCGGCATCCTCGGCATTCTCCTGGTCGGTGGCCTCGCAGGCATGATTGGCGCCTACCTCGGCTTCACCGGCAAGCGCGTCGGCATGCGTCCTGAGGACCGCAGCGACGCCGAGATCCACGAGGGCGCCGGCGAGCAGGGACACTTCAGCCCGTGGAGCTGGTGGCCTCTGGTCCTCGGCATCGCCTGCGCCACTGGCTTCCTTGGCTTGGCTGTAGGCTTCTGGATCGTCTTCGTCGCCGGAGGCATCGCCGTCGTGGCGCTTGTGGGCTGGGTCTACGAATACAGCCGCGGAGACCACGCGCACTAAGCAGCACCGACTGAACAACGACGACGGGCCCCACCTTTTCGGTGGGGCCCGTCGTCGTTGTCGTCGAAAGGGGGCTACAAGGCTCCCTGCGCCTCCAGCAGCAACCGGAGGCTGTCCAGTGCCTCCTCCGCCTGCCGGTGGCCGTGCGCGCCATCCAGGGCCGCGTCGCTGATGGAGAGCTCCACCTCGCAGCCGGCCGGGAAATCCGCTGTCATCACGTGCAGCAGGGAGGTCGCGTCAACATCCTCGGCGCCGGCCTTCCTGATGGTCACGGGAAGTCCCGTTTCCATCGCGGCGCGGACAAAGACCGCAGCAGGACGGGCGTGCAGGCCCACCGGGGCGGTGACCACCGCCTTTTGTGTCGGCAAAGGGACTCCTTCGTCGCGGCGGGTCGCCCCGCCTGGTGTCTGAATTTCCTGACCAAATATAGCCGTCCGGAAACCCGGGCCGTGAAAGAAGGCAGATGTCTCCAGGCTGGTCTAGACCGTCCTAAAATTGGAGGACAGCCCCGACGGCAGGAGACATACAGATGGCAGCTGGCGCCACGGCAATTACAGGTGAAATCGACCGCACCAGCGGTACCGCCATCTACGTGCAGCTACGCGAGATACTGCGGGCCTACATTGCACAGTCCTGCCCGCCGGGCTCGGCCCTTCCTTCCGAACGCGATCTTGCGGAACGTTTCGGGCTCGCAAGGATGACCGTCCGGCAGGCCATCGACGCGCTGGTGGGGGAGGAAGTCATCGAGCGTGTTGTCGGCCTGGGAACGTTCGTCCGCAAGCCAAAACTCGACCTGCAGGTGAAGCTGACGTCCTACAGCGAAGAGATGCAGCGGCGCGGAATGGTCCCGGCTGCGAAAGTTCTGAGCTTTGAGCAGATTGGCGCCAGTGCTTTCCTGGCGCGTGAGCTGCAGCTCGATGAAGGCACACCGCTGGTGCGCTTCCGGCGGCTCCTGCTGGCCGATGGCGAGCCCATGAGCGTCGACGAGAACTTCATCCCCGCCCACCGCGTTCCAGGCCTTCTGGACGGCGAGCCGCCGACTTCCCTGTACAACGTCCTCAGCGAACAGTTCGGCCTCGTCATGGAGTGGGGGGAGGACATGATCGAAGCAACGGCTGCTTCGCCGTCCACCGCGCGGCTGCTGAACGTGGATGTCGGTGCGCCGCTGCTCAAGATCCAACGCCATGCCTTCGTGGCACGGGCCATGGTGGACTACTCCGTTTCGTACTACCGTGCGGACCGCTACAAGCTCTGGGTTCCTCTGCAGCGGCCAGGGGCGCGGCGGGCAAGGAACCACTAGTTCCTGTGCGTCTCACCGTGCTGCCCCGGAGCGGGTCGTGAGCGGGGTAGGCCGCAAACGCAAAAAGGGGGCCCGGTCCGTATGGACCGGGCCCCCTTTTTTTGGGCTTGAACCCTAGTGGGTCAGGCTCTTTGCTTCCTCTGCACTTTCGACAGCGGCGTGGCCGTGGCCGTGTGCAGCCTCAAGCTCCGCGGGAGTTGCCGGGGCAACCCGGTCCTCGAAGAACCAGCGGGAAAGCGCCGCACGCCGCTTTTCCTTGCGGGTCACCACACCGTGCTCGTTCGGTACGGCGGGCAGGACCTCCGGCGACTCGAAGCCAACAAGCTTGTAGCGCTTGTACTCGTCGAGCGGTGCGTGCACCTCGATGAACTCACCGTGCGGGAGCCGCACGATACGTCCGGTTTCCCGGCCGTGCAGAGCGATTTCGCGGTCCTTGCGCTGGAGTGCCAGGGCGACGCGCTTGGCGACGATGAAGCCGATGATCGGTCCCACGAAGAACAAGGCGCGCAGCCAATAGGTGACATCGTTCAGGGACACGTGGAAGTGCGTGGCGATGAGGTCCGAGCCGGCAGCTGCCCACATGACGCAGTACCAGATGAATCCGGCGACACCGATGCCCGTACGGGTCGGCGCGTTGCGGGGACGGTCCAGGACGTGGTGCTCACGGTCGTCCTTGGTGACCCAGCGTTCAATCCACGGGTAGGTAAACATCACCGTGAACAGGATGCCGGCCGGTACCAGGGCAGGCAGCAGGACGTTGAACGTGAAGACCTGTCCGAAGAAGATCTGCTCGACGTGCCAGTTGCCGAACGTACCAGGCATCAGGCGCAGGGCGCCATCGACGAATCCGATGTACCAGTCAGGCTGCGTACCGGCGGAAACGGGGGAGGGGTCGTACGGGCCGTAGTTCCAGATCGGGTTGATGGTGAAGAACGCTGCCATGAGAGCGACGACGCCGAACACGATGAAGAAGAAGCCGCCTGCCTTGGCTGCATACACGGGACCCAGCGGGTAGCCGACAACGTTGTTGTCATTGCGGCCCGGACCCGGGTACTGGGTGTGCTTGTGGACGACAACCATGAAGAGGTGCAGAACGATCATCAGCAGGATCAGTGCCGGCACCAGCAGGATGTGGAGCATGTAGAGGCGGCTGATGATGGCCGTACCGGGGAACTCCCCACCGAACAGGAAGAACGAGATGTAGGTGCCGATCACCGGGATGGACTTGATGACGCCATCGATAATCCGCAGACCGTTGCCGGACAGCAGGTCATCGGGGAGCGAGTAGCCGGTGAAGCCGGCAGCCATGGCCAGGATCAGCAGGACACCGCCCACAACCCAGTTCATTTCGCGGGGCTTGCGGAACGCGCCGGTGAAGAAGACCCTCAGCATGTGCACGGCGATGGACGCCACGAAGAGCAGTGCTGCCCAGTGGTGTACCTGGCGCATGAACAGGCCGCCGCGGACGTCGAAGGAGATGTTCAGCGACGAGTTGTACGCCACCGACATTTCCACGCCCTTGAGGGGAACGTACGAACCGTCGTAGTGCGTCTCCGCCATGGACGGATCGAAGAAGAACGTCAGGAAGGTGCCGGAGAGGAGCAGGATGACGAACGAGTACAGCGCCACTTCGCCAAACATGAATGACCAGTGGTCGGGGAAGACCTTGCGGCCGAACTCACGGAGGATTCCGGAACCGCCAACGCGTGCGTCGACAAAGTCGGTAAACCGGCCTGTCTTGGTTTTGGCGACGAAAGCGGGCTCAGCTGTTGATGCTGCGCTCATGCATATCACGCTCCCAGTAACTTGGTCCTACGGGTTCATGGAAGTCGCTGGTAGCGACGAGGTAGCCCTCGTCATCAACTGCGATGGGCAGCTGGGGGAGAGGACGGCTGGCGGGGCCGAAGATCACCTTGCACTCCTGCGTGAGGTCAAAGGTGGACTGGTGGCACGGGCACAGCAGGTGGTGCGTCTGCTGCTCGTAGAGAGCAACCGGGCAACCGACGTGGGTGCAGATCTTGGAGTAGGCAACGATGCCGTTGTAGCCCCACTCTTCGCGGCCCTTGGAGGGGTTCAATGACGCAGGGTCCAGGCGCATGAGCAGCACGACGGCCTTCGCCTTTTCGTTGAGCTTGCCTTCGTGGAGTTCGTTCAGGCCCTCCGGGATCACGTGGAACGCGGAGCCGATGGTGACATCCGATGCCTTGATCGGAGTGCCATCGGGGTCGCGGGTAAGGCGCTTGAGCTTTCCGTCCTGGGGGGCCCACATGGTGTGTGCGAGCTTGTCGTCCGGACGGGGACCGAGGTCGCCGAAGATGGCAACCGCGGGAAGCGGTGCAAGGGCCACGGCACCGAGAAGGGTGTTCCGGATCAGCGGACGGCGCTTGATGCCGGTCTCTTCGACGATGTCATCAACGATGCGGACAGCAGCCTGGCGGTCCTCTTCGTAACGGATCGCGTGGCGTTCCTCGGAAACCTCGTGGTCGGGCATCAGGGCCTTGGCCCAGTGCACGATGCCGGTACCGATGCCCAGCATGGCGAAGGCAGTGCCAACGCCGAGCAGGGCGTTCTGGAGCCGGATGGTGGCAATACTGGAGTCGTCACCCAAATCGATGGCGAAGTACGCCACCAGGAAGATCAGGGTTCCAACAACAGAAACGCCAAATAGTAAGGCGACCTGCCGTTCTGCCCGCTTGGCGGCCTTCGGGTCCGTGTCAGCCAGGCGCAAACGGTGCGGAGGGATTCCAGGATCCTGGAACTTCTCCACCTCATTCTGACCAGCCGTAGCTACGGTGCCCGAGTGGTTCGGACTGCCGTCACTATGGTTGCCCATAATTCGCCTCATCCTTCTCTCGTCCCGGCGATCGCCGGGTTAGTTTCTAATATCAAGCTGCTGACCGGGTCAGCAGAAGTTTCTGGTTCCCTGCGGAACGTCAGGATGTCCGGGACGTCAGCCAGATGGTGAAGGCGATGATGACGCCAAGGCCGGCAACCCATACGAACAGGCCCTCCGCTACCGGACCGAGGGATCCGAGATCGGCACCACCAGGGGAACCAGTGGTTTCGATCTGCTTCAGGAAAGTGATGATGTCGCGCTTGCCCTCGGGGGAGATGTTGGCGTCACTGAACACCGGCATGTTCTGCGGACCCGTGGCCATGGCCTCGTAGATGTGCTTGCCGGATACGTCCGCAAGGGCGGGCGCAAACTTTCCGCGGGTCAGAGCGCCGCCGGCAGCAGCGGCGTTGTGGCACATGGCGCAGTTGGTGCGGAAGAGCTCGCCGCCGGCAGCGGCGTCGCCGCCCTCATCCAACAGGTGCTCTTCAGGGATCGCCGGGCCGGCTCCCAGGGAAGCAACGTAGGCTGCAAGCTGGTGGGTCTGCTCGTCATTGAACTGGACGGGCTTCTTCATGGCCTGCGGGCCATTCATCTGCATGGGCATACGTCCCGTGCCCACCTGGAAGTCAACAGCAGCGGCACCTACACCCACCAGCGAGGGACCATCCTTGGAGCCACTCGCACCCATGCCGTGGCAGGTGGCGCAGTTGGCGGCGAACAGCTTGCCGCCCTCTTCCGCGTCGCTCGCGCTGTAGGTGGTGGTGGAAGCCTTGGCCTCGTTGACAGTGGTGGCAACGGCGTACAGCCCACCGGTGATGAGGAGCCCCATCAGAAGCAGCGCTATTGCTGCAAGTGGGTGACGCCGCTTTTGTGAGAGTGCCTTCACGTGGTGGTTCCTTTATTCGATCCTGCGCCGGCTCCGGGAGCCGCTACCTGAAATTCTGCCTCTTGTAGAAAAAGAATCAAAGCTGGCTACTTGAGTACGTAGATGACCAGGAAGAGGCCGATCCACACGACGTCAACGAAGTGCCAGTAGTAAGACGTGACGATCGCGGACGTTGCCTCGAAGTGTCCGAACTTCTTCGCAGCGAAGGACCGGCCCATGATGAGCAGGAAGGCGATGAGGCCGCCGATGACGTGGAGGCCGTGGAAGCCGGTGGTCATGTAGAAGGCGGAGCCGTAGGCGTTTGAGGAGAGCGAAACGTGCTCGGACACCAGCATCGCGTATTCGGTGGTCTGGCCGGCAACGAAGAATGCGCCCATCAGGAACGTGAGGGTGAACCACTCGTTCATTCCCCAGCGGGCAAACTGCAGTGCACCTCCGGTCCGGCGGGGCTGCAGCCGCTCTGCGGCGAAGACGCCCATCTGGCAAGTAAAGGAACTGGCCACGAGGACGATCGTGTTGACGAGCGCAAACGGGAAGTTGAGCTTGGCCGTCTCTTCCGCCCACATCTGCCCGCTCGTGGAGCGAAGCGTGAAGTACATGGCAAAGAGACCGGCGAAGAACATCAACTCACTGGACAGCCACACAACGGTTCCGACAGAAACCATGTTGGGGCGGTTCAGCGTGGGGTGCGCCGGGGTACTGGGGGCATGGGTCGCAGATGTCACATAGACATTATGTCGGTAAAAGTCCGTGCTGCCCAACGCAAACCGCCTTTTCGGAGGACTTTTTCTACAAAGACGCGAAATCGCGGTGAAAAGTTCCCGCGACCGTTCACATTGGTCAGTGCACGCCATCGCTCGATAGCATCAGCAGGTGACTTCACAGGCATCTGCAGCGCCCGGCAACACATGGCCCCGACTGATTTCGGCACTGATCAACGGCGCCGACCTCACAGCGGACAACACTTCGTGGGCCATGGACACCATTATGTCCGGGGAAGCAACACCCGCCCAGATTGCCGGGTTCCTGGTGGCGCTCAGCGCCAAGGGTGAGACGGTGGATGAGCTCTCCGGCCTGGTCGAGGCGATGCTTGCCCATGCCAAACCGGTGGCTATCTCCGGGGAAAAGCTGGACATCGTGGGCACTGGCGGCGACCAGCTCAACACCGTGAACATCTCCACCATGGCCGCCCTCGTGGCCGCCGGCGCCGGGGCGAAAGTGGTGAAGCACGGCAACCGGGCCGCGTCGTCGTCGTCGGGCTCCGCGGACGTGCTCGAGGCACTCGGCGTTCGCCTCGACCTGCCGATAGAACGTGTTGCCCACAACGCCGAAGAGGCGGGAATCACCTTCTGCTTTGCCCAGGTCTTCCACCCGTCGTTCCGCCACACTGCAGTGCCGCGCCGTGAACTGGCAATACCTACTGCGTTCAACTTCCTGGGACCGCTGACCAATCCCGCCAAGGTGCAGGCATCCGCCGTGGGTGTTGCCAACGCTCGGATGGCGCCGCTCGTTGCGGGCGTCCTGGCGCGCCGGGGGAGCAGGGGAGTTGTCTTCCGGGGCAACGACGGACTCGATGAGCTGACCACCACCGGCCCTTCCACCGTGTGGGAGATCCGCGAAGGACAGGTAAGCGAACTGGTCTTCTCGCCCCAGGACCTGGGTATCCGCCTGGCAACTGTTGAGCAGCTTCGCGGCGGGGATGCCATGGCCAACGCCGGCGTGGTCCGGGAGGTCCTGGCCGGGAAGGAAGGTCCTGCCCGCGACGCCGTGCTTCTGAACGCCGCGGCTGGCCTCGTCGCCTTCGACCTCAAGGCGGAAGGGACCTTCCTCGAGCGCATGCAGAAGGCGTTTGACCGGGCGGCCGAATCGATCGACTCCGGGGCTGCTGCCGCGGTCCTCGACCGCTGGGTCTCGCTCAGCCGGTCATAGCGGCAGGCTTACTGCTCGAAGCCCAGGGAGAAAGCGGCATCCAGGTCGTGCTGGGAGTACGCCCGGAAGGCAATGTGCGTTGTGGTGTGCACCACGGCCGGTACCTTGGAAAGCTTGTCCGCGATCACATCCGCCAGGTCTTCGTGCCGATGGACCCTGGCCACCGCGATCAGGTCCCATTCCCCCGTGACGGAATACACTTCGCTGATGCCGTCGATGGCGGAAATCTCCTCGGCCGTCTCGGGAATGCGGGAGGCGTCGGTCTTGATCAGAACGAATGCGGTAACCACGTCTAAACCCCTTCGGATTTGTTGCGCCCTGGCAGAGCCCGGCAAGCTTTTCTCTGCTGCCAGCCTATTACATCGGCGCCTGCCCGCGGCCTGGATCTGGCCCCCGCGTCATCTGTTGCGGAACTTACCTGCGGCAGCGGCCAGGAGGCGGTAGCCCAGCAGGAACACGGCCAGGCTCAGTGTGGCGACAATCACAAAGGGAAGGACCACGGTTTGGCCGGTAAGTCCCCTGAGGAGCATGCCGCCTACGAGGCTGCCGAGCCACACAAAGACTCCGGCGCGGCGCACGGACAGCGGGCTGCGCCAGGCTCTGGCCGCGATCCAGCCCAGCGCCGCACCCGCGAGGAACGGCCACGCGGTCAGGAACACGCCGGCCAAAGGGTTCTCCCGGTGATGCGCATCGCGTCCAATTGCTGCGAAGGCGAGGATCAGGACGATGTCGGCGGCCGCCGCAAGCACGATTTTTGCGGGGACCTTATTGGCCGGTCTCGTTTTCACGGAACTCATCTTTCGAGCTTAGCCGCCTGGGCGGCAGTGGACCGTCGGCGGGCCCCCGCTGGTGCAGGTCGCGGTGAGGGCGTCCCGGGGGCTGCGGGGGAGTAGGCTCGGCTCGGTGCCGGCGGTCTGCCGGAGGATGGGGATTGGGAGGTTCAGGTGAACAAGCCGCTGTGGATTTGCAGCCTCGTCGGAGCTGCCATAGGCATCAGCCTGGGCCTTGCGATTTTCCATACACCGTTTTGGGGTTTCGCTGCCGGGCTCGGGGTGGGTGCTGTTGTGGGCGCCTCAATCCGGCGCCGCCATTAGTCTTGGGCGCTGGCGGGGGTCCGCCCACCGTCGCACGCGACGCGTCCCATCTGGAAACGTCAGGGCGGCCCGCCGCCGGTGGAACGGGTCCGTGGCATGCGGCGGGGCAGCGGCGGATTCGCGTTACTTTACATAATGTAGATTATCGGCGTTTAGGATTCGGCGGGAGCAGGGGTATACCAGTAAGCCTCCAGTACAGACCTTCAAGGAGTTCAAAGAGGCTGGGTCAATGGAACAAACGCGCAGGTCCACGCCGCGCGGACCATTGTCTTTATCCCGGTGCGCGTCAAGAATGAGTCAATGACGGTCTACGTGCGTTCACTTGAAACTGCAGTCCCGACAACAATGCTGATCCAGTCCGAAGCCCGTGATGTGTTCGCAGCCCAGCCCGGCCTGTCCCGGCTGGGTTCCCGGCTGGTGACGACCTGTTTTGACGGCGCGGCCATCGACACGAGGTTCACCGCCGTCGAGGAACTGACCAACACGTCACGTTCCGACAACCCGCAGTTCTACGATCCGGCTACCGGGCTCCTGCTGAACCCCAGCACCAAGGTCCGCAACGATATTTTTGCCCGGGAAGCCACGAAACTCTTCGTTGCGGCCTCCCGTGCTGCCCTGGATGCCGCTCCTGAACTCGATTTACTTGACATAACTCATCTCGTGACCGTCTCCTGCACAGGTTTCTTCAACCCCGGCCCCGACTACAAAGTGGTCCGGGAACTGGGCCTGAATCCGGCTGTCCAGCGCTACCACCTTGGCTTCATGGGCTGCTACGCGGCGTTCCCTGCGCTCCGGGCGGCAAAACTTTTCTGTGAAGCGGACCCGAACGCCGTCGTCCTGGTTGTCTGCGCCGAACTGTGTTCCCTCCACGTCCGGACGTCCAACGACCCCGACACCATCATGGGCTCGGCGCTGTTCGCTGACGGGGCCGCAGCCGCCGTCGTCACCGCCCGGCCCGGCACGGAAGAAAGGGCGCTGCTCACGCTCGACCACTTCGAAACCGTCCTGACTCCCGTCGGTGAGGATTCCATGGCATGGAACATCGGCGACAACGGATTCGAAATGGTGCTGGGCAACTATGTGCCGCACATCATCGATGACCACATTGTCGGCGCCCTGCAGCCGCTCCTCGGACGCGAGCCGGACCTGGCGGCACTCCCCTACACCGCTGTCCCCCACTGGGCCATCCACCCCGGCGGCCGCAGCATCCTGGACAAAGTCCAGGCCCGGCTGGGACTCACTGACGCCCAGCTGGTCCCCGCCCGTGAAACCCTCCGCAATTACGGCAACATGAGCAGTGCCACCGTCCTGTTCGTCCTCAAGCACATCCTGGAGCAGCAGGTGGCGGAAAGCCGCGACGGCGGTGAACGCATTTGTTCCATGGCCTTCGGTCCCGGGCTCACCGTGGAAACAGGACTGTTCACCAAGCTCCGGCAGGCATCCGCCATTGAACCGGAACGACTCATTCCTGACGAAGCGGGCGTCGGCTGACCCGGAGCGGGCACCATGGGGATCCTTATGCGCCAGCGCGCCGCCGGGGCCACCGAGAAGATGGACCTTCCGGACTGCGACCCGCGTCTCCTGGAAAATACCTACCGGCAATTCGGCATCATCAACCGCACCCTGTCCGGCTGGCGGCGGCTCTACGCGAATGAAGTGCGCACCATGCTCCCGGATGGGCAGCGGCCCGTAACCGTCCTGGATATCGGCTGCGGCGGAGGCGACCTCGCCGTCATGCTGTCCCGCTGGGCGGCACGGGACGGCAAGCCCCTGCACATCACCGGGATCGACCCCGATCCCCGCGCCGCCGGCTTCGCCCTCCGCCGTCCGCCCGTACCCGGCGTCGAATTCCGCCAGGCGCACAGCGGCGACCTGGTCGGCGAGGGCCTGAGATTCGACGTCGTCATCTCCAACCATGTCCTGCACCACCTCGCGCCCGGTGAACTCCAGGAGCTTCTGAAGCACTCCGAAGTCCTCGCGGCGGGCAAGGCCCTGCACAACGACCTCGTCCGCAGCCCCGCTGCTTTTGCCCTGTTCAGTGTTGCAGCCCTTCCGTTCCGGCACTCCTTTATCCGTGGTGACGGCCTGACGTCGATCCGGCGCAGCTACAAGCCGGCCGAATTGTCCGCTGCCGCGCCTCCCGGGTGGACGGTGGAAAGGTCGTCGGCCTTCCACCAGGTCCTTGCCTACCGGCGGGGCTGACATGGATGCAGACGTGCTGATCGTCGGCGCGGGTCCGGTGGGTCTTTACCTGGCCGCCGCACTGCTCCAGCAAGGGGTATCGGTCAGGGTCCTGGAGCAGCGGCACTCACGGAACCTGCACACGCGCGCCATCGGCATCCATCCGCCCGCCCTGCAGGCACTCGACAGGGTCCACGTGGCGGCCGCCATGGTCCGTGACGGCGTGCAGATCCGGAAGGGCCGTGCCGTGAGCGGCGGCAGGACCATAGGGACCATGTCCTTCGATGCCGTGTCCGGGCACTACCCGTTCGTGCTGGCACTCCCCCAGTTCAGGACGGAGCAGCTGCTGGAAGACCGCGTCTGGGCACTGGACCCTGCAGCGCTGGTCAGGGATGCCAAAGTGACGGGAATTAAGGACGACGGCGGCGCCGTCACCGTAACATTCCAGGCTCACCGGAGTGCCACGCACCACCTCGGCACCGCGACGGCGCCATTCCTGGTGGCCGCGGACGGTGCCCGCTCCGAGCTGCGCGGCGCGCTGGGCGTGGCAACAACCCGTAAGGCGTATCCGGACCATTACCTCATGGGCGATTTCGCCGACGACAGTGGCTATGGGCCTGAAGCTGTGCTGTTCCTTGAGCCAGCCGGGATTGTGGAGTCGTTTCCCCTGCCCGGCGGGATCCGGCGGTGGGTGGTCCGGCTGGGCCGCCCGGCAATTACCGCAGGGCCGCAGGACCTGGCCGCGATGGTGCTGGAGCGCACCGGCATCCGCCCTGATCCGGAGACCAACTCCATGCTGAGTGCGTTCAGCGTGCAGTCCACTCTGGCGCGCCGAACCTGTTCCGGCCGGTCGGTGCTGCTGGGCGACGCCGCCCATGAGATCAGTCCCATCGGGGGCCAGGGGATGAACCTGGGCTGGCTAGATGCCCAGGCGCTGGCCCCGTTGCTGCATTCGACGCTGCAAGGCCGCCATGCCGACCGACAATTCAGGCGCTTTGAAAAGACCCGGCGCCGGGCCGCAGTCCTCGCGCGCCGGCAGGCCGAAATCAACATGATGCTGGGCAGGCCGCTCCCGCCTCCGCTGCAACGGTTCCGGACCGCCGCCATTGGCGCCGCGGCGTCGACGCCTGCCGTGAACCGGTGGGTGGCCAGGCGTTTCACGATGGACTGGGATGCACCGCGCGGCTAACGGAAGTAGCAGTCGTAACTGTCCTGGCTGGTGATGACGCCGTTGCTGACCTCAAACACCGACGACGTCCTGGCACGGATGGTCTCACCGCGGTCCCAGTAGCGCAGGTCCATCAGGACGGTTGCCGACCAGTCGGCCTCCACAGCGACCCGCCCGTCCTCACAGGTTGTCCTGCGGACGGTGAACCTCTGGCCCGCCACCACCTCCCGGCTTTGGTCGGCACCAGCCAGCACTTCCGCCAGCGTCCGCGTGGATCCCTCCGGGGCGAGGAGGTGGGGTGCTTCGGTCAATACGAACGATTCAGCCAGGAATGGGCGGAGATCCTCCGCTCCACCGCCGGCCTCCAGCACTCGAAGGAACGCCAGGACGCACTCAAGCGGCCCGGGGGGCAGCCCGGATTCTTCAGCCATGCACCCGACACTAGCGCAGGTGGCCAGGCCCAGTCCGCCACTAGGCTGTGACCATGACCTCCAGCATTCCGCGGACCAACGCCAGCACCGAAGAGATCGTCGACACCGTAGAGCGGGTCCTTGCTGCCGGCTCCCTGCCGCCGATCGTCCAGGCGGGCCACCCCGCCCTGCGGCAGCGGGCGGCTGCATTCGACGGCCAGCTGTCAGCCGGACAGCTGGACCGCCTGATAGGGGTCATGCGCCAGGTCATGCACGAGGCTCCGGGCGTTGGCCTGGCCGCGCCGCAGCTGGGAATCCCGCTGCAGCTGGCAGTCCTGGAGGACCACTACGACGTCGCTCCGGAGGCCGCGGCCCTGCGCAAAAGGGAGCCACTGGACTTCCTGGCCGTGGTCAACCCCCGCTACACCCCCGTGGGTTCCGGCCTGGCATCCTTTTTCGAAGGCTGCCTTTCCCTGAACGGGCTGCAGGCTGTAGTGGCCAGGCCGGACACTGTGCTGCTCGACTTCCAGACCCCGGAAGGTGCGGACATGCGGAGGCAGTTCTCCGGGTGGCAGGCACGCATCGTGCAGCACGAGACCGACCACCTTAACGGGATCCTTTACATCGACCGCGCCCAGCTGCGATCACTGAGCAGCAACGCCGAATACGCTGCGCACTGGGCGGAAGCAGGGATTGGCAAGGCGCGTGAAGGGCTAGGGTTCGACGACGGCCCGGCGGGAATCTCCCTTCCCTGACCTTTGGGCCCGGGCAAACACAGCCCGTCCCCGGCACACGCGGCCCTAAGATGGTTCCCATGCCTTCCACCGCCGACCTTCCCCTGCTGTGCCCGGTGTGCAGGAACCGTTTCGAACCCGGAACCGGGGGCACCGGACACCAGGGGCGCCTCCGGTGCCCGTCCGGCCACAGCTTCGACGCGGCGCGGCAAGGCTACTTCAACCTGCTGGTCGGCAAGGGGACAGCGTTCGAAGCCGACAGCGCGGCGATGGTTGAGTCCCGCTTCAACTTCCTCGGGGACGGGCACTACCGGCCGCTGGCGCAAGCGCTGGCAGCCGCCGTCGTTCCCTTCCTGCCCCAGGAAGGCGGCGCCGTGCTGGACTCGGGCACGGGGACCGGCCACTACCTCCGGGAAATCCTCGACACCGCGGCCGCCCGCGGAGTCCGCGCCGGCGCCGTCGGCCTGGACATCTCCAAGTTCGCCCTGCGCCGTGCCGCCCGGCTCAACCCGGAAGCCGTCAACCTCGTCTGGGACATCTGGCAGCCGCTGCCGCTGGCCAGCGACTCCGTGGACGCCGTCACCGTAGTGTTCGCCCCGCGCAACCCCGCCGAGTTCGCCCGGGTCCTCCGGCCCGGCGGAGCCCTGGTGGTGGTCACGCCCAGGCCGGGACATCTGGCCGCCATCGCGAAGGTCACCGGGATGCTCGGCATCGAGGAAGGCAAGGACAACAGGCTGGCCGAATCCATGGCCCGGGACTTCGAAGCGGCAACCAGCGCCGACGTCGACATTCCGTTGCTGCTGACGCGGCGGGAAGCCGCCGACCTCGCGTTTATGGGACCGGCAGGCCACCACCTGGACCGGGAAGCGATCGCGGCCCGCCTTGAGCACTCCCGGGAGCCGGTCACGGCGGACGCGAAATTCCGGATCCTGGTCTTCCGGCCGCGGAAGCACACCGCTGCGTAACGACTTGGCCACTAAGCCCTGGCGTCCGTGTGCGCCAGCCCACAGCGGCCGTCCGGCGGACTACGATGAAGGAACAGCTACCGGCGGGTCCGCAGACGCGGTTTCCCCGTGGCGAAGGGGGAACCAGGATGTTCGAATGGCTCGGGGAAAACTGGTGGGCATTGTGGCTCACGGCCTTCCTGGCGTTTGCCGTGGTCGAAATGATCACCCTTGACCTGTTTTTCATCATGCTGGGCGGCGGCTCTCTTGCCGCCCTGGTTGCTGACTTCGCCGGCGCGGAACCCTGGCTGCAGGTGGTGGTCTTCTGCATCGTGTCCCTGCTCATGGTGGCCTTTGTCCGTCCAGTGGCGCTTCGGCATCTCAAGAAGGGTCCCGCCGAACAGCGCAGCAACGTGGACCGGCTGATCGGTGAACCGGCGGTGGTGATGGAGGCCGTCACTTCCGACGGCGGCCTCGTGAAGATTGGCGGCGACATCTGGAGTGCCCGCTCGGCCGCCGGTGTCCTGCCCGCCGGGCAAAAGGTGGTGGTGGCCGCAATCGACGGTGCCACGGCTGTTGTTTCGGCACCGCCGGAGGCGGTTGCCGGTCCGGATACAGCCTGATAATTGGGGAACAAGGAGTTGTATGGAAAACGTGGGCGGAACCGCACTGGCCATCGTGCTGATGGTCCTCATCGTGTTCGTGATTATTGTTTTGGTCCGGTCGGTGCGGATCATCCCCCAGGCCCGCGCCGGCGTCGTTGAACGGCTTGGCAAGTACCAGCGGACGCTCAACCCTGGCCTGACCATCCTAATTCCGTTCGTGGACCGGCTCCTTCCGCTCCTGGACCTGCGCGAGCAGGTGGTTTCGTTTCCGCCGCAGCCGGTCATCACCGAGGACAACCTCGTGGTCTCGATCGATACCGTTGTCTACTTCCAGGTAACGGACCCGAGGGCAGCCACGTACGAGATCGCCAATTACATCCAGGCCGTGGAACAGCTCACCACCACCACGTTGCGCAACGTGGTGGGCGGCCTGAACCTCGAGGAAGCCCTGACGTCCCGCGACCAGATCAACGGGCAGCTGCGCGGCGTCCTGGATGAGGCCACCGGGCGCTGGGGCATCCGGGTGTCCCGGGTGGAGCTGAAGGCGATCGACCCGCCGCACTCCATCCAGGATTCGATGGAGAAGCAGATGCGTGCCGAGCGTGACCGCCGTGCGGCAATCCTCACTGCCGAGGGAACAAAGCAGTCGGCGATCCTCACGGCGGAAGGGCAGCGGCAGGCTGCCATCCTCAAGGCCGAAGGTGAAGCGAAGGCCGCGATTCTCCGTGCTGACGGTGAATCGCAGGCAATCCAGAAGGTCTTCGACGCCATCCACAAGGGCAACCCGGACCAGAAACTCCTCGCCTACCAGTACCTCCAGACCCTGCCGAAGCTGGCCGAGGGTTCGGCCAACAAACTCTGGATCATCCCCAGCGAAGTGGGCGAGGCGCTGAAGGGAATCGGGAACGCGCTGGGCGGCACCGCACCGGACGCCGCCGCCGGCGGCCTTTTCGACGAGGTGGCGGGCAGGCCTGCCGAGCCGTAACAAGTGCTCCGGGTACGCGAGGGATCCGCAGTTACCGCGGATCCCTCGCTGTTTTGGTCCAGATGATATGACGCCCGTATAATTGGGTATTTGTCCGGCAGGGAATACCAGCTGGAACAACCAAGCTTCGCAATGCGTTGAATCCTATGATGCAGCACAGTGCACACAGTAGTCCGGCAATGCGTGGTCACTGCCGGCTTGCGCGGGGTTTTGATCCGCGAACCGAACAGAGGGAGAAATCATGAGCGATCGCAGCCTGCGGGGCATGCGCCTTGGTGCGCAGAGCATGGAGACCGAATCCGGAGTTGAGCCGGCTCCGCGCCAGCGCGTCGAGTACCGTTGCGAGGACGGAGAGCAGGTCTTCGTCACGTTCTCCTCCGAGGCCGAAATTCCTCCGGTTTGGGTGTCCAAGACTGGCAAGGAAGCGCTCCTGGTGGACGGCGAAAAGCCTGACACCAGCAATGACAAGGCTGTTCGCACGCACTGGGACATGCTGCTGGAGCGCCGCTCCCTGCCCGAGCTGGAACAGATTCTCGAGGACCGGCTGACCATTCTGCGTGAACGCCGCGGTGAACGCCGCTCGGCCTAGGGCCAGAGTTACAGGAAAGGGGGCTTCCCGCACCGTAGTGCGGGAAGCCCCCTTTTCTTGTGCCGCTTCTTGTCTGGTTGCCGGACGCCGCCAGGAACTATGGCCGGGACTTGAACTTTCCGGCCAGCGCGTTCCAGCGCGCCGCGAGTCCCCACCTGGTCACGTTAACCATGGCTTCGACCACGATGTTGCCGCTCATCTTGGAAGCACCCAGCTCGCGTTCGACGAAGGTGATGGGCCGTTCCTCGATGCGCAGGCCCAATTTGGCCACGCGCCAGGCCAGATCCACCTGGAAGCCGTAGCCCACCGAGTCCACCTGGTCCAGGTTGAGCTTCTCCAGGGTGGTCCGGCGGAAGGCGCGGTAGCCGCCGGTGACGTCCTTGATCTTCAGTCCGAGCATCAGGCGGGCGTAGGTGCTTCCCACCCGGGAAATCGCCTGCCGGTACAGCGGCCAGTTGACCACGCTGCCGCCGGGAACCCAGCGCGACCCCATCGCCAGGTCTGCGCCCTGATCCACGGCTTCCAGCAGTTGCGGCAGTTGTTCAGGCTTGTGGGAGCCGTCGGCGTCCATCTCCACCAGAACGTCGTAGCCCGCCTCAAGGCCCCATTTGAAGCCGGCGATGTAGGCCGCGCCCAACCCTTCCTTGCCCTTGCGGTGCAGTACATGGACCTGTGAGTCCTCGGCGGCGATGCCGTCGGCAAGTTTGCCAGTGCCGTCCGGGCTGTTGTCATCGACCACCAGGACGTCCGACGCCGGAACAGCCGTCCGCAGCCGCTGGAGCGTCTTGGGCAGCGATTCAAGTTCGTTGTAGGTGGGAATGATCGTAAGGACGCGCACAAAGGGCCTTTCCTGGGGGAAGTGGTCGGAGCACCGGGTGCCGAGCTGGTCGGCGGCGGGCGCAACTCCCCATTATAGGACGGGTTGCTGGGTCAGGCTCGCAGAGCCGGGCTGGCGAACAGTTCGATGCCGTTCCTGACCGTCTGCAGGCAGACGGGGTCCGCGCCCGTGTCCAGTGCGGGCAGCAGCGGCGTCCTGGCCCGCGGATCGGTGCTCCACGACTGCACCCGGCCATCGGCCACCTGGACCATCAGTTCCTCGACTTCCCACACCGCAAAGCTTGCCGGAGCGCCGGGCACCAGCTGGCCTGCCATGGGATTGGAGTGGCGGGCTGCACGCCATCCGGCCCGGGTGTGGCCCAGGAATGCTGCGCGCGCGGAGATCCGTTCATCGGTGTTGTGGTGTTCCAGGCAGGCCCGGACGCTGGCCCAGGGGCGGAGCGGGGTCACTGGACTATCGCTTCCGAAACAGACCGGAACTCCGGCGGCGTAAAGAGCGGCGAACGGGTTCATGGCCCTGCTTCGGTCCCCCAGCCTTCGTTCGTACAGGCCGCCGGGGCCGCCCCAGGCCGCATCAAACGCAGGCTGCGCGCTGACTGTGACCGAATAGCGGGCCAGCTTCTCTATCGCGGCGGCATCGACCATCTCGACATGTTCGAGGCGGTGGCCTGCTGCACGCACCCGCTGCTCGCCCACTTCCTGCGCGGCACGGTCCAGGGCTGCCAGCGCAACGTCCAGGCCTGCATCGCCGATGACGTGGAACCCGCCCTGGATGCCTGCGAGGGAACAAGCGGCAAGGTGCGCGGCAGCCTGTTCCACGTCCAAGTACAGGCTGCCCCGCCCCCCTGGCGCGTCTTCGTATACTTCGCGGAGGGCAGCAGTGCGGGATCCAAGGGATCCGTCGATGGTCAGGTCTCCGGCGAGGCCCCGGATTCCGAAGCCGAACTGGTCGACGAGGCCGCGGGCCTGTTCCTCGGAGGCCACCAGTTCCCCCCAATACGGCAAGACTTCGGGATACGGCTGTGACCCGGCACCGTCCGTATTCCAGCCGGCCGCCAGCCGCAGGTCGTCTGCGCCGCCGATGTGGGGCGCACCCATCTCGGCCAGGGCAACGTATCCGTTGGCGGACGCCTCGGCCAGGGCACGGGCCTGGTGACGCCGCAGCGTCTCCTGCGGCAACCGCCGCGTGGCCAGCCGCGCAGCCGTGTGGGCTGCCCGCGTCACCTGCCCGCCGCCGTCGTACCCGTCCTTGCCGCGCAGGTCAGCCGCCTGCGCCAGTGACGCCGAAACCAACGCCGAATGCACATCCGCCCGTGACAGATAGACCTGCCTGCCTCCCGAGGCCCGTTCCAGTTCCTCGGCGGTGGGCAGCGTGGCGTCATCCCACGTTGTTTCATCCCAGCCGTGGCCCAGGACGGGACCGTCGCCGGGTGCTGATGCCACGGCGTCGAGCAGCCCCCGTGCCGACCCCACCTCCCCCAGCTGCAGTGACTCCAGGGCGATCCCGGTTTCGGTCAGGTGCGTGTGGGAGTCCACAAAGCCCGGTGTGACCAAAGCGCCCCGCAAGTCGATGACCTCCATGGAGCCGTCCGCAATGGAGGACGCGGCCTGCTCGGATCCGACCCAGGCCACGGTGTCACCGTCGATGAGGACGGCGGTGGCGAAGGGGTCAGCGGCGGTATAAACGGACCCGTTGCGGTACAGCACGGGCTTGGGGCGGGACATGGGCAGGCCATCGGGAAGGGTCATGCTGGGCAGGCTCCTGGGGTGGAACGGGCCGGCCGGGGCCGGCATTGACGAATCAGAGGACGGAGGAATAGGCCACGACGCCGCGGCGGATCAAGGAGATGGCCTCGGCGCACAGCCGGGCCAGGCGCGGATCCAGTCCTGGGATCTTGGCCAACTGGTCAAGCAGGTCCACTACCTGCTTGACCCAGCGGACGAAGTCCCCGGCTGCGAGGTCTGTTCCGCTGAGGACATCCTGGAGGTGGCGCCCCCGCGCCCATTTGTAGATTGGCCAGACGAGGCCCAGCTCCGGTTCGCCCGTGAGCGGGAGCTTGTTCTCCTCCTCCACGTCCTCCAGGACGGACCACTCCCTGACCACGATGTCCACAGCGGTTTCGAGGGAGACACTGGGCATGCGTGGCCGGAGCCCCCGGTCTTCGCGTTTGGCCTGGTAGACCAGCGCGCTGGCCAGGGCAGCAACCTCGGCGGCGTCGAGGTCGTCGAAGGCACCCAGCCGCAAGGCCTGGGAGATCAACAGGTCCTTCTCACCGTAGATCCGGCGCAGCCGCTGCCCGTCGCGGCTGATGCGCAGACCGCCGTCGTCCGCGTCCTCGAGGTAGCCGTACGCGGACAGGACGTCGCACACCCGGTCAAAGGTCTTGGCGATGGTGTTGGTCCGTCCTTGGATCTGGCGGACCAGGCCATCGGTTTCCCGCCGCAGCTTCCACCACCGCTCGGACCAGCGCGCGTGGTCTTCGCGTTCGCTGCAGCCGTGGCAGGGATGGGAGCGCAGGGCCCGGCGAAGGTCCGCGATGCGCTTTTCCTGGTTGGGGAGCGCCGCGCCACGGCCGAAATCCTGGTTTCGGTTCTGGCCCGGTGCCGGCGGCCGGTTCTCACGCAAGGCATTACGCACCGAGGAGGCGAGGTCCCGCCGTGACTTGGGCACCTTGGCGTTGAAGGACTTGGGGATCCGGATCCGCGTCACGGGGGCGATGGGGCCCTCAAGATCGTCAATGCCGATCCTGCGGAGCTGGCTGTCGAGCGTGAGGACGGCGGGCCGCGGTTCACGGCTGCCATGGTCCGAACTTAGGACGACGGCGGGCCCCGGGGCGCGTCCGGCAGGGACATTCACCACGTCGCCGGGCAGCAGGCGCGCCAGGGAGTCATCGGAGAGGGACTTCTGCATGCGGGACTTGGTGCGCGATGTTGCGTTCTCGGCGTCGGAAAGCTCCCGGCGCAGTCGGGCGTACTCGGTGAAGTCGCCCAGGTGGCAGGTCATGGATTTTGCGTAACCGGCCAGCGACTCTTCCCTGCTCCGGACCTGCCGTGCCAGGCCTACCACGGAACGGTCGGCCTGAAATTGCGCGAAGGAGGATTCCAGGATCTCCCGTGCCCTGGCCCGGCCGAACTGGGCGAGCAGGTTAATGCTCATGTTGTAGGTGGGACGGAAGCTCGAGTTCAAGGGATAGGTACGCCGGGACGCCAGGCCGGCGACCGCCGTCGGGTCCGTGCCGGGCTGCCACAACACCACGGCATGGCCCTCGATATCGATGCCGCGCCGGCCGGCACGGCCGGTGAGCTGCGTGTACTCCCCCGCGGTGATGTCCACGTGGGCTTCGCCGTTGAACTTGTCCAGTTTCTCCAGCACCACTGAACGGGCGGGCATGTTGACGCCCAGTGCCAGCGTCTCCGTCGCGAAGACAGCCTTGACCAGGCCGTCGGCGAACAACTTTTCCACCACTTCCTTGAAGGTGGGCAGCATTCCGGCGTGGTGGGCGGCGAAGCCGCGCAAGAGACCGTCCCGCCAGGTCCAGAAACCCAGGACGTCGAGATCGTCCGGCGGAATGTCCTGTCCCGCTTCATCAACCCGTTGGGCGATGATGCGCTGCTCTTTCTCAGTGGTGAGCCACAGCCCGGATGACACGCACTGGGCCACGGCCGCCTCGCACCCGGCGCGGGAAAAAATAAAGGTGATGGCGGGCAGCAGGTCCATGCGGTCCAGGCTGGCGATCACCTGCGGACGGCTTGCCCGGCGGACACCCGTGGGTTCTGCCCCGCGGCCCGGACGGTCGTTTCCGCGCCGCCCCCGCTGGCCCCGGCCGGCCGGGCTGCTGCGATAACCTTGCTGGCTTTCGCTGCGAGCTACCGCGAGCAGGTCCGGGTTGACGTCGAAACCGCGGCCCTTGGAGGTTCCCCGCTGCGTGGTGGTGCGCTCGGAGTCGGAGTCACCGGGTTCCACCGGCGGGGCGATCTCGTCGAACGTGGTTTCGCCGGCGAAGAGATCCATGATCTGGCGGCCCACCATGACGTGCTGCCACAGCGGCACGGGCCGGTGCTCGGACACGATGATGTCCGTATCCCCGCGAACGGTGTCCAGCCAGGCGCCGAATTCCTCAGCGTTCGAAACAGTGGCGCTCAGCGAGGCCACCTGCACTTCGCTGGGCAGGTGGATGATGACCTCTTCCCAGACGGCGCCGCGGAAACGGTCGGCGAGGTAGTGCACCTCGTCCATGACCACGTAGCCCAGGTCATCCAGGGTGGCCGAGTCTGCGTAGAGCATGTTCCGCAGGACCTCGGTGGTCATGACCACCACCTGCGCGTCCCCGTTGATGCTGGTGTCCCCGGTCAGCAGGCCGACGTTGTCTGCCCCGTACTTGGCGGTGAGTTCAGTGAACTTCTGGTTGCTCAGTGCCTTGATGGGGGTGGTGTAGAAAGCCTTCAGGCCCCGCTGCAGGGCCAGGTAGATGGCGAACTCCCCCACGATGGTCTTGCCTGCGCCGGTGGGGGCAGCGACCAGGACTCCCCTGCCGTCCTGCAGCGAGCGGCATGCCTGCCGCTGGAAGTCGTCAAGTTCGAAATCGAGGGTCCGGGTGAACGACCCAAGATAGGTGGCTGCCTCGGCCCTGCGCTCGGCGCTGGCCCGGTACCGTTCAGCAGGTGACAGCTCTTCGGGATCGGTGGGCCCGGAGGAGGCCGGCCCGGAGGTGGAGGACATAGTCCTAGCCTAACGGCAGCCTAGAGGTTCTTTAGCTCACTGCTCGGGGTGGCGATATCGGCCGTGGCCTCGGTCTCCTCGGCCTGCCGGGACTGGCGGCGCGCGCGGCGTTTGTCGTTCATGATGCAGATGCCAATCGCAGCAAAGAACAGCACGAGGAGCGGACCGGCCAGCATGAACATGGAAATGGCGTCCGCGCCCGGCGCGGCGATGGCCGCCAGGACGAACACAAGGAAAACAGTGATGCGCCAGGCCTTGAGGATGGTGCGGCCGGAGACCAGTCCTGCCATGTTGACGCCCACCAGCACCACCGGGACCAGGAACGCGATGCCGAGGACGAGCACCATCCGGGTCACGAATTCAATGTACGTGCGCGCGTCGATGACGCTGGAGGAGCCCTCCGGCGTGAACTGGGTCAGTGCGTGAACTACCTGCGGTACCACTTGCCAGCCCACCCAGATTCCGGCCAGGAACAGCGGGATGGCCGCCGCCATGTAGCCCAGGGTGTAGCGCCGTTCCTTGGACGTCAGCCCCGGGGTGATAAACGCCCAGAGCTGGTAGATCCAGATGGGGCTGGAGATGACTGCCCCGATGAGCAGCGACATCTGGAGCTTGAAGTCGAACGGCGATGCGATGGTGCCGAAGTTGATGGCCGCGAGGCCTCCGGTCTCATCCGAGATCCGGTTGACCGGTTCGGCCAGTGCCTTCAGCAGCGGGTCGTAAAGAATCCAGCCCCCAATGCCGCCAATGACGACGCCGATTGCCGACTTGATAAGCCGGTTCTTCAGCTCCTTGAGGTGCTCCCAAAGGGACATCCGCCCCTCGGGATTGGCTTTACGGGACCGCGACAGTGCCACTGGAGGTCAGGCGCGGTTCGACGGCGGAACGTCGGTGCCGTCTGTCGGCTCACCTGGCTTCGCCTTGGGGTGGTTCACGATGGTGCCTTCCACCGGGCCGCTGGCATCGGTGGATTCGGTCTTGCCGTCGTTCTTCATTTCCTTGACCTCGGACTTGATGATCCGCATGGACTGTCCGAGGCTGCGGGCCATGGCCGGGAGCTTGGGCGCTGCAAAGAGAAGCAAAGCAACAACGATAATAATGACGATGGGCCAAGGGCCATCAAAGAGTCTTCCCACGGGAAATCCTTTCCTCTAAATACATCCTACTTCTATGTGAAGTCGAGATCTCCGAGTGCCTGTGGCTGGCCCCGGTCCTTTTTGCGCTGAACCCGCCGGCGGCGGCGTTCTTCGCGCCTCTTGGATCTGGATGCCTCGTAATCATGTCGCATGAGTGCGGGTGAGGCAAAAACAGCGGAGCCGGGCACGGCCTGTTTTCCGTCGTCGGGCTCCGGCTGCTGGTCCACGGGACCGAGCCTGCCGAGTTTGCTGCCGGCCTCGCCCAGGTCCTTGACGGTGGCCATGAACTGGCGGAACAGGCGGATGCCCAACAAGACATAGAACAGCAGCGACAGCGCAACAAGCGCCACCCATATCAGGATCCAGGACCACCAAGGCATGCTCGAAAGTCTATCCGCCGTACAGCGCCAGCGAGGCCGCGAGCCAGTCCTGCGCGGCCTGTGCCAGGTCGGCGGGTGCCAGGATCCTTGCCGCGCCGCCGTGCTGGGCCACGAACATTGGCAGCCAGGCGGTGTTGCCGAACCGAATGTCGGCTACCAGGCCGCCGTCGGGAAGTTCCGCGGTGCGCTCGGCGTAATAGTCGTCCGCAAGCCCGCGCCCCTGGCGGGTGAGCTGAAGCGTGACGGTCGTGTCGTCGTCGTTCGCGGTGAAAAGCTTGGCAGGCACGCCCCCGGCAGGCGGGTACACCGACGTGCTGGGCGCGCCGTTAGGGTGCACGTCCTGTATCCGGTCCAGGCGGAAGTTCCGCAGCCCGTCCACCCGGTGGCACCATGCTTCGAAATACCAGGTGTTGTCCAGCGAATAGAGCCGCAAGGGATCCACGTCGCGCTCGGTGACTGCGTCACGCTGGGGCGAGAGGTACGTGAGATGGAGCTGCGAACGTGATTCGATGGCCCGGCGTACGGTGGCATGGGTGGCGGCGTCGGCGGGTGCCACCTGGGGCCCTGCAAGGGAAGCGGCGCGGAGGCCCTCTTCGCCTGCCGCTGCCAGCAGTTTCAGCGTGACGGATTGCAAGGCGCCGCCGCCGGGAAGGTCCGGGAGGCCGTTGAGGGTTTCGAGTCCGGTCAGGAGGGCGCAGGCTTCCTCGACGGTGAACCGGACAGGCTTCTTTAGGTCCAGGTCCTGGGTGATGAAGACATGGTCGTCCTCCCACTGGATGTCCAGCAGGTCATCGGGATAGCCCTCAGGCAAGCCGGTGCAGATCAGGATGCGAAGGTCCGCTTCCAGCTGGTCCCTGCTGACACCGAAGTGCGTGGCCACCTCCTGGATGTGAAGGCCCTGGTTGTGCACCAGGAAGGGGACCAGTTGGAGCATGCGCCTGAGCTGGTCCTCGGAGGTGCCCTTGGCGGCCGTCCGCGGGCGGGTACCGGTAAACGCATAGTCGGGTACGGGTGACGCGCTGAAGTCGGCCGCAGAGCGCAGCCGGCGCCGGACCGCGCCGGTGAGTTCGGCAGGGGCGACGGCCACGGCGTCGGGCCCGTAGGACGCCAGTTCCTCCGCCAGCACCTCAGGATCGCGGTACTCCAGGCTGAGCCGGTCATAGCCCTCGGCGGGACCGCCAAGCGCCGCACCCGGCAGGGCATCCACTGCCCGGCCGCGAAGTGCCAGCAGGCGCCCTGCCTTGACGTCCACGACGGCGGTGCGGAGCGGCAATTCGGGAAGCCGGTCCAGTTCCTCGCGGATATTGAAGCCCGCTGGCGGCGAGTAGCGTTCCCTGGGCAGGGTGGTGACGGCGCTCGTCATCCGGGAAAGCCGGAAATAGCGGACCGCGTTCCGTCCGCGGTCGTGGCCCACCAGGTACCACTGTCCGAAGCGGCTGCCGAGCCCCCAGGGCTCGACGGTGCGCGGTTCTTCCTTCCCGGTACTGCCGGCAAGGTACGTGAAGGTGACCGGATGCCTGGCGTGCATGGCGGCGACGATGTCGTCGAAAGCCTGTCCGGCAGGCTTGATCCGGGGCTGCACACCGGCCGGTAGCTCGACGTCCGCGAGGCGGCTCGACGCCTGAAGTTTCCGCACTGCGCTGCGGGCTGCCGTTCCCAGCGCGGCCCGTTCCCAGAGCTGGGCGGCCAGCAGCAGTACGGTCCATTCCTCGGGTCCGAGCTGGACGTCCGGGAGCCGGTTGGATTCCTTGCCGATCCGGTAGCGGGTGGTGGCGGGATCGTCTTCGCTCCAACCGAGGTCCGTCAACGTTTCAACCTCGAATCCCATGTCCCGCAGGTCGTTCTTGTCCCGTTCGAACATGCGCCCGAAGGCCACATCGTTGCCCGAAGTGTCGTGGTAGACCTTTTCGCGCAGTTCACTGCGGCGGAGCCCGTAACGGGTGTTCAGCAACGCAATCAGCAAGTTCAGGAGTCGTTCAGTGCGGGGTACGGACACGTTGGCTACGTTACTAAACTCCCCGGGTGAACGTAGAAAGCGCGGCAGCACCGGGATGGTTCCCGGTGCTGCCGCGCCTGGTGCTGCTGATGGAAGTGGTCAGCGGATGCCGACGAGGTCCACAACGAAGATCAGGGCCTCGTTGGGGGCGATTGCCCCGCCGGCGCCACGGGAGCCGTAGGCCAGCTCGGAGGGGATCTCGAGGCGGCGGCGGCCGCCCACCTTCATGCCCAGCAGTCCCTGGTCCCAGCCCTGGATGACCTGCCCGACGCCGACGCGGAAGTCCAGCGGTGCACCGCGGCCCCAGGAAGCGTCAAACTCTTCGCCCGTGGACCAAGCGACGCCGACGTAGTGGGTGGAGACGGTGTCCCCCGCCTTGGCTTCGCGGCCTTCGCCCTCAATAAGGTCGGTGATGACCAGTTCCGTGGGGACGTCGCCTTCCGGAAAATCGATTTCGGGCTTCTGGCGGTCGAATTCCCGCTGTCCAAACGACATGCTTTCTCCTCTGTGTCTGTGCTGAAGGGTGCCGCGCGGTAATGCGGCATCTGTTGTAAGTCTTGCTACTTGACCCCGAGGATGTCCACTACGAACACCAGGTCGCCCTTGGCTTCGCCTTGGCCGGCGTCGCCGTAGGCCAGGTCCTTCGGGATGACCAGCAGGACGCGTGAGCCTACCGTCTTGCCGGCCAGGCCCTGCGTCCAGCCCTTGATGACACCGGTGAGGGGGAACGTTGCCGGCTGGCCCCGGTCAAAGCTCGAGTCGAACTTGGTGCCGCCGTCGAGGTTGACACCCACGTAGTTGACTGTCAGGGTATCGGACTCCTTCACCGTTGCACCGGTGCCCTTGATCAGGTCCTGGGATACCAGTGCGGTGGGGGCTGCGGCGCCCTGGACGTTGATTTCCGGGACACCGTCCTTTTCCGTCACGGCGGGAAGTCCCGCCGGCGGGGTGACCGTCTCGCCCTGCGGCTTGTCGAGGACAGGTGTGGCATCCGCGGCGGACAGTACCTTGATAATCAGCAGCTGGGAGGGCTCGGCTGCTGCGCTGGGACTCGGGGTGGCGGCATCGGACGGGGCAGCGCTGGCGGGCGCACTCTGCTGCCCGGGAACGGCCAGTGCCAGGCTGGACCCGACCTTCGCGCCCACGAAGGCGTTGTAGATGACCGCGCTGGAGGTCTTGAGCTCATCGTTCAGCTCAAGCGATTCGGGTTCGTTGGGGAAAGTGTCTTCGAGCTGGGAGCCGTCGGAACCGTTCAGGGCCAGGATCGAAATCTTGGCAACCTGGTTCGCCTTGACGGTGTCGCCGCTGCCTTGGGAAACCACCTTGATGGTCGGTTCGGTGACAGTCAAGGGCTTTTCGAATTCCACGCCCGGGGCCTTTTTGTCCCCATTGTCGGTCAGTTTGAGGGAGTCGAACTTTGCAGTCTCCCCGGCGGACTGGCTGGTGGGCTCCGGCTGGGAGCTCTGGCCTCCACAGGCGGTGAGCAGCAGCAGGCCGGGAAGAAGGATTGCTAGTAGTCGGCGCACGTAAGAAACTTTCGTTGGGGCAGGGTGGATACGACGTCCCGCCTGGCAGCGGACAGCATCGTGGCAGGTCCCCGGAAAAAGGACCTTATCCAGAATAGACCCTCAAGCTGGACGCCAGCCCGGAGCCGCTCAGCCCATGGAGTCGAGGAGCGCGTCGACGCGCTCATCGACACTGCGGAACGGGTCCTTGCAGAGGATGGTCTGGTGGGCCCGGTCGTTGAGCTTCAGGTGCACCCAGTCCACCGTGTAGTCACGCCCCAGTTCCTGGGCACGGCGGACAAAGTCACCGCGGAGCTTCGCCCGCGTTGTCTGCGGCGGGGCGTCCACCGCGCTCTTAATGACGGTGTCATCCACGATCCGGCGCACCGCGCCGCGGGACTGCAGCAGGTAGAAAAGGCCCCGGCTGCGGGAGATGTCGTGGTAGGTCAGATCGAGTTGGGCGACGCGTGGCGCATCAAGGTTCAGGTTGTGGCGCTCCCGGTAGTTGTCCATGAGCTTCTTTTTGATGGCCCAGTCGATCTCGGTATCGATGGCCTTGGTATCGCCGCTTTCGATTGCATGCAGCGTGCGTTCCCAGAGATCGAGGATCAGCGGGACGTGCGGGTTGTGGGCGCCGTGTTCCTTAATGAAGGCGGTGACCTTCGTGAGGTATTCCTGCTGGATTTCCAGCGCGGTCAGCTGGCGTCCGTTCGCCAGGCGGACCAGCGCCCGGCCGCTGAGGTCATGGGAGATTTCACGGATGCTGCGGATCGGGTTCTCCATCCGCATGTCGCGCATGATGACGCCGGCTTCGATCATGCGCAGGACCAGGTCCACGGTTCCGACCTTCATCAGGGCGGTCGCTTCGGACATGTTGGAGTCGCCCACGATGACATGCAGCCGCCGGTAGAACTCTGCGTCGGCGTGCGGCTCATCCCTGGTGTTGATAATGGGGCGGGACCGTGTGGTGGCTGAGGAAACACCCTCCCAGATGTGGTCGGCGCGCTGGGAGAAGGCGTAGGTGGCGCCGTGGGGAGTCTTCAGGATTTTCCCTGCCCCGGCGATGAGCTGGCGGGTCACCAGGAACGGGATGAGGATCTCGGCCAGCCGGGAAAACTCGCCGCGCCGCGGGATCAGGTAGTTCTCGTGGCTGCCGTACGAGTTGCCGGCCGAGTCGGTGTTGTTCTTGAAGAGGTACACGGTCCCGTTGAACCCCTCCGCGGCCAGCCGCGCCTGGGCCTCGTCCACCAGGTCATCGAGGATGAGTTCGCCGGCACGGTCATGGGCGATCAGCTGGGCGAGGTCGTCACATTCAGCGGTGGCGTACTCGGGATGGGACCCAACGTCCAGGTACAGCCGGGAGCCGTTGGTGAGGAAGACATTGGACGAACGTCCCCAGCTGACAACCTTGCGGAAGAGGTACCGGGCCACCTCCTCAGGAGCAAGAGGCCTGGAGTCGGGGCTCGAGTATGAGATCCCGAATTCGGTTTCGATGCCGAAGATTCTCTTGTCCATTGGTCCTCCTAGGCCAGCAGTGCTGTGATGTCCGCAGCGTTGAGCCTGCGGAAGGCCCGCCGGGAGCCGCGCGAGCTTTCGGAAAGCCGGTCCAGGACCGCCACCTCGAGAGCGCTGGGCGGCAACGTCGTGGCTGGCTGGTCTCCCTCCTGGACCGGAGTGAGACCCTTCAGCGCCAGCCGGACAGCGTCGGCGAAGCCGAGCGAGGCCTGCCACCCTGCCTCGATGGCCGATGACACCCTCTCCGCCTGCCCGCCCATCACGACGAAACTGTGTTCGTCGGCAATGGACCCGTCAAACGTCAGCCGGTACAAGTGGTCCTCAGCCTGGGAGGGGCCAACTTCGGCAACTGCAAGTTCCACCTCAAAGGGTTTCTGCTCCGCGGTGAAAACCGCGCCGAGGCTCTGCGCGTAGACGCTTGCCAGTCCCCGTGCAGTGACGTCCTCACGGTCGTAGGAGTATCCGCGGACATCCGCATAGCGCACGCCTGCCTGCCGCAGGCTTTCGAATTCGTTGTACTTACCCACGGCCGCGAAGGCAATCTTGTCGTAGATCTCCCCGATCTTGTGCAGCGACGGTGAGGGGTTCTCCGCCACGAGCGCGATGCCGTCCGCGCAGCTGATGACCACCACCGACCTGCCGCGGGCGATGCCCTTCCGCGCGAAATCCGCGCGGTCCTTCATTAATTGTTCGGGCGAAACATAGAACTGCTGGGTCATCTCAGGCCTCCCGTCCGGCGATGGTTCGGGCTTCGATGACATTTCTTGAAGCAGCTGCCAGTTCAACGTCGGGAACCCGCCGGGCGCCAGTGCTGTCAACAGTAAAGACAACCGGCCACAGCTGCCGCACGGTGTCAGGGCCGCCGGTGGCGGAATCGTCGTCGGCGGCGTCGTACAGGGCTTCCACCGCGACAGACAGTGCCTCCGCGGCACTAAGGTTTGGACGCCAGAGCTTCTTCAGGGCCCCTCTGGCGAAGACGGAGCCGGATCCGACGGTGTGGTGTTCGTGTTCCTCGTACCGGCCGCCGGTGACGTCGTAGGAAAACAGCCGGCCGACACCGGCGCTGGTGTCGAACCCCGCGAAGAGCGGGACCACCGCAAGGCCCTGCAGCGCCATGGGAAGGTTGCCACGGATCATGGCGCCCAGCCGGTTGGCCTTGCCTTCGAGACTGAGCTGGGTTCCTTCGATTTTTTCGTAGTGCTCGAGTTCAACCTGGAACAGCCGGGTCAGGTCGATGGCTATGCCGGCTGTTCCGGCGATGCCCAGCACCGAGAAGCGGTCAGCAGGAAAGACCTTCTCGATGTGCCTGCTGGCGATGACATTCCCCATGGTGGCCCGCCGGTCCCCCGCCATCAGGACACCGCCGTCGTAACCCATGGCGACGATGGTGGTGGCGTGCGGAACCTGCACCGGGGCGGCACCTGACGCGCCGCCCTGGAGGGACCGGGTGAAGGGCAAAAGCTCCGGCCGGTCCCGTTGCAGGTGTTCGGTAAAGGACGAGGTGGCGTTGGCGGCTACCTGGTTGGCGGTTGATTCCTGCACTCATGCACTCCTTGTACGTGGTACTTCAACGTCGGTACAGATTTCGGCCGTCCGCGGCTTCCGCCACCCTGCGGTCCCGGTTACTGGCCGCCCTTTTGAACGAATGCCCGGACGAACTCCTCGGCGTTGGATTCCAGAACGCCGTCGATCTCGTCGAGCAGGTCGTCCACGCCTTCTGTCGAGGCCGAGGCCTGCGCCTCGGGCGGTGCCGGGGGTGCCTCGGGAATGTCGTCGTCGACCTGGCTGTCGCGTGACTGCGGCTGCTGCTGCTCCTGGCCTGCCATTGGTATCCCTCCCTGTTACTTCCAGCGGATCCGGCGGATCCCCTGATATGCCCATCCTGCCACGGGACGGGCCGTCCGGCGCGGTTTACGCCGCAGGCGGAGCGGTGTTGTGTCCCAGCAGCTCACCGAGGAACGGGCCCGCTTCCCGGTAGCGCTCGAACAACGCTCCGGTCAGGGTTTTCGTTCCCCTGAGCGGCTCCCGGGTGGGCACGCGCTGGAGCCGTCCGTACCCCGGGACGTCGAAGATCACGGAGTCCCAGCTTGCGCCCACCACATCCTTGCCGAAGCTGCTGATGCACTTGCCGCGGAAGAACGCCCGGGTATCTGCCGGCGGTTCCGATACTGCCGCGGCGATGGCGGAGTCCGCCACCACCCTCTGCATCCGTTCCCGGGCCAGAAGCCTGTAATACAGGCCTTTCTCGGGCCTGATATCGGCCCATTGGAGGTCCACCAGCCCCAACCGGGCATCGCTCCATTCCAGTCCGTCGCGCTGCCGGTAGCCCTCCAGCAGGGACAGCTTGGCGAGCCACTCGACCGAGGAGGCTGCGGCCGCCCTGTCACTGTCGAGCTGGGTCAGGACGGTGGCCCACCGTTCCAGGACCTCGTGAGTGTGCCCGTCCCCGTCCACTGCGTCCCCCACCCCGGTGTCCTGGGCAAGCTTGGCGGCTGCCTCGTGGTACATCCATTGGAGGTCCAGGGCGGTCGCCCGCCTGCCGTCGACCAGCCGGAGCCTGGCTGTCAGCGAGGTATCGTGGCTCACCGTTTTGAGGGCCGTGACCGGTTCGTGGACTTCGATCCTGGGTGCCAGTCCCGCCTCGATGAGGCTGAGCACCAGGGCTGTGGTCCCGAACTTAAGGTAGTTGGAGACCTGGCTGAGGTTGGCGTCGCCGATGATCACGTGCAGCCGCCGGTATTTGTCCGCGGTGGAGTGGGGCTCGTCCCGGGTGTTGATGATGGGCCTGCGGATGGTGGTTTCCAGGCCCACTTCGGCTTCGAAGAAGTCAGCCCGTTGGCTGATCTGGAAACCCGGAATGCCACTGTCCTGCCCGATCCCCACCCGGCCGGCCCCGCAGATGACCTGGCGGCTGACAAAGAATGGAGTCAACCCGCGCACAATATCCCCGAACGGTACAGAGCGGGGCATGAGGTAGTTTTCGTGCGACCCGTAGGACACGGATTTGTTGTCAGTGTTGTTCTTGTACAGGTTCACGGGAGGCAGGGCAGGATCCGCTGCCAGCCTGCGCACGGCAGCCAACGCCACGAGGTCGCCGGCAGCGTCCCATGCCACAGCGTCCCGGGGATTGGTCACTTCCGGGCTGGAGTATTCAGGATGTGCATGATCGACATAGAGCCGTGCGCCGTTGCCCAGGACCATGTTCATCAGGAGGGTGCCTGATTCGTCCTGCCCGTCGAGTTCGAGTTCTTCGCGCCCGTACGCCAGGGCGACCGCCTCGGCGTCGAGCACCGGTGGCTGGTCGGTCAGCTGGCTGGGGTGGGCGGCACCGCGGTCCACCGTCCAGCCGCGGGCATCATGCAGGGGCTCTTCATCCGTGTAGTCCCACCGTGTTTCCGCGCCGCCGGCGGCTCGCTGCCGGGTGACCTGGGCGTACGCCTGCACTACCCGGGCGCTCATCATGGTGGCATTGGCGGAAGGTGCGGAGGGGGCATGGATCCCGTATTCGGTCTCGGCCCCCATGACCCGCATCGCCCCGCCGACGGGGAGTCTTTCCCCCGCGGCGGGTCCCTGTGCTCCGGTCATAGATATTGTCCCGTAGTGGGCATAGTCTCAATCGACTTGCCGGGCTCCTGCCCGGCCTTGCCCTGGACGATGGTGCGGATGTAGGTGATGCGCTCACCCTTCTTGCCCGAGATGCGTGCCCAGTCGTCGGGATTGGTGGTGTTGGGCATGTCCTCGTGCTCGCGGAACTCGTCAACCACCGCGCGCAGCAGGTGCTCGATTCGCAGCCCCTTTTGGCGGGTGGTCAACAGGTCCTTGATGGCGTACTTCTTGGCCCGGTCCACCACGTTCTGGACCACGGCACCGGAGTTGAAGTCCTTGAAGTAGAGCATCTCGGTGTCACCGTTGGCGTAGGTGACCTCAAGGAACTCGTTGGACTTGTCCGTGGAGTACATGGCCTCCACGGTGCGCTGCACCATGGCATCCACGGTGGCCTGGACGTCCCCGTTGTGTTCGGCCAGGTCCGATTCGTGGAAGGGCAGGTCCGGGGTGATGTATTTGTTGAAGATGTCGGCGGCGGCTTCGGCATCGGGCCGCTGGATCTTGACCTTCACGTCCAGGCGGCCGGGCCGCAGGATCGCGGGGTCGATCATGTCCTCACGGTTGGAGGCGCCGATGACGATGACGTTGTCGAGCCGCTCCACGCCGTCGATCTCACTCAGGAGCTGGGGCACGATCGTGGTTTCGACGTCGGACGAGATGCCCGTGCCGCGGGTGCGGAAGAGCGAATCCATTTCGTCAAAGAACACCACCACCGGGCTGCCATCGGACGCCTTTTCCCGCGCACGGGAGAAGATCAGGCGGATGTGCCGCTCCGTTTCGCCGACGTACTTGTCCAGGAGCTCCGGTCCTTTGATGTTCAGGAAGTAGCTCTTCAGGTCGACGTTTCCGGAGCGCTCGGCGGCCCGCGCGGCCAAGGAATTGGCCACGGCCTTGGCGATGAGCGTTTTGCCGCAGCCCGGAGGGCCGTACAGCAGGATGCCCTTGGGGGCCTTCAATCCGTGCTCCCGGTACAGGTCGGGGTGCAGGAACGGCAGCTCGACGGCGTCGCGGATCTGTTCGATCTGCGGGCCCAGGCCCCCGATGTCCTCGTAGGTGATGTCCGGAACTTCTTCGAGGACCAGGTTTTCCACTTCGGAGCGCGGCACTTTTTCCAGGGCGTAGCCGGTCCGCGAATCCACCGAGAGGGCGTCGCCCACCCGGAGCTTTTCCGCCAGGAGGGCGCCGGACAGCCGGACCACGCGCTCTTCGTCGGCCCGGCCAACCACCAGGGCACGGTCGCGTCCCAGCATCTCCTTCAGGGTGGCCAGCTCGCCGGCGCGTTCATACCCGAGACCGGCGACGATCAGCAGTGCCTCATTGAGGAGGACTTCCTGCCCCACTGCGAGCTGGTTGATGTTGACCAGCGGGCTGACGCCCACACGCATCTTCCGCCCCGCGTTGAAGATGTCCACAGATTCCTCGGTGGCAGCCTGGCCGCTGCTGCCCGGCGAGGGCTGCCGCTTCGGGTTGATCTGGAGGATGGTGCCGAAGCTGTAGGGCGGCTGCCCTTCCTGGTCGAGGGCGTTCTTCAGGCGGAGGATCTCTGCCTTCGCAGTCTCAAGCATGCTGACCAGCTTCGAGTTGTTCTGCGTTGCCGCTGCGAGCTGGCGGTCGATGTGCCTGAGCTTGTCCCGAAGTATGTTGACCTGGCGGTCAGCAACCGAGAGGTCGTTGGCGGCAGACTGCTCTGCCGGTGTACGTCCGGAGTCCTGGTTTGGTGTCTCCATGATGTATCAGCCCCTTCCTGCGCTTCTCTTAAGACATTAGTCCCAAGAAGGCGGGTAGGGATGGAGACTCTCGAAATCTGGACTAGTTCGTGACCTCGGGGGTGTCAACGACGTTCGTCCCCGCGATCGCGTCGCGGGCGGCACGGCGGAGCTTCTTGTCTGACACAGCCCGCTCCCCTACGGCGCCGGGAGTCCAGGCATTCACGTCGTCTTCGTTGAATTCGGTCTTGGAGGGGCGGCGCTTGACCGAAATGCCGGTGACGCCGTCGGCGAGCCGCCGGGTGACCAGCAGGAATCCTGTGTGGGCCACCATCCGGTGGTCGGGGCGGACGGCAAGGCCCTCGAGGTGCCAGCCGCGGACCAGCGATTCCCAGGCATCCGGTTCGGTGAAGCGGCCGTCGGCACGGATGGCTTCCGCGGTGCGGGAAAGCTGGGTCACCGTGGCCACATAGTTGATCCAGACACCGCCCGGTGCCAGGACTGTGGCGACGGCGTCCAGGCACTCCCAGGGTGCCAGCATGTCCAGGACCACACGGTCCACGGAGCCGGGCGCCTCGGCCTTGACCACTTCCTCCTGGAAGTCCCCGAGGGAAACCTGCCATGCCGGGTGCGGTCCGCCGAAGATGGTCTCGACGTTTCCACGGGCGATGTCCGCGAACTCCTCGCGGCGTTCAAACGAATGCAGGTAGCCGTTGTCGCCGACGGCGCGGAGCAGGGAAATGGACAGAGCGCCTGAGCCGACGCCCGCCTCCACTACGCGTGCCCCGGGGAAGATGTCAGCCATGGTGACGATCTGGCCGGCATCCTTGGGATAGACGACGGCGGCCCCGCGCGGCATGGAGAGGACGAAGTCGGAGAGCAGCGGGCGCAGGGTCTGGTACTGCTGGCCCACATTGTTCACGACCACGGAGCCGTCCACCTTGCCGATGATTTCGTCATGGTTCAGGAAGCCGCGGTGGGTGTGGAAGGCGCCGCCGCGTTCGAGGGTGATGGTGTTCATCCGTCCCCGCTCGTCGGTCAACTGGACGCGTTCGCCTTCCCGGAAGGGGCCGCGGCGACGGGCAGCACCCACCGGCTGCGAGCCGCTGGCGGCAGCATGGGTTGGTGCTGCTCCCTGGGCGTCGTTGACGGCGGTTTCGCTGCTCATGATGTCTTCCTCGCTCTTGTAAACCTGTGGTGCCGCGGCCACTGGGTCCTTGGACGTCGTGGTTCCCGGCGGCAATGCATGACCGGCAGGTAACTCTACCGGTTCTGGCCCTGCGGGTACCTATCGTTCGGCGGACGTTTTCCAGTCATGGCCGCAAGGACGGCCTCCTGGGTCAGCAAACCGGTCACCATGCCATTGTGGTCAACGACGGCGTAGTGGCGCCCTTCGAGCTGCGACAGGAACTGGATCAGCTCCTGGCCTTTGGACCATTCCGGCACGTAGGCTCCGGGGGCAAGCGGGAAGGAAACCGCCGTCACCGGGGTCGAGGCCGCGGCTGCTTCCGGGACCGAGGCCAGCGCAGCAGGGTCCACCACGCCCTGCGGCCGGCCGTCCGGCCCGCACACCACGACGGAGGTTCCTGCCGCGGCCCCCAGAGCGAGGGCGTCCTGGACCGTCGCCGTGGCAGGAAGCCCGGCGGCCGGCGTCGACAGCGCCGCGGCACTCACCAGCGGAAGCCGCGCCCGCAGGGTCCCCTGCTGGATGGCCGCTGACGCGCCCATCCACAGGAAACTGCCCACCAGTACCGTGATCATAAGGAGGCTGAGGTCCGGTTCGTCCCCGGCCACGAGCGGCCGGAGAATGAACCAGGCCGCGATGGCCAGGACAATGATGCGGCCACCCCAACCCGCGGCGACCGTGCCCTTCGCCTGGCTTCCGGTGGCTTTCCAGACAATGGACTCGACCAGGCGGCCGCCGTCGAGCGGCAGGCCGGGCAGCACATTGAAGATACCGATGAGGAAGTTGGCCCACATGAAAATGTTGGTCAGGATCTCGGCGATACTTCCCAAGCTGAACGTGGCAAGCACGAGCCAGGCGCCACCGGCAAGCACGAAGTTGGCGGCGGGCCCTGCCAGTGCCACCAGGACGGACCTGCCGGGGGACGCCGTGAAGCTTTCGAACTGGGTGTGTCCGCCCCAAAGGTTGAGGACGATCTTCTGGGTAGGCCAGCCGTAGATCTTTGCGGTCAGCGCGTGCGCCAGCTCGTGGACCAGGACGGAGATCAGGAGCAGCACGGCGTAGGCGAAGGCGACCAGGTAGGCACTGGCACCCAGTGCCGGGTTGTTCCGCGCCAGGACCGGACCGTAGGCAATAACCGTGAAGGCGGCTATAACGAACCAGGAGTAGGCGAGCACCACGGGAACGCCGGCGATGCGTCCCAGCGGGATGCCTTCGCGGCGGCCCGGCCCCGCAGGCTCAGCCACGGGGATAACCCGCAGCGGGGGCAGGTTCCAGCAGGGCCTCAAGCTCGGCAAGCGACCGGCCGGCGAGGGATTCCCAGAGCGCATAGCTGCCGTCGTCAGGCAACGGCACGATGTGCGGAACCGCCACGGTGGCTACGCCGGAAGCAACAGCCGCGGCCACCCCGGGCACGGAGTCTTCCAGTGCCACGCAGTGATGGATCCCGAGCTCCGGGTCCCGTTCCTGCAGCAACTCCACGGCGGTGAGGTACGCTTCCGGGTGCGGCTTGCCGCGGGCAACGGTGTCACCGGTAACCAGGATCTCGAAGTAGGGGCGTGGAAGGCTGTCCACCACCTGCCGTGCCAGTGGCCCCTCCGACATCGTGACGAGGGCGCACCGTACCCCTGCCTGATGCAGCTCCTCCAGGAGTTCCCGGGCACCGGGCCGCCACGGGACCTGCTGCCTGACGCTGCTGATCACCTCGGCAGTGAGCGAGTCGATGATCTCCCGGATTTCAAGCTTGACACCCGCCTGTTGCAGCAGGCCCGCTGAAAACGTCAATGACTGCCCCACCAGCTGCATGGCCTGCTCGTGGGACCAGGTTCCCCCGTGGGCCTCCACCAGAGCATGCTCTGCTGCGATCCAGTAGGGCTCGGTGTCCACAATCGTTCCGTCCATGTCCCAGAGGACGGCTTTGAGCGGGCTTTCGGGGGCTGGCAGTCGCATGCCTTCAGTCTACGGGGGCCGCCTGGGCGGGGGCTGCATGGTACGCCCTTGGCGAAGCCGGCCCCGGCAATGTGGCTCTTGCATCGTCTTCCGGGGATTTGCGGCGCTTCATTCCCTGCACGAGTGCGCTCCTTGGACGTAGGGTGAAGAAATGAATAGCTTCGAGGGAGACACCGCCGAACAGGGTGCCGGACCCGAGCGGGAACGGTTCCTGCAGCCAGTGGCTGACGGACAGCGCGTAACTGTGATGCTTGCCGCTTTTGAAGGGTGGAACGACGCCGGAGAAGCGGCCAGCGATTCGCTGCGTTACCTGAATAAGCTGTGGGGCGGCAAGAAGGTCGCGTCCATTGACGCCGATGAGTACTACGACTTCCAGTTCACGCGTCCCACGGTCCGGCGGAACGCTGCCGGGGAGCGCAAGATCAAATGGCCCTCCACCCGGATCTACAAGGCCAGTGCGCCAAACTCCAATGTGGACGTCATCTTCGTGCAGGGCACGGAGCCGTCCTATAAATGGCGCGCGTACACCGCGGAACTCCTGGTCCATGCCGAGGCGCTGAACGTCGATTACGTGGTGTTGGTGGGGGCCCTCCTTGCGGACGTTCCGCACAGCCGTCCCATTCCGGTAAGCACGTCCTCCGATGATGCCCAGCTGCGGGAGCGGATGAACCTGGAGGCCTCACAGTACGAAGGTCCTGTGGGGATCGTGGGCGTGCTTTCCGAAGTGGCGCTGCTGGCAGGGATTCCCACGGTCTCGCTGTGGGCGGCTGTTCCGCACTACGTTGCGCAGGCCCCCTCCCCCAAGGCCCAGCTGGCCCTCCTGCACCGGATTGAAGAGTTGCTGCAGGTGCCGCTGGATACGCATGAACTGGCAGAGGAAGCGGACGCGTGGGAGCGCGGTGTGGATGAACTGGCCACCGAGGATCCGGAGATCGCCGCGTACGTCCGGCAGCTGGAAGAGGCCAAGGACACCGCCGACCTGCCGGAAGCCAGCGGCGAGTCGATTGCCCGCGAATTCGAGCGGTACCTTAAGCGGCGGGGCCAGGACCGGCCCTGACGCTTAGAGTCGGATCCCCAGCAGGGCGTCCACTGCGTTCCGCACGAGTTCCTGGTCCGGTGGACTGGCCGGACCGCCGTCGGAATTTGCCTCGCGCGCCCAGCGCGAGATGGCGGCCACCGCAGCAGGGGCGTTAAGGTCTGCGGCAAGAGCCTCACGCATCCCGCCCAGCAAGGCGGCGCCGGACCCGGCCGGGGCGTGGCCAAGTGCCTGCCGCCAAGCCGCCAGGTCTGCCTTTGCTGCCGCGAAGCCTTCCTCCGTCCATGACCAGTCCAAGCGGTAGTGGTGGGCGAGGATGGCCAGGCGGATGGCCGCAGGGTCCTCCCCTGCCGCCCGCAGCTTTGAGACCAGCACCAGGTTTCCCTTGGACTTGCTCATCTTCTCGCCGTCCAGCCCCACCATGCCCGCGTGGGCGTAGTGCTTGGCCAGCGGCACCCCGGCCAGGGAGAAGGCATGCCCGGCTCCCATCTCGTGGTGCGGGAAGATGAGGTCGGAGCCGCCGCCCTGCACCGTGAACGGCGAGGGCAGGTACTTCTGGGCGATGACGGTGCATTCGATGTGCCAGCCTGGCCGGCCGGCACCCAGGCTTCCGCCGGGCCAGCTGGGTTCACCTTCGCGGGCAACCCGCCACAGCAGGGGGTCCAGTGCCTGCCGCTTGCCGGCGCGTCCGGGGTCGCCGCCGCGCTCGGCGAACAGCTCCAGCATCTGGGCCTCGGCGAGGTGGGAAATGGAGCCCAGGGTCCAGGCGCCGGGAGCGGTCGACTGCTTCCCGGCCGCCTCGACGTCGTAATAGACGTCTCCGTCGGGCTCGCCGTTGGCACCCGGTACCGTGTACGCCAAGCCCATGCTGACCAGCCGCTCGACCTCGGGAACGATCAGTCCGATTGATTCGACAGCACCCACGTAGTGGTCCGGTGCCAGGACGTTCAGCGCTTCCATGTCCGTCTGGAAAAGCTCCACCTGTTCCGCCGCGAGCTCACGCCAGTCGACGCCCGTGGCCGTGGCGCGCTCCAGGAGGGGATCGTCAACGTCGGTGACGTTCTGGACGTAGGACACCTCGCCGCCGGCGTCCCGCCACGCACGGTTAAGAAGGTCGAACGCCACGTAGCTGGCTGCGTGCCCCATGTGGGTGGCGTCGTAGGGAGTGATGCCGCAGACGTACATGGACGGCCTTGCTTCGGACTCCAGCGCCACCTCGCGGCCTGCGGCGGTATCGAACAGCCGAAGGGCGGGCATGTTTCCGGGCAGGTCAGGTACGGGGCGGGTCGTCCAGGATTTCACAGACCAAGCCTAGTCCTAGGCGCTGATGACGCCGAAACCGAGCAGGAGGTACAAGGCAAGGCCCAGGAAGATGCGGTACCAGACGAAGAGCCGGTAGCTCCTGGTGGACACGAACTTCAGGAACCAGCCGATGATGACGTAGCCCACCACCAGTGCGATCACGGTGGCCAGCGCCGTTTCCGGCAACCCGAACGGGCCGGTGATGCCTTCTTTGGTCACCACTTTGTAGAGCTGGTAGAGCCCGCTGCCGAAAACGGCGGGAATGGCCAGCAGGAAAGAGTACCGGGCGGCGGCCTCGCGTGTGTAGCCCATCAGCAGGCCCGCGGTGATGGTGCCGCCGGAGCGGGAAACGCCCGGAATCAGCGCCATGGCCTGCGCCAGGCCATAGAGGATGCCGTGCTTGTAGGTCAGCCGGCTGAGGTCACGCTCCTGCGAGCCCACCGCGTCTGCCACGGCGAGGACGAGGCCGAAAACGATCAGCATGGTGGCAACGAGCCACATGCTGCGGAGGACTGATTCGATCTGGTCCTGGAAAAGCAGCCCCAGGACGATGATGGGGAGGCTGCCGAGGATGACCAGCCACCCCATGCGGGCGTTGGGATCCTGCCGCGACACTTTCCCCGTCAGCGATCCGGCCCATGCCTTCACGATCCGGACGATGTCCCGCCAAAAGAAGATCAGCACTGCGGTCTCGGTGCCGAGCTGGGTGATGGCCGTGAATGCGGCTCCAGGGTCCTCGGCGTTGGGGAGGAACTCTCCCACGATCCGCAGGTGTGCGCTTGATGAAATAGGTAGAAATTCGGTCAGTCCCTGCACTAGGCCCAGCAGGGCCGCTTCAAACCAGTTCACGCTAAGACCCTACGGCATGGCAGCGGTCGTTCTGCCCGTAAGCTAGCTGCTATGCAGCAGCGCTACGTCGGCAACAGTGGATTGCGAGTCTCGGCCCTCTCCCTGGGCACCCGGTCCTGGGGCGGAGAAACCGACGAACAGGACGCCTCCGAACTGCTGCGTACCTTCCTTGATGCCGGCGGGCGCCACGTGGACACTTCCGCGTCCTATGCGGGCGGCGGTTCTGAGGCTGTCATCGGGTCTCTCCTGGGTGACGTGGTGTCCCGGACGGAGGTTTCCATCTCCACCAAGGCGGGAATGACGACGCCGGACGGCCGGCGGGCGGTGGACGCGTCGCGTAATGCGATGCTCACCGGCCTGGACGCGAGCCTGGCGCGGCTGGGCACGGACTATGTTGATGTGTGGTTCGCGGAGGCCTGGGACGCCAATGTGCCGCTGGAGGAAACGTTGTCCGCACTGGAGTTTGCCGTCCGGACCGGGCGCGCGCGCTACGCCGGCATCTCCAATTTCAGGGGCTGGCAGGCGGCCAAGGCAGCGGCCGTCAGCAGCCTGCCGCTGGTGGCAGCCCAGACGGAATACTCATTCCTTGAACGCCGTGCGGAGGCCGAACTGATTCCGGCCCTTGAGGACGCCGGCCTGGGCCTGATGGCCTGGGGCCCGCTTGGCCGCGGGGTCCTTACCGGGAAATACCGTGGCGGCATTCCCGCCGGCTCCCGCGGCGCTTCCGGAACTGAGGCAGCGTATGTTGAGGAATATCTTGGCGAGAAGCCTTCCCGCATTGTGGACGCCGTCTGCATGGCGGCCAACGGCCTGGGCCGCACCCCGCAGGACGTCGCGCTGGCCTGGCTGCTGTCGCAGCACAATGTCGCTACCGCGATTGTGGGCCCGCGCACGCCCGTGCAGTTGAAGGAACTGCTGGATGCGCAGCTGACGCCGCTGCCGCCCCAGATAGCCCGCGCCCTGGAGGATGTTTCGGCCCCCTGCTAGGCCTTCCGAGGCTGGCGCTTACCGCTATTCTTCGACGATCTCGAGGTCCTCGTCCTCGTCCACGTCGGCTTCCTCGTCCTCTTCGTCTTCGTCGTCAAAGACCTGCAACGGGGTCACTTCGTTGTAGGCCTCGTAGAGTGCGTCTTCGTAGACTTCAAAGGCGTCGGCGACGGCGAAAAAAGCCGACTCGACTGAGGGGTCACCGTCACCGCGGCGGTTCGATGCTGCTATAAGGTGTTCTTCCAAAGCGGTGGTCAGGGACGAAAGCGCGACACGCGGATCGATGCTCATGACTTCACGTTAGCCGGAAAAGGACGAAAATGGAGAGCAAATGAAGGAACAATTTCTCACCAGCTCGGTCCAGCGGGAACGGGACTACGCCAGGCAGTACGAGTACCTCGTACTGACCGTGAGCGCCGATGATTCCCTGCCTGAAGCGCGCCGCCGCCTGGTGGAACACTCCGAATACGGCAAGTGGGAGCTTGAACGCAGCAAGCTTTACGTTGGGGGCGGGCGGCGCTTCTGGCTCCGCCGCCGGGTGCTGCAGGTTCAGCGGACCGTCTAGGCACCAAGCATTTCAGCGGACCGCCTAGTCTTCCAGCGGCCCGAGCCAGGCGTTGGCCACAGTGTTGTGGGCTGATTCGTCGTCGGACGGGTGGAACATCCCGGCGAGCACGTCCCGGTACAGCCGCTCAAGTTCCGACCCCCGAAAGTAGCTCGAACCCCCGCTGACGCGGATGGCCAGGTCCACCACGCGACGAGCCGTCTCCGTCGCGTTCACCTTCAGGCCCACCAACTTCGGGAACCATTGCGCCCCGTGATCCGCCAGGGCGTCGACGTCGGCGGCCACGGTCTTCAGCTGCGGGTACAGGTTATCCATGGCCATGGCGGCCTCTGCCACCTTCCAGCGGATGTCCGGATCCTGCGCGTAGCTTCGTCCGCCGTTCTTGAAGGAGGTGCGGCGTTTTACCGTCTCCACTCCTACGGCCAGTGCGCGTTCGCCCAGGCCTGTGTAGACGGCGGCGAGCAGGGTTTCGAAGCAGGCGAAGATCGCGAAGACCAGCGGGTCCGGATGTGGCCCGACGGCGAGCTTGCGGAAAATCCTGTCAGCCGGCACGTGTACGCCGTCCAGGACGGTGGTGGCGGACTGGCTGGCGCGCATCCCCAGGGTGTCCCAGTCGTCGAGGATGCGGTACCCGGGGGTCTGGCGGGTGATGAAGCCGTGGACCAGTTCCCCGGCGCCGTTCCGCGCGTGCTGGTCCTTGCCGAAGATCCCCAGCCGTGTCCACGCCGGGGAAAGGCTGGTGAAGATCTTCGTCCCGGTGAACGTGTATCCGCCGTCCGCATCACGTTCGGCAAACGTCCGGGAGTCGAAGAGGACCGCGTCATTGCCCGCCTCGGAGTTGCCGAACGCGAACACCTCGCCCTGCGCGGCCTCCTGGAGGACGAAGTCCAGGGAGTCGTCGCCCCGGGCTGCCAGGACGTGCGCGACGCCGGTCCAGACGAGGTGCATGTTGACGGCCAGGGCGGTGGCCGGCGCCGCCGTTGCCAGCCTTCGCTGGCACTGCGCCGCCGCTTCAAGCCCGAAGCCCGGGCCGCCGTCGGACGCTGGAACGAAAAGCTTCAGGTACCCGGCGGCGGCAAGCTCCTGCAGGTCCTCGTGGAAGAACGCGTTGTCGCGGTCATAACCCGCGGCGCGGCTGCGGATCCGCTCCAGGAGGGTGTCGGGCAGGAGCTGCTCTGGGGTCGTCACCAGGGACTCAGTAGTTGGTCAGCAGGGTGTCGAGCACCCTGGCGCCGAACTTGAGGGAGTCGGCGGGGACCCGTTCGTCGACGCCGTGGAACATGCCGGTGAAGTCCAGCTCGTCCGGAAGCATTAGCGGCGCGAAGCCGTAGCCGGTGATTCCGAGGCGGCTCAGCGATTTGTTGTCCGTACCGCCGGAGAGGGTGTAGGGCAGGACCTTCGCACCGGGGTCCTCCTTGTGCAGGGCATCGATCATGGAGTCCACGAGGTTGCCGGCGAAGGGGACCTCAAGGGAGACGTCATTGTGGACGTAGCTGACGTCGACGCCGTTGCCTGCAAGCTCGCGGACGATTTCGAGGACCTGCTGTTCCTGGCCCGGCAGGGTCCGGCAGTCCACCAGCGCCTCCGCCGACTCCGGGATGACGTTGTGCTTGTAGCCGCCCTTGAGGAGTGTCGGATTGGTGGTGTTCTGCAAGGTGGCTCCGACGAAGCGCGCCACCGTCCCAAGCTGGTTGAGGAGGAGGTCCGGGTTGTCGGCGTCGAACTCCACCCCGGTGAGTTCGGTCACGCCATCCAGGAACTGGCGGGTGGTGGGCGTGAGTTCGATGGGCCACTTGTACTCGCCGATGCGTGTCACGGCGCCGGCGAGCCGGGTGACCGCGTTGTCGGTATTGATCTGGGACCCGTGGCCCGCCCGGCCGTGGGCCACGAGGCGGAGCCAGGAGATGCCCTTCTCGGCGGTCTGCAGGAGGTACGTGCGCTGGCCGCCGATGGTGGCGGAGAAGCCGCCCACTTCGGAGATGGCCTCGGTGGCGCCCTCGAACAGTTCGGGTCGGTTGTCCACGGCGTACCGCGCGCCGTAGACGCCGCCGGCTTCCTCGTCGGCGAAGAACGCGAAGATGATGTCGCGTTTAGGCTTCCTGCCTTCCCGTGCGAAGCCCCGCAGGACCGAGAGGATCATGGCATCCATGTCCTTCATGTCGACGGCGCCGCGGCCCCAGATGAGCCCGTCCTTCAGTTCGGCGCCGAACGGGTCGACCGACCACTGGTCGCGAAGGGCCGGAACGACGTCCAAGTGGCCGTGCACTACGAGGGCGCTGGCGGACGGGTCCTCGCCGGCCATGCGGGTAACCACGTTGGCCCGGCCGGGGGCGGACTCGAAGATCTCGGCGTCAAGGCCCACCTCTTCGATCAGCCCGGCGGCGTACTCGGCGGCAGCCCGCTCCCCCGGTCCGGATCCGTCACCGTAGTTGGAGGTGTCGATCCGGATGAGTTCCTGGCAGATCCGGACTACTTCATCCTCGGGCAGGACGTCAGGCATGTGAAGGCTCCTCGCTTGGGACCGGGTGGAAAACGGGCTGAACCGCTGCCCTCAGCCTACCGAGTTGGGCCGATTCGTTGTTCACGAAAAGTCGTGTTAGAGTTTTTCTCGCTGCTTCGGAGAGGCGCGAAACACTGAAAGGTGTGAACGGCTCCCGAATACCACCTGCGCGGGTGGCGGAATGGCAGACGCGCTAGCTTGAGGTGCTAGTCCTCGAAAGGGGGTGGGGGTTCAAGTCCCCCTCCGCGCACAAGAAAAAACCCCGGGAAACCGGGGTTTTTTTGTGTCTCCAACCACGCGTGAACGTTTTCCCACCACGCGAACCCGGACGGCCGGCAAAGAAGGGCGCGCTCAGCGAACGGGCAGCGCCTTTTTTGCGTACTGGTGCTGCGGAGTTGCTCCACCACCTTGCACCAGTATGGTCCTAGGCTTTCGCCATGCATCCCTTTATGGCGATCGGCCTGGTGCTCCTTGCCGGACTGGCCTGGCTGGGCACCATCCTGACTTTGCTGGTTGCCGTGGCCAAAGCCCGGCGCCGGACACCGGATGACATCGGTCGCACCGAGCCCAAAGGTGAAACGTTGGTGCGGTGACCCGGCAGAAGCGCGATGCTCCGTGTCCGGAGCGGGTGGTGATGTACGGCGAGCGGCAGGGCAATACGATGGGCCTCATCATTGGTACGGACCCGGTGGCGGTGAGGTAAGCACATGGGCATGCGCGAATACTCGATATGGATTAAGGCCCGGCCGGCGGTTGTCTGGAGCGTGTACTCGGGCCGATGGCACCCTGCTGCGCCTGTGGGCCGTGACGCACTGGCCCCGTGGGCTGGGCCTGCTTGGCAAGCTGGTCGAGCTCGCCATCCTCAGCAGATCAGAAGCAGGCAAAGAGCTCGCAAACCTGAAGGTCCTGGTCGAACGAGCGACCCGAAGCGGCTAAGACGGTTTGGTGTACTGGTCCGGCCACCTTGGTGGCACGCGGGCCAGGCTACTTTTTGTGCCGTGTGGATCGAGGAAGGGGTCGCCCCACAGCCATCGCGATTGTGTCTGCGGCGTTGCCACGGCCGGGGACAGCGATAGGTTGGTGCGGTACGCCAGGCCGAATCGGGACATTGGAGCAGAAGTGAAAGCGATCGTGTACGCAGAGACAGGTCCTTCGTCGGTACTGCAGTTGCAGGACAAGCCGCTCGCCAGCCCCGGGGACGGCGAAGTCCGGGTCCGGCTGGTGGTGTCCGGGGTGAATCCCACTGACTGGAAATCCCGGGCCGGAAGCGGGAGCAAAAAGCTTGACGCACCCAAGGTCCCCAACCAGGACGGGGCCGGCGTGATCGACGAAGTAGGCCCCGGAGTGAGTGGCTTCAGCGCCGGTGACCGCGTCTGGCTCTGGGATGTTGCGTGGGGCAGCCAGGAAGGCACAGCCCAGGAGTACGTCGTCGTCCCGGCCCATAAAGCCGTGGCACTTCCCGACACTGAGTCCTTCGACACCGGCGCCTCCCTGGGGATACCGGCGCTAACGGCGCACCGCGCACTGACGTCCAACGAGGACGGTCCGTCCAGGCTGTCCCCGGGAGCCCTGACAGGCCGGACGGTGCTGGTCACCGGAGGCGCAGGCGCCGTAGGGCACGCCGCCATCCAGCTCGCCCGCTGGGCCGGCGCAACAGTCATCACGACTGTCAGCGGTGACCGGAAGGGTGAACTCGCCCGCCGCGCCGGCGCGGCAATGGTGATCAACTACAGGACGGACGACGTCGTTGCCTCAGTCCGCGCGGAAGCTACGGAGGGTGTTGACATCATCGTGGACGTCAACGCCCCGGCGAACATCGCCGCCGACCTGCAGGTACTCAAACCCGGCGGGACCATCTCCATCTACGCCGCCAGTCCCGGGGAATCACTGAATGTGCCGATCCGCGAAAGCATGACAAAGAATGTCCGGTACCAGTTCATCCTGACCTACACCGTCACGGACGAGCAGAAACAGCACGCAGTGGCCGCCGTGGCGGACGCCCTGGCGGCGGGCGCGCTCCGCGCCGGGGAGGAACATGGACTGCCGGTGACCCGCTTTCCGCTGGAGTCGACCGCTGCGGCCCATGACGCCGTCGAACAGGGCACGATCGGAAAGGTGCTCATCGACATCGCAACCCCCTAAGGGGCGCCCGCCGACATGAGGGCGCTGTCCGGCGCATACTGGAGCGGTGACTGACTCCGATGATTTCCTGGCTTGGATACGGACTGCGTTGTACGACGCCGAACTGGCTCTCCACAACGGGGACGCCGGACCACGCCGTGCCCTCTGGTCCCGCAACGAACCCGTCAGTGTCCTGGGCGCGTGGCGAAATGCCTTCGGGCAAAGGGAACTGGACGCCTTGTTCACCAGCCTTGCGCAACAATTTTCGGATTGCACGTCATACGAGTTTGAACTGTTGGCTTACGACGTCCAAGGCGACATGGCCTACACCGCCGGTTTGGAACATACATCGGCTTCCGTCGACGGCGTGCCCCGCAATTACGTCCTGCGGGCCACGCAGGTCTATCGCCGGGAAGACGGCCGGTGGAAGGTGGCGCACCGCCACGGCGACACAGTCGGCGAGTGAGCGCGCCCTCCGGCCAGCGCCTTATCGGATTTACCGCGCCAGCCGGTCCCGTGCCGCATGCTCGACCAGGACAGGTACGAACGCTCGAACCCTCCCCGTGTCCAGCAGTCTGTGCTCCTGCTGGACGACGTCCTCGATCTGTTCCCTGGTTAAGCCGGGAAACTTGGCCGACAACCGGTCCACCACTTCCGCCAACGCCCGCAACTCTTCACTCACGCCCATCGAAAAAGTGTCAGCCCACGGGCGGACGCGGTCAAGACTTGACTGTGCAGTCGGGGCAGGTAAGAAGGGGTACGCCGTCAGTGAGGGTGCAGTCTTCGGGTCCGGGAGTGCCGGTTCCGACCCTGCGGGCGGGTCCCAGCGGCCACCGGCCGGTATTCGATCCGCCGCGCGTCCCGGATGTCCCGCCGTTCCTGCCGCCGCGCTTTTCGCTCCGGCCGGTCAATGGCGGACAAAATCGTCAACGTTACTGCCATCCACAGGAACGCCGTCACAAACACCAAGGCAATTGCCATCTCAGTGCCCATACCACATTCTAGGCCTCGGCGGCGCCCTGCAACCCCCGGCAGAACCACATTCAGGATGCGCTGGCCCACATTCCTAAAGGAGCCCCAGCCCGCTGACTGCTGCCATGACGTCCTGCACCTGGACACCCAGCAGGGCCGGATCTGGCTGGGCGGCGAACGTGTCACCACGCCGTAGTTCAGCCCGGGTGAGCACGATGTGGGGTCCCGGCGGCGGACCCCAGATTTCCGGTGGGGCGGGGCCAAAGAGCACCACAGACGGTGTGCCGTAGGCGGATGCCAGGTGAGCGGCGCCGGTATCAGCGGAGATCACCAAGCGGGCGGAGGCAATCGTGGCTGCGAATTCGCCCAGCCCCAGCACTCCGGCCAGTACCGCATCCGACGGCAGTCCAGCGAGGCGGCAGACCTCTTCAGCCCTGGCCTTCTCGGAATGGCCGCCAGTGAAGACCACCTGATGCCCTGCTTCTGCGAGCGCTGCGGCTACTGCGGCGAATCGCTCTGCGGGCCACAGCCTGCTGCCGTAGGCCGCGCCCACGTGGAGGACTGTCGCGCCGGGCACGGGACTTGAAACATGGGGCTTGTCCAAATGGACGTCCAGCGGATCGGCTTCCACCCCATGCCATTCCACGAGCCGGACCCACCGTTCGCGTTCATGCAGTTCCGGCCGCCACGGCGGCCCTTCACGATGCAGGCTTCGGTGTCCAATCACCTGGCGTGCCTTCAGCGCTTCGATACGCCCCTGGCTCTCCGGTCCGCTGCCATGAAGGTTGACGGCAACATCCACCACGCCCGGCTCCATCGCCAACGGTTCATCAAGGCCGTGGGTGGGCAGCAACTCGTAGCCGCCCACCAGCCCGAGTGCTTCGGACAGCCAGCCCTGCGCCGCGTACCGCAGCCGGTGCCCGGGAAAGGCGCGGCGGATACCCTTCAACGCCGGCACGGCAACCAACAGGTCTCCCAGCTTCAAGGCACGAAGCACCAGAAGCTCGGGCTTGCCGTCAGGCAGGAAGCCATCGGCAGCCTCCTGTGCAGTTCCCCCGCCGTTCATGCCTTCCCCGTTGCGGACCCGGTGGCCGTCAGGCTGCGCACGTCCTCATAAACGTCCTGAACCCCGATGGTTCCCACCACTGATTCATCGTGGGAGCAGCGCGGAGCTGTCCACCCGACCTGGGTCACGTCAATGCCGCACGTAGGGCAGGCCGTCACCCAGGAAGCGTGGATGCGGTGCAGACTCCTGCCGAGCGCTCCGGCATTAATGACGTTGCCCACCCAGAAGATTCCGACCGTGGGAACACCCAAGGCCTGTGCCAGGTGCCGGGGACCGCTGTCATTCGCCACGACGGCATCGGCCCTGGCAAGCAGCGCCACGAGGCCTGTCATGTCGAGGGCGCCGGCAACCGAGGACACCGCGGACGAGGACGCAAGTCCGCTGATCCGTTCGGCCAGTTCCTGTTCGCTGCCGTCCCCGACGATCACTACCCGTGAACCGTCCGCAGCGCATGCGCCCGCGAGCTCGGCGAACTTCTCTGCCGGCCACCGGCGCCGTGGGTCGGTGGCCCCTGAGTGAAGCACCACAAGGGGCCGCCCGTCGTCGTCCCCTCTGTCCTGCAAGGCTCCCCGGTACGCGGGGGCCAGCCGCGCTTCCAGGTCAACGGGGAAGGCGCCGGCGAAGCCGGCTACCTCAAGGGCCCTCAAGGGCTCGTGCTGGTAATAGAGGTATGGAATTGTCCGTTCCAGGCTTGCGGCATCGGCAGTCCGGGTGCCCACCGTATGGCGTGCGCCCAGCCGCGACAGGAACGGGTTTGAGTAGCGGCCGCCACCGTGCAGCTGGACCGCGAGGTCAAATTTGCGTCCCCGCATGTCGGCAAAGAACTCCTCGAGCTCCTCCGCGTCCTCCTCCCCCGGACGCACACCCTCGGCGAATGGCAACACCCGCACCTCATCCACCGGACTCGTGACGGCGTCCAGCAACGCCTGGTGGATGGGAGTGCCCAGAAGGGTGAGCTCCGCCCCGGGATAGGCCGCTTTAAGCGCCGCCATGGCCGGAATGGCGAAGATCAGGTCACCCAGCCCACCGCCGCGCAGAACGGCGATCCTGGACACGTCCGGAAATTTCTCCAGAACCGGACCAACGCCCATGCCAACCTGTGCGGCCCCACCGAACTCCGCCGTGAGTTGCTCCATGTACGGACCCCTCCCTAGTCGTTGGGAACGGCCTGCGCCGCCCCTTCGTTGCCCATGCAGCCGGAACGCGGTCTCAAACCTGTTGGCTGCTTGCTGATCCTTTACCCAACAGGCGGCGGATCTACGCCCCCTGTTGGGGAATATGGGGTTGATGCTGTACGTTTCATACCCGAAAGCGAACCAAAGAAAAGAGAAGCACCTAAAGTGGCAACCGATTACGATGAACTGCGCTCCGACGTCAAGGAATCGCAGGACAACTCCCTCGAGCAGCTCCAGTCAGCCAATGCTCCCGACGCACGCAGCGTTGTGTTGGAGCTTGACGAAGCTGACGGACTGGACAGCGCCGGGGTCCCTGGCGGTGAGTTCGTCGCCGAGGAACTCGTGGTCCAGGTCATTCCGCAGGCCGAAGACGAGTTCACCTGCTACTCCTGCTTCCTGGTGCGGCACCGGTCACAGATCGCCCGCCAGAAGGACGGCCACAGCTACTGCACCGAGTGCGAAGGCTAAGCAACACGCTTCCGCAATTCCATCCGTAGGCACGCCCTGGCGTGCCTTTCGGCTTTAAGGCCCCGCCCAGCGCGTACCTGGCGTGGGCAGGAAATTTACGACGACGAGCGGCCGCAGGGAGGCAGCGTTGACCAGCCCCGACAGATTCTGGGACACCTTCACGGGCGCTTTCCTGCAGGCACCCGTGCCGCACATCACGTGGACCGAGATGCTCCTGACACTTGCGGCAGCGATCGCGCTGTCCATCCCCCGGCGTTCATGGCGCTACTTCGGCCTCCTGGCCACGGCCACCCATGAGCTGGGACACGCCTTCGCCGCAGTGTCTACCGGCCAGCGGCTTTCAGGCATCCGGCTTCGGCTGGACCACTCCGGGACCACCACAACCTACAGCCGCAGCCGGCTGGCAACGGCCTGGTCCTGCTTTTGGGGATATCCGGTACCCGCGATCGTTGGCGCGGCCTTCGTTTGGGCGGGCACCAGTGGCTGGGGTCCGGCCGCCCTGGCGGCCAGCACGCTGGCGCTGGCTGCGTCACTGCTGTTCCTGCGTAATGCCGCCGCTTTCCTGATCACAGGTGCCGCCATCGCCGGAATTGCGGCCCTCATCGTCCTGGTGCCTGCCGCTTTCGCGGGCCATGTGGCGGTCTGCCTCGGCCTTGCGCTGCTCGTCGCCGCCGTCCGGGACCTCCTGAAGCTGGCGAACGTACATGTGCGTCGCCGTGAGCACCTGGGACGTTCCGATGCCTACCTGCTGTACCGCGCCACCGCCGTTCCGTCCGCAATGTGGATCGTTGTGTTCGCCGTCCTGGTGGCCGGCGCGTGGCTTGCGGCGTGGCAGCCTGTCTCAACCATCCTGCTCAAAGGCGCATAGTCTGGTGCCATGAGCCAGGAAACAGACAGCACCCAGACCGCAGCCCGGCACAGCACCCGCGGAGCCTACGTGACCGGCGGCGCGGAGTTCACCCGCGACACCAACTACATCGAGGACCGCATCACGAAGGATGGTGCTCCCGGCAGCAACGGCGAACCCGGCTGGCCGGTGGAACCCGGCCGCTACCGGCTGATCGCGGCCAGGGCATGCCCCTGGGCGAACAGGACGGTCATTGTCCGCAGGCTTTTGGGGCTGGAGGATGCCATTTCCCTGGGACAGCCCGGGCCCACCCACGACGCCCGCTCCTGGACCTTCGACCTCGACCCCGGCCGGGTGGATCCGGTCCTGGGGATCGAACGCCTGCAGGAGGCGTACTTCAAGAGGTTCCCCGGCTACCCCCGCGGCATCACGGTCCCGGCCATCGTCGAGATTTCCACGGGCCAGGTTGTGACCAACAACTTTCCCCAGATCACCCTGGACTTCTCGACCGAATGGACCGAATTCCACCGGCCGGGCGCACCGGAGCTCTACCCGGCCCACCTCCGCGGGGAAATCGACCAGGTCAATAAGCGCGTCTTCACCGAGGTCAACAACGGGGTGTACCGCTGTGGCTTCGCCGGGTCCCAGGAGGCGTACGACTCGGCGTACGACAGGCTGTGGACTGCGCTGGACTGGCTTGAGGACCGCCTCTCCCGCCAGCGGTACCTCGTTGGGGACACCATCACCGAGGCCGACGTCCGGCTGTTCACCACCCTGGCCAGGTTCGATCCCGTCTACCACGGACACTTCAAGTGCAACCGGCAGAAGCTGACAGAGATGCCGAATCTTTGGGGCTATGCGCGGGACCTGTTCCAGACGCCAGGTTTCGGGGACACCATCGACTTCGTGCAGATCAAGCAGCACTACTACATCGTGCACGAGGACATCAATCCCACCGGAATTGTTCCCGCCGGCCCGGACCTGGCCGGGTGGCTGGGGGACCATGGCCGGGATTCCCTTGGCGGACGGCCGTTTGGCGAGGGAACACCGCCGGGACCGGTCAAAGCGGGAGAGGAAGTCGCGGCCGGACACGGAGCGGCGCGCTAGACGGAAAACGCTTTCCTTCTAAACTGGGAGGATGCAGACTCCCCACGGCTTCGTTGCGCCCGGCTATGAGAACGTGCTGGCACTCTTCCAGTCCTTCCTGGCTTCCGACGCCCAGTACAGCGCCCAACTGTCCGCTTACCACAACGGCGCCGAGGTGGTCAGCCTGACCGGCGGCGCGGACATGCCGGCCGGTACCATTACCGGCGCATACTCCTGTTCCAAGGGCGTCGGCGCGATGGTCATCGCTTTGCTTGTCCAGGACGGTCTCCTCGACCTGGACAAGCGGGTGGCCTATTACTGGCCGGAATTCGCCGTCCACGGAAAGGACAGGCTGCTGGTCCGTGAGGCCCTGTCGCACCAGGCGGGCCTGATGGGTCCCGACGGCGGCTTCGCCCTTGAGGAGTTCACCACCCCCCGGGCGGCGGCCCGGCTTGCCGCTGCCGCCCCCTCCTGGGAACCTGGCAGGCAGTTCGGATACCACGCACTCACCATCGGCATCCTCATGGAGGAACTTTGCCGCCGCACGGCAGGCGAGGCACTGCAGGACCTCTACGACCAGCGAATCCGCCGGCCCGAGGGCGTGGACTTCTTCCTTGGCCTGCCGGAGGACCAGGAGCCGCGGTTCCTGGAGGTCCTGTACCAGGAAGAGCCGGAACAGCCGTGGGTGGACCCGCTGAGCCTTGAGGGTGTCAACAGCAACGCACCCGTCAGCACCATCATGGAGCTGCCCAATATCCGGGCGATCCGGGCGGCCGGCATGTCAGCTGCCGGCGGCGTGGGTTCGGCAGAGGGACTGGCCCGGCTTTATGCTGCAGCCGTGACAGGCGTTGGCGGGCGGCCGGCGTTCCTGTCGGCCTCGACCATTCAGGCGATGTCGCGCGAGCAGGTATGGGGCCTGGACCGGTCCTCGGGACTGGACAACGCGTTCGCCGTTGTCTTCATGAAACCCCATCCGTCGCGGAACTTCGGCAGCCACCGGGCGTTCGGCCACGAAGGAGCGAACGCCGCCCTCGGATTCGCCGACCCGGCCTACGGGATTGGCTTTGGGTACATACCGCGCAGGGCTGAAGAGGGCCGCACCCCAGGCAGGGCACACAGGCTGGCCGCCGAGGTGCGGCGGGCGGCCGCCGCCTTGTCCTAAGGCACCGCTGCCGCCTACTGTAATCCGGATGGGCGATACTCAAGCACGACCGGATGTACGGTGGGCTCGGGGGACCCAATTTCTCAAACAGGCAGTGGGAGGACTTTCAGCGGCCTTTGCGGCCCAACGGCTGCAGCTGGCAGGAAAAGCGGCCTTGGCTGCCGGGCTCGCGTTCATGATCGCACCGCTCATGCCGGGCGCGGCCTCGCATTATGCCTACTATGCGCCCCTGGGCGCACTCGTGGCGATGTACCACAACGTGGCGGGCTCTGTCCGCCAAGGCCTGCAGACCCTTGCCGGATTGGCGCTGGGCATTGGACTGGCCTTCATTTTGGTCAGCATCGCAGACCCCTCGCCCCTGACGGTGGCCATATTCATGGGTATTGGTGTACTGCTCGGCGGGCTGCCGCGCATAGGCTCAGGCAGTGATTGGATTCCGACGGCGGCCCTGCTGGTGTTGTTGGTTGGCGGCAAGAACCCGGACGACTTTTCCTTCGGGTACCTCGTGCAGATGGGGGCGGGCGTGGCCGTGGGCGTGGCGGTCAACTTCCTCATATTTCCCCCGCTGCATCTGAGCGCGGCGGCATCGAGCCTGGCCGAACTGCGCCTGGCCCTGGGGAAACAACTGACGGACATGGGCGCCGCACTCAAGGAAAACTGGCCCCCGGAGCACGAGGACTGGTCCCGCCGCTCCGATGAGCTGGCAGAGGCCGCCCGTTCCGTGCGGCACCTCGTCAAGGAGGCGGACGCCAGCCGCCGCGCCAATCCCCGCAGAAAGCTCCACCCCCGGGATGTGGACCAGGACTACCGCCACCTGCGGGAGCTGGAGCGGGTGACGTTCCACATCCAGGACATGACCGACGTGCTCTCCGATGTGATCTGGGTGGACGACGTCCCGTACGCCATCCCGCTGCAGGACAGCGAGCCACTGGCCGACGCCATCTCCGCCACCGGAGTACTGCTGTCTTCCTACCACGACACGGATGTGGACGTACCGAGGGACAGCTTCGACGCGGCAAAGGCGGCGGTGGAGGCCTGCATGGCCGCCACCGCCGACCGGGAGGCCGGCCAGGGGACGGTCCCCGCTTCCGAGTCGATACTCCTCAGCCTTCACCGGATCCTGCGGGCCCTGCAGCCGGCAACCTAGCTCACCGGCCGGCTGTGGGCCTCCTGGAGCGCTTCAACCGTCCCCTTGAAGTGGCGCCGCCCCGACCGCGGATTCCACGCAACGAAGGTGGAACGCCTCCAGGCACCCGATCCACCTTGCTCGGTGCTGATGTCCAGCGCAACGCGGCAGGGAAGGAACACGGGCGCTTCGAAATCCACTTCCCAGGCAAAGGAGTCCCCGCGGGCAGGGCCCACGTCTGCGAGCGCCCGGGAGGCCAGGTACATGCCATGAGCTATGGAACGTCGCATCCCCAGTGCCTTGGCGGAGAGCACGCTGAGGTGGATCGGGTTGAAGTCACCCGACACGGCGGCGTAGGCGCGGCCGGTATCCACGCCCAAATGCCACAGGGCGGTGGGATCAGGCGCGGTGAAGTCGGTTTTCGGTTCACCAGCGGCGGCTTTGTCGATTCCCGGCAGGAAAACTCCCTTGGCCAGGTAGGTGGAAACCCCCCGCCAGTGCACATGGCCGGTCCCTGCCGGGCCCACTTCCGCGACGACGTCCACCTGGGTGCCGGCCCGATGCCCGCGGAGGTTCTCCACCCAGGCACTGGCGTCCAGAAGATCCGTGAAGACCAGCGGCGAGCGCTGTTCGATGCTGTTCCGCAGGTGGATCATGCCCAGCAGGGGCAACGGAAAGTCGTCGCGGTTCAGCACGCTCATGGCCAGGGGAAAGGCGAGTGCGTGGATGAACCCGGCAGGCAGGACGTCACTGGCGGTCTCGCCGATCAGGTGCTGGTAGGCCGTGAGGTTTTCGACGTCGACCTTGACTCCCCTGACCTCGTGCCCCTCGGCCGGAAGGGTGGTGGTGTCGTGCGCGCCCAGAAGCCGCCGCCGTGCAGCCTGCGCGGCAGCATTGACATAGAGCTTGGACAAGGAGGGCATCTCGGGGAGGATCACCGTCTGCGGATGTGTCATGCCCCCACCAGGTTCTGCCCGCACACCCGCAGCACCTCTCCGTTGATCCCGCCGGCGGCGTCGCTGGCGAGGAACGCGATCGTTTCCGCAACGTCGGATGGCAGACCCCCCTGCTGCAGCGAGTTCAGGCGGCGGGCTACCTCCCGGACCGCAAAGGGAATGCGCGCTGTCATCTCGGTTTCAATGAAGCCTGGCGCGACTGCGTTGATGGTTCCGCCGCGGGCGGCCAGCAGCGGTGCGGTGGCGTGGACCATTCCCATCACTCCCCCTTTCGAGGCCGCGTAGTTGGTCTGTCCCCGGTTTCCGGCGATACCGCTGGTGGAAGCAACCGAGACGATGCGCGGGGAAGAGCGGAAGTAGTCAGATGCCAGGAGGGCCTCGTTGATCCGGAGCTGGGCCGCAATGTTGATGTTGATGACCGAACTCCATCGGGCCGGGTCCATATTTGCAAGCAGCTTATCCCGCGTAATCCCCGCATTGTGGACGACAATGTCCAGCCGGCCATGACGCTGCACTGCATGGTCGAGAATCCGCTGCCCGGCGTCGTCCGCACTGATGTCCAGCTGCAGGGCGGTGGCCCTCACCCCGTTGGCCACGGCCGCCAGCTGGTCACCCGCCGCGGGAATGTCCACGAGGATCAGAGTGGCGCCGTCACGGTACAGCGTGCGGGCAATCTGGGCGCCGATGCCGCGGGCCGCGCCGGTTACGACTGCCACTTTCCCGGCCAGTGGCTTTTCAGGGTCGGCGGGAAGTTCACCGTCGTCGCTGGAGACCGTGAGGAACTGTCCGTCCACAAATGCAGACCTGCCTGAGAGGAAGAACCTGATGGCACCCAGGGAGCTGGGACTGGTCGAGGGCAGGCCGTCCGCCAGGAGCACACCATTGCCCGTGGCTCCGGCGCGAAGCTCCTTTGCCAGGGACCGCAGGAAGCCGTCGACCCCCTGCCGTGCAGCAGCAGACGCAGGAGATGATGCTTCCGCCGCGGGGCGGGATACCGTGATGACGCGTCCGCCCGGCCGCAGGTCGCGCAGGGAGGCGGCCGCCGCCAGGACAGGCTTTTCGAGGTCTGCCGGGTGCTCCAGTTCGTCAAGCACCAGGATGATGGCTGCCAGCTTCTCGGCCGGGACGGGGTGCCGCCGGACGTCCAGGTTCCAGGACAGCAGTTCGGCCGCGAGCTTGTCCGCACCGGCCGTGTTTCCCTGTACCACGACCGGACCGGTGACCAACGGCTGGCTCGGCTCGTAGCGGCGAAGGGCCACGGGCTGCGGCAGCCCGAGCTTCTTTGCGATGCTCCGGCCGGGGCCGCGGCTGACCAGTTGGGTGTATGTATCCGTCATGGGAGCCCCCTACAGCGCTTCAAGGATTGCGACGACGCCCTGGCCGCCGGCCGCGCACACGGATACCAGCCCGCGGGCAGGCCGGCCGTTGGAGTGCCCCTTGGCGTGGAGCATCTTGGCGAGGGTGGCCACGATGCGTCCGCCGGTGGCCGCGAAGGGATGGCCGGCGGCAAGCGAGGAACCATTGACGTTCAGACGTGAGCGGTCGATGCTGCCGAAGGCGCCATCCAGGCCCAGGCGGGTGCGGCCAAACTCCTCGTCCTCCCAAGCGGCCAAGGTGCTCAGCACCGTCGCGGCGAAGGCTTCGTGGATTTCAAAGTAGTCGATGTCGGCCAGGGTGAGGTTCTGGCGGGCCAGCAGCCTGGGCACGGCAAACACCGGGGCCATGAGCAGCCCGTCCTTGCCGTGGACAAAGTCCACCGCTGCCGCCTCGGCGTCGACCACGGCGGCGAGCTTGGGCAGGTCGCGCGCATCGGCCCATTCCTCGGACGCCAGCAGGACGGTGGAGGCGCCGTCCGTCAACGGCGTGGAATTGCCGGCGGTCATGGTGGCATCGGCACCAAGGTTCCGGCCGAAGACCGGCTTCAATGAGGCCAGCTTCTCCATGGATGTATCCGCGCGCAGGTTGGCGTCCCGGGTCAATCCCCGATAGGGGGTCATCAGGTCGTCAAAGAAGCCGGAGTCGAACGCTGCCCCAAGATTCCGGTGGCTGTTCAGCGCCAGCTCATCCTGGGCCTCCCTGGTGATCTTCCACTGCGCCGTGGTGAGTGCCTGGTGTTCGCCCATGGACAAGCCGGTGCGGGGCTCAGAGGTGCCCGGTGCCAGCGGTGCCAGGTCCTTGGGCCGGAGCCGGCTGAGGATCTGCAGCCGCTGCGGAAGGGTCTTGGCCCGGTTGAGGTCCAGGATGACCTCGCGGAGGCCCTCACTGACCACCACGGGTGCGTCCGACGCCGAGTCGACACCCCCGGCGATGCCTGAGTCGATTTGGCCCAGCTTGATCTTGTTCGACAGGCCCACCACCGTTTCAAGGCCCGTGGCACAGGCCTGCTGAAGGTCGTATACGGGTGTCTCGGCGGACAGCGCGGAACCCAGCACGGCCTCCCGCGTCAGGTTGAAGTCCCTGGAGTGCTTGAGCACCGCACCGGCGGCCACCTGGCCGATCCGCTCATCCTGGAGGCCGAAGCGCGCGATCAGCCCGTCCAGCGCCGCGGTGAGCATGTCCTGATTGGAAGATTTGGCATAAGCCCCGCCGGCGCGGGCGAACGGGATCCGGTTTCCGCCGACAATCACCGCCCTGCGGGTGGCTGGAACGGTGGTTCCCTGGGCTGCTGCCCCGGGGCCGGGCACGGACTGTCCGTCAATGGACATGGATAGCTCCTCTGGTCACAAGCGGTTACCGATACCCAGCGTACCTGATACGCTCAGTATCGTGAACAACCCGGAGACCAGCACTGACCACCAGTCCGGCGCAAGCCCCGATGGCAGGTCCTCGCGCTGGCAGAGCCACCGGGAGGAACGCCGCCGGGAGCTCATCAAACAGGCGCGCAAGGCCGTGCATGCGCTTGGCAGCGATGCCTCAATGGAAGAGATCGCAACGGCGGCGGGAACGTCCAAATCCGTTTTCTACCGCTATTTCGGCGACAAGGCAGGACTGCAACAGGCTGTGGGCGAAGTGGTCCTGAGCCAGATGCAGCACCGCATGCGGGAAGCCGCCCAGGGCGCCCAGACACCGCGGGAAGGGTTGCTGGCGATGGTCTCGGCCTACCTCCAAATGGCCGACACCAGCCCCAGCGTCTATACCTTTGTCACCAGCCACGCGCCGGGCGATCCCGCAGGCACGCCGGCGTCCGCGATGGGCAGCGCCCTGGGCCACTTCTTCGAAGCGGTTGCGGACATGATCGCCACGCCCATGCGCTCCCACCTCGGTGGCGGCCGGGAAAACGTCATCGGCTACTGGCCCAAGGCCGCCATCGGCCTGGTGCGGAATGCCGGCGAACAGTGGCTCAGCACGCCCGACTCCCCCGCCAAGCCCGACCAGGAAACGATGGCACGCCAGATCACCGCGTGGCTGTGCGTAGGTATTGCCCCCGAGCTCACCACGGGCTCACAGACATCAAAGTTATCCGCCAACGAAGGACTGTGACATGACTGAAGTAGTGGCCCGATCCACCCGCAAGGGATTCCGCCCCGCGGCCAGCCCGGCCGCGGCACACAATTCCGCCGCCCCCCGGCCCGCCATCGACGTCGCGGCCCTGGGTGCACAGCTGCTGGGCCGGTGGTCCGCCGTTCGATTGCAGGCCAGGGAACTGGCCGCGCGGCCGGAACTGCACAAGATTGAGGGCCTGACGCACACCGAGCACCGCGCACGGGTGTTCGGCCAGTTGACGTACCTCGTTGACAACGACGCGGTGCACCGCGCCTTTCCCTCTGAGTTGGGCGGGTCCGACGACCACGGCGGCAACATTGCCGGTTTCGAGGAACTGGTGGTGGCGGACCCGTCCCTGCAGATCAAGGCCGGTGTCCAGTGGGGTCTGTTCGGCTCCGCAGTGATGCACCTGGGAACCGCCGGGCACCACGCCAAGTGGCTGCCAGGAATCATGAGCCTGGAAATCCCCGGCTGCTTCGCCATGACAGAGACCGGCCACGGGTCCGACGTCGCCAGCATCGCCACCACTGCCACCTTCGATCCTGCCACCGGGGAGTTCGAGCTCCACACCCCCTTCAGGGCTGCGTGGAAGGACTACATTGGCAACGCTGCCAATGACGGCCTGGCCGCCGTCGTCTTCGCCCAGCTGGTGACCCGGGGCGTGAACCACGGCGTGCACGCGTTCTATGTGGACCTTCGGGACCCGTCCACCAAGGAATTCCTGCCGGGCATCGGCGGCGAGGACGACGGCGTCAAGGGCGGCCTCAACGGCATCGACAACGGCCGGCTGCACTTCAACCATGTACGGATCCCGCGGACCAACCTCCTGAACCGCTACGGCAACGTCGACGCCGACGGAACCTACAGCTCACCCATCGCCAGCCCCGGCCGGCGCTTCTTCACCATGCTCGGAACCCTGGTGCAAGGCCGGGTTTCGCTGGACGGGGCGGCCGTCGCCGCCTCCAAGGTGGCCCTCAAGGCCGCCATCCAGTACGCCACCGAGCGCCGCCAGTTCAACGCTTCGTCCCATACGGACGAAGAAGTGCTGCTGGACTACCAGCGGCACCAGCGGCGGCTCTTCACCCGGCTGGCCACCACCTATGCGGCCAGCTTCGCCCACGAGCAACTGCTTGCAAAATTCGACGACGTCTTCTCCGGTGCCAACGACACCGACGCCGACCGCCAGGACCTGGAGACCCTGGCCGCGGCCCTGAAACCGCTGAGCACCTGGCACGCCCTGGACACCCTCCAGGAGTGCCGGGAAGCCTGCGGAGGAGCCGGATTCCTGATCGAGAACCGCTTCGCCTCGCTCCGGGCCGACCTGGACGTCTACGCCACCTTCGAAGGCGACAACACGGTGCTGCTCCAGCTCGTGGCAAAGCGCCTGCTCGCCGACTACGCAAAGGAATTCCGCAACGTCGACTTCGGTGTCCTGGCCCGTTATGTGGTGGGCCAGGCAGCCGGCGCCGCCGTCCACCGCACCGGCCTGCGGCAGGTGGCACAGTTCATGGCCGACACCGGGTCAGTCCAGAAGGCCGCCATTGCGCTCCGGGACGAGGAAAGCCAGCGCGCCCTGCTCACCGACAGGGTCCAGACCATGGTGGCCGAGGCGGCCACCGCGCTCAAAGGCAGCAGCCGGCTGCCGCAGGACAGGGGCGCGGCACTGTTCAACCGGCACCAGAACGAACTCATCGAGGCAGCCCAGGCCCATGCTGAACTGCTCCAGTGGGAAGCGTTCACCGACGCACTGCACGAAGTGGAGGATCCTGGAACCAAGCTGGTCATGACCTGGCTGCGTGACCTCTTTGGCCTGTCCCTGATCGAAAAGAACCTGTCCTGGTACCTGATGAACGGGCGCCTGTCGATGCAGCGGGCCCGCACCGTGGGCGGGTACATCAACAGGCTGCTGGAGAAAATCCGCCCGCACGCCCTGGACCTGGTGGACGCGTTCGGGTACGGCGACGACCATGTCCGGGCGGCCATCGCAACGGGCGCCGAGAAGGAACGGCAGGACGAGGCCCGCGCGCAGCTGCGCAGCGAGCGTGCCAGCGGGCAGTCGCCCGTGGATGAAAAGGTACTCCTGGCGCGGACGGCTGGCGGCCAGAAGCGCTGACCCTCCGGGGGTCCTGTTCACCAAGGTGCATGAATAACGACGGCGCCGCTCCCCTGCGCGGGGAGCGGCGCCGTCGTCGTACTGCTGAACTAACGGTCAGCCGGCTGCCGGCAGCACCGAGCGGTACACCTCGAGGGTGGTTTCCGTGATGGATTCCCAGGAGAAGTGCTTCTCCGCGCGCTCGCGGCCGGCCTGGCCCATGGCGCGGGCACGGTCAGGGTCCGACACCACTTCCGTGAGGGCGGCGGCGAACTCCGTGACGAACTTTTCCGGATCCAGCGGAGTGCCGGTGCCGTCGGTGACCTGCTCCAGGTCCACGAGCAGCCCCGTCCGGCTGTGCTCCACCACCTCGGGAATGCCGCCGGTCGCGCTGGCCACCACGGCCGCCCCGCAGGCCATGGCTTCGAGGTTGACGATGCCGAGCGGCTCATAGATGGAAGGGCAGGCGAACGCCGTGGCGTGGCTGAGCACCTGGATCAGTTCGTGGCGCGGCAGCATCCGTTCGATGAGCACCACGCCCGTGCGCTGCTTCTGCAGGTCCTCGATCAGGGCAGCCGTCTCGGCGGCAAGTTCAGGGGTGTCCGCCGCACCCAGGCACAGGACCAGCTGCACGTCGGCAGGAAGCTTGGCCGCCGCCCGCAGCAGGTAGGGAACGCCCTTCTGCCGTGTGTTTCTTCCCACAAAGACAACGCTGGGCTTGGCGGGATCAATGCCCAGGGCACGGACGGCGTCGTCGTTTTCGTCACGCTTCCACAGGTCGACGTCGATGCCGTTGTGCACCACGCGGACCTTTTCGGGGTCGACGTTGGGGTAGCTGCGCAGGATGTCCTGCCGCATGCCTTCCGACACGGCGATGATCGCGGCCGCCGCCTCGTAGGCTGTCTTCTCCACCCACGAGGACAGGGCGTAGCCACCGCCAAGCTGTTCGGCCTTCCACGGGCGCAGCGGCTCCAGGCTGTGGGCGCTCAAGACGTGCGGAATGCCGTGCAGCAGGGACGCAAGATGCCCTGCCATGTTGGCGTACCAGGTGTGCGAATGGACCAGGTCCGCGCCTTCGATGTCCGGGACGATCCGCAGGTCCACACCCAGGGTCTGGACCGCCGCGTTGGCCGAGCCGAGGTCCTCGGGGACCTGGTAGGAGCTCACGGTGGCTCCGTGGTAGTCAGTGTTGCGGGGAGCCCCGAACGCACGAACCTGCAGGTCAACGTGCTTACTAAGCACCCTGCTCAATTCGGCCACGTGCACCCCGGCGCCACCATAGATCTCGGGCGGGAACTCTTTAGTCACAATGTCTATTCGCACAAGACCCAAGGTAGTCCTTCGCGCATAACTGTTCTAGTGTGAAGGAGTCCGGGCGTACCGGACTGTCTTGGGGAGTTACGAAGGCGTACAGGAGCGACCACTATGCCGTTGAATAAAAAAGTCCTGGCCATTGTCCTCGCAGGCGGCGAGGGAAACAGACTCATGCCACTGACGGCGGACCGGGCCAAACCAGCCGTGCCCTTTGCGGGCAGCTACCGCCTCATCGACTTCGCGTTGTCCAACCTGGTCAATTCCCGCTACCTGCAGATCGTCGTCCTGACCCAGTACAAGTCGCACAGCCTTGACCGCCACATTTCCGAGACGTGGCGCATGTCCACCCAGCTGGGAAACTACATCGCTTCCGTTCCCGCCCAGCAGCGCGTGGGCAAAAGCTGGTTCCTTGGCAGCGCCAACGCCATCTACCAGTCCCTGAACCTCATCCACGACGCCAACCCCGACATCGTCGTCGTGGTCGGCGCCGACCACGTCTACCGCATGGACTTCGCCCAGATGGTGGCCCAGCACGTGCACAGCGGCGCCAAGGCGACGGTCGCGGCGGTTCGCCAGCCGCTGCACATGGCGGACCAGTTCGGCGTTATCGAAGTGGATCAGAACGACTCCCAGAAGATCGCCGCATTCGTGGAGAAGCCTGCGAGCACTCCCGGTCTCGCAGCGGATCCCTCCCAGTTCCTGGCCTCCATGGGCAACTACGTCTTCGACGCCGACGCCCTGGTGGCGGCGCTCCACGTGGACGCGGAACGGCTGGACACCAAGCACGACATGGGCGGCGACATCATCCCCTACTTCGTCAACCGCGGCGAGGCCGGTGTATATGACTTCACGCTTAACGACATCCCCGGCTCCACCGAGCGGGACCGCACCTACTGGCGCGACGTCGGTACCATCGACTCCTTCTATGACGCCCACATGGACCTCATCTCGCCACTGCCGGTCTTCAACCTGTACAACTCCGAGTGGCCCATCTACACGCGGCAGAGCATCTCCCCGCCCGCGAAGTTCGTCCGGGGCGACAACAACACCGTGGGAACGGCGCTGGACTCCATCGTCGCCAGCGGCGTGGTCATTTCCGGCGGCATCGTCGAGGGTTCGGTCCTGTCCAACGACGTCTATGTGGCCACGAGTGCCCGGGTGACGGACTCGGTGCTGATGGACAAGGTGCAGGTGGGCGAAGGCGCCGTGATCAAGCGGGCCATCCTGGACAAAAACGTCAAGGTCCCGGCCGGGGCGGCCATTGGCCTGGACCCGGACCTGGACCGCGCCCGCGGCTTCAAGGTCACCGAATCCGGCATCACGGTGCTGTCCAAGGGCCAGGAAGTTCCGGAACCGGGTGAAGCGGAAAGGCAGCTTGCCGCCCAGCACCTGGGGCTGGTGCCCAACGCCGTGAGGGCAGCGGCCGAACAGTTCCCCGAGGTCCGCGAGACCGTTGGCAAGGTGGCCGAAACGCATGCCGCAGCAGCGGCGAAAGCCTCACCGGACGGCGCACGGGTCTCCTGACCCGGCCTCACCGCCCGGACCATCCGACCCCGCGGGCCGGAGCACCACGGTGCTCCGGCCCGCGGCGTACGCTGTAAAATTGGGCTAATGAGCTCCCCCGACCTGACCCCTGAGGAAATCCAGGCCTGCCTCAAGGTCCTGAACACGATCCACGCGTACGACGAGGAGCACCCCGACTACATCTCGGTGCGCCGCGCCACCGGAAAGATGTTCAAAGCCGTCAAGCGGCACCGCCGGGTCACCAAGCGCGACCTGATTGCCGAAGCGGACAAGGCCGTCATCGCGCAGACCGCCACCGCCGCCCCGGACCGGATCGACGACGAAACCCGCGGCAACAAGCTGGCCCCCTCAGCTACCGGCAAGGTCGCCGGCCACCTCATCAGGTCCAGGCCCTGCTACATCTGCAAGCAGCACTACACCCAGGTGGACGCCTTCTACCACCAGCTGTGCCCTGAATGCGCGGCCTTCAGCCACAGCAAGCGCGATGCCCGGACCGACCTGACCGGCAGGCGCGCCCTGCTCACCGGCGGTCGCGCCAAGATCGGGATGTACATCGCCCTGCGGCTGCTGCGCGACGGCGCCCACACCACCATCACCACCCGGTTCCCCAAGGACGCCGCCCGCCGGTTCGCGGCGATGGAGGACAGTGGCGAGTGGCTGCACCGGCTCCGGATTGTCGGGATCGACCTCCGCGACCCGGCCCAGGTCATGGCCCTGACCGATTCCCTCAACGAGGCCGGTCCGCTGGACATCATCATCAACAACGCGGCCCAGACGGTCCGCCGGTCCGGCAATGCCTACAAGCCCCTGGTGGATGCCGAGGACGAACCGCTCCCCGCTGCGCTGGAGCGGGCCAACGGCGGCCCCGAACTGCTGACCTTCGGCCACGCCCACGACAAACACCCGCTGGCACTCGCGGGCAGCGTCACGGAACACCCCGTCCTGGCCGGCGACGCCATCACCTCGCTGGCGCTGTCCACAGGATCCGCCTCGCTCGAACGCATAGCGTCCGGGACGGCCATCGACGCCGGCGGACTGGTCCCCGACCTGGCCACCATCAACAGCTGGACGCAGGTGGTGGACGAAGTGGATCCGCTGGAGATGCTGGAGGTCCAGCTCTGCAACGTGACCGCACCGTTCCTGCTGGTGAGCCGCCTGCGGGGCGCCATGCAGCGCTCCACGGCGCGGCGCAAGTACATCGTGAACGTCTCCGCCATGGAAGGCCAGTTCTCGCGGGCCTACAAGGGGCCGGGGCACCCGCACACCAACATGGCCAAGGCCGCCCTGAACATGATGACCCGCACCAGCGCCCAGGAAATGCTGGAGACCGACGGCATCCTGATGACCGCCGTGGACACCGGCTGGATCACCGACGAACGACCGCACTTCACCAAGGTCCGGCTCATGGAGGAAGGCTTCCATGCACCCCTGGACCTGGTGGACGGCGCGGCCCGGGTGTACGACCCCATCGTCATGGGTGAACGCGGCGAGGACCAGTACGGCGTCTTCCTGAAGGATTACAAGCCCAGCCCTTGGTGATGGTTGTATGCTCACGGCATGAGCAACGAGTCATCCTCCCAAGTGCAGAACCTCGAACACCACGAATGCTGGGCCCTGCTGCGGACCGTGTCCGTGGGCAGGCTCGCGGTCCTCGTTGATGGCCGCCCGGATATCTTCCCGGTGAACTTCACGGTGGACGGCGGCACGCTGGTCTTCCGCACCAGCCAAGGCACCAAGTTGTCGGCTGCAACCGGTGACGCCCCGGTGGCTGTGGAGGCGGACGGTGTGGATGCTGACACCGGCCTGGCCTGGAGCGTAGTGATCAAGGGGACCGCCGACCTTGTCAAGAGCACCGAGGAAGTGCTCGAGACCTCCCGCCTGTACCTGTTCCCGTGGCAGGCCGGCCGGAAGGACGCGTTCGTCCGCATTACGCCGGACTCAGTCACCGGCCGCCGCTTCAAGGTGACGGATCCGATGACCTGGTGGACCCAGATCAGCAGTTCCGCGAAAACGTCGTTCGAGTAACAGGCTGCCGGGCCAGCCACGGCGCCGGAACTCCGTGCCCGGGTGGGCGGGCGGCCCTCAGGCCAGCTGGGTGATTTCCACGCTGACGTTGAGGGCCGACCCGCCGCCGCCGGACAGGATGCCTTTCAACGGCGACACGTCCCGGTAGTCCCGGCCCCGCGCAACGGTGACATGGAAGTCGCCGGCCGGCTTGTGGTTGGTGGGGTCCCAGCTCCGCCACTCGCCGTCCCACCACTCCAGCCACGCGTGCGACTGTCCGGCGACGGTCTCGCCGATGCCGGCGCTGGACCGAGGGTGGAGGTAGCCGGAGACGTAGCGGGCGGGGATACCGCAGCTGCGCAGCGCGCCGATGGCAAGGTGCGCCAGGTCCTGGCACACTCCCTTCCGCTGGCCCCAGGCTTCCTCCGCGTTGGTGGTGACCGCGGTGGAGCCGGACATGTAGGTCATCTCGCCGCGCATCCAGGCGAATACCGCCATGGCTGCCTCATGCGGGTTCTTGCCGGCCACGACCTCCGGGATGATGCCCAGGACCTCGTCCCCGGGGCCGCTGAGCCGCGACTGCGGCAGCCAGTCGCTGAAGGTGTTGAGGGTTTCCGGGCTGGCGAGCACGTCCCAGCCCACGATGTCCGCTTCGGAAGGGATTTTTTCTGCCCGGTGCACTTCCACCGTGATGTTGGACACCACTTCCAGGCGTTCGTGCGGCATCTGCATGTCGAAGGCCGTGACCCTCGTGCCCCAGTAATCACGGTAGGTGCTGACCGCCGCCTGCGACGGGGAGACCTTCACCACCGATTCCAGGACCACCTGCTGGGAGTCCGTCAGCGGGGTCATCCTGGCCTCGTTGTAGGACAAGGTGACGCGCTTGTTGTACTTGTAGGCCGTCCGGTGGACGATGCTCAGCCGGGTCATGAAACTTCTCCCACCCAGGCCAGTTCGTCCGCCTGATTGAAGTACTTACGGGAAATGGCGTCCGAGGCCTGGGACACGGCTTTCTGCACGCGCTCCATGTGCTCGGGCAGCTCGGACATGAGGTCGTCCGTGCGGTGGAACTCAAGGAACGTCCGGGCCTGTCCCACGATCCGGCGGGCGTCGTTGATGAACCCCACCCGCTGCGCTGACGGATCCAGCTTGGCCAGGCATTCGTCGGCATCCCGCAGGGCGTACACGATCGAACGCGGGAAGAGGCGGTCCAGGAGCAGGAACTCGGCGGCGTGCTGGTCACCGAAAGCAGCCCGCCGGGTCCGCAGGAAGGATTCGTAGGCGCCGGCGCAGCGGAGCATGTTCACCCACGACATGCCGGCGGAGAGGACATCGCGCGTGGACAGCATGCGCGCGGTCATGTCCGCGCGTTCCAGCGACCGGCCCAGGACCAGGAAGAGCCAGCTCTCGTCGTGGCTCACAGTGGTGTCCGCGAGGCCGCTGACCATGGCCGTGCGTTCCAGCGTCCAGTTGCAGAACCGGTAGGTGCCCACCACGTCCTTGCGGTGCTGGCTCAGCCCGTAGTACGTGGTGTTCAGGCTTTCCCACAGTCCGGAGGAAACAGTCTCCCGGGCGCGGCGGGCGTTCTCGCGGGCAGCGCCGAGGGAGCCGGCGATTGAGGTGGCGCTGGTCTTGTCATAGGCCAGGGCGTGGAGCAGCTCCGGCAGGCCGAAGTCCTCGTTCTGCGGGCGTGCACCCATCACGGCAAGGAGTTCCTGCGCCACGCTCCTGCGTTCCTCCATCGGGAGGTGGTTCAGCCGCTCCAGGTGCACGTCAAGGATGCGGGCGGTGCCGTCGGCGCGCTCCACGTAGCGGCCGATCCAAAACAAGGATTCGGCAATACGGCTAAGCATTCGCGGCTACCTCCTGCGTGCGCGGAATTGCTGGGGAAACTGGGGGCCGGGCGGCCGGGGTCACTGCTGCTGCTCCGACTGGCGGTCGCGCCAGTTGCTCTCCACCGGCCAGACCGAGACCCGTTCACGGACCGTGACCGACTGTCGGGGAACGGTCTCCACGGGCATCTGGGGCGAGTCCGCCAGGACCCAGGTGTCCTTGGACCCGCCGCCCTGGCTGGAGTTGACGATCAGGGACCCTTCTTTCAGCGCCACGCGGGTGAGGCCTCCGGGCAGCACCCAGACGTTCTCGCCGTCGTTCACCGCGAACGGCCGGAGGTCCACGTGCCGGGGGCCGAATTTGTCGCCGCCCAGCGTGGGGACGGTGGAGAGCTGCAGCACGGGCTGGGCGATCCAGCCGCGGGGGTCCGCAATGATCCGCTGGCGGAGGGCATCCAGTTCGTCGTTGGAAGCGTCGGGGCCGATGACCAGGCCCTTGCCGCCGGAGCCGTCAACCGGTTTGACCACGAGTTCGGCGAGGTTGTCCAGGGTGTATTCCCGGGCCTCCTTCTCCTCGAGCCGGTACGTGTCCACGTTCGCGATGATGGGCTCCTCGCCGAGGTAGTACCGGATCAGGTCAGGAACGTAACTGTAGACCAGTTTGTCGTCGGCCACGCCGTTGCCCACCGCGTTGGCAATGGTGACGCCGCCGGCGCGCGCAGCGTTGACCAGGCCCGGGCAGCCGAGCATGGAGTCCGCGCGGAACTGGAGCGGGTCAAGGAAATCGTCGTCGATCCGCTTGTAGATGACGTCCACGCGCTGTTCACCGGCGGTGGTGCGCATGTAGACGCGGTTTCCGCGGCAGATCAGGTCGCGGCCCTCCACCAGTTCCACGCCCATCAGCCCGGCCAGGAGGGTGTGCTCGAAGTAGGCGCTGTTGAACACCCCGGGGGTGAGGACGACGACGGTGGGGTCATCGACGCCGGCGGGCGCGGTTTTGCGCAAGGCCGAGAGCAGACGGCGCGGGTATTCCTCGACGGGACGGATGAGCTGCTGGCCGAAGGCCTCGGGCAGGCCCTTGGCCATGGCGCGCCGGTTTTCCAGGACGTAGCTCACGCCGGAGGGCACGCGGACGTTGTCCTCCAGGACGCGGAAGGTGCCGGCAGCGTCACGCACGACGTCGATGCCGGAGATGTGCACCCGGACCCCGCCGGCGGGTTCGAAGCCGTGGACCTGCCGGTGGAAGTGGGCGCTGGTGGTCACCAGCTGCCGGGGGATCACGCCGTCGGCCACGACTGTCATCTTGTCGTAGACGTCGTTCAGGAAGGCCTCCAGGGCGCGCACGCGCTGGGCCACGCCCCGTTCCAGGACGTCCCACTCGGCCGCCGGAATGACCCGGGGCACGATGTCGAGCGGAAAGGGCCGTTCCTCGCCGGCATAGTCAAAGGTCACACCGCGGTCCAGGAACGTGCGGGCCATCGAGTCCGCGCGGGCGCTGACGTCCGCCAGGGACAGCTTCCGAAGGGCGTCCGCCACCTCCGCGTAGGAGTCCCTCGCCTGCTGCCCGGGGGCGAACATCTCGTCGTAGGCTCCGGTCCGGCCCGCGGCCTCGGAGTAATCCTGGAATAGGTCTGACATGTCCAATAGCCAACCATCTTTTTGTTTCGAATTCATTACTGCCATCCATTCTCGCGTGTTGGCGGGGATGCTCCGGTTCGTGGATTGCGGGCCTCTTCGGGCACAGTAGGTGAGTGCCCCGCAGCAGAAGCCTCCCCACGCCCGCCCCGGGCGGCGACTCCGGCATCGGGCGCCTCCTTCCAGGGCTGGCGACGGCGGCACTTGCCGTGGCGTCGGCGATCCTGCTCCACGGCCTGTTCCCTCCTCTGCCCGCCATGACCCTGGCTGTGGTGCTTGGCGTCCTGGCCGCGAACCTGCCAGGAACGGGCGTGTGGTCCGCCGGCCGCGCCCGGCCCGGCCTGGACTTTGCCGGCAAGCACCTCATGCGGGCAGGGATCGTCCTGCTCGGCCTGAAGGTCAGCATCATGGACGTCCTGGGACTGGGCTGGCTGGCGCTGGTCCTGATCGCCGGCGTGGTGGCGGCCAGCTTTGGCGGGACCTACCTGATCTCGCGCCTGTTCCGCCTGCCGCCGGTGACGTCGCTCCTGGTGGCCACGGGGTTCTCCATCTGCGGCGCCTCCGCCATCGGCGCAGTGGCAGCCGTCCGCAGGATCCGGCACCCGGACACCGTCCTGCCCGTGGCACTGGTGACCCTTTGCGGCACCCTCGCCATCGGCGTCCTCCCCCTGCTCGTCCATCCCCTCGGCCTCACTCCAGCCGTCTTCGGCGCCTGGGCCGGCGCATCCGTGCACGACGTCGGACAGGTGGTGGCCACGGCGCAGACCGCCGGAACCGCGGCGCTGGCGATCGCCGTCGTCGTCAAACTCACCCGCGTGTTGCTGCTGGCACCCGTCGCTGCGCTGGCAGGTGCGCACCACCGCCGGAGCACCCGGCCGGACACAGCGGGTGCGAAACTGCCGCCCGTAGTGCCGCTGTTCGTGCTGGGCTTTGTGGCGATGGTGGGGCTGCGTTCCACGGGATGGCTCGGCGACGGCTGGCTGGAAGCCGGTGCCGTGCTCCAGGACATCGCGCTGGGCGCTGCGCTCTTCGGCCTGGGCTCCGCCGTGCGGATCCGGCACCTGCTGCACGCCGGGGGCCGCGCGGTGCTTGCTGCGCTTGCCTCCTGGCTGCTGATCGCCGTGCTGGGCCTGGCAGCGGCCCGCCTGATCACCGCGTAACTGTGACGGATCGGCGCCGTGATTAGATAGCCGGGTGCCACTTGAGAATCTGATGCGCAGCGAAGCCGCCGACCGTTCAGCCCTGATCAGCACCGCCAGTTACGACGTCTCGCTCGATGTCCGGCAGGCCGCGGACCCGGACGTGGCCGGCTACACCAGCCGCAGCGTCATTACCTTCTCTGCCTCGGAGCCGGGAAGTTCAACCTTCCTGGATTTCATCGGCGCCGGTGTCCACAGCGTCTTCCTCAATGGCAAGGGCCTGTCAGTGGAGGACGTGGTGGACGGTTCGCGGATCCGGCTGGACAACCTCCTGGCGGAGAACCAGGTGACGGTCACCGGAACCGCCCTCTACAGCCGCTCCGGCGAGGGCATGCACCGGTTCGTGGACCCTGCCGACGGCAAGACCTACCTCTACACGCAGTACGAACCTGCCGACGCCCGCCGCGTGTTCGCCAACTTCGAGCAGCCGGACCTCAAGGCCACCTACACCTTCCATGTCATGGCGCCTGCGCAGTGGGAGGTGGCGTCCAACGGCGCGGAAGTGAAGCGGACGCTCCTCACCAGCGATCCGGCCACGGCCTGCTGGGACTTCGCCACCACACTGCCCATGTCCACGTACATCACCACCATCCTGGCCGGCCCCTACTTCAAGGCGGCGGACCGCTGGCAGGCAACGCTCGACGACGGGACGCACCTGGACGTGCCCCTGGCCCTCTACTGCCGTGCGTCCATGGCGGAATCCTTTGACACGCAGCACCTCTTCAGCCTGACCAAAAAGGGCCTGGACTTCTTCAACAGGCTCTTCGACTTCCCATACCCCTGGGGCAAATACGACCAGGCCTTTGTCCCGGAGTACAACCTTGGCGCAATGGAAAACCCCGGGCTGGTCACCTTCACCGAGAGCTACGTGTTCACCTCCCGCGCCACCGACGCCCAGTACCAGGGGCGCGCCAACACCCTGATGCACGAGATGGCGCACATGTGGTTCGGCGACCTGGTGACCATGCAGTGGTGGGACGACCTGTGGCTGAAGGAATCCTTCGCCGACTACATGGGCACCCTGGGCGTGGACCGGGCGACGGACTGGGACACCGCCTGGGTGAACTTCGCCAACAAGCGCAAGGCGTGGGCCTACGTCCAGGACCAGCTGCCCACCACACACCCGATCGTGGCCGACGTCCCGGACCTGGAAGCGGCCAAGCAGAACTTCGACGGCATCACCTACGCCAAGGGCGCGTCAGTCCTGAAGCAACTGGTGGCCTACGTGGGCTTCGACGCGTTCATCGCCGGATCGCGCGCCTACTTCCGGAAGCACGCCTACGGCAACACCTCGCTGGGTGACCTCCTTGAGGCGCTGGGCGAGGCCTCCGGGCGGGACCTGGCAGGCTGGGCGCAGCACTGGCTGCAAACATCCGGCATCTCCACTTTGTCCCTGGACATCGTTCCGGGAGCAACGGACGACGACGGCGTGCCCGGCGAGGTGGCCATGGTCCAGGAAGCAACGGATCCCGTCACGGGACGGGAGGAACTGCGTCCGCACCGCCTGCGCGTCGGTTCCTACGACTTCGACGGGTCCGGTGCCCTGGTGCGGACCGGAAGCATCGAAACCGACGTGGTGGGCGCCCGGACGGAACTCCCCCAGCTCGCGGGACGCCCAAGGCCTGCGCTGCTGCTCGTCAACGACGATGACCTCACGTACGCCAAAGTGCGGCTGGATCCCGTGTCGGAGGCCACCGTCCGCGTTTCACTCGACCGGATCACCGATCCGATGGCTCGGGCACTGTGCTGGACGGCGCTCTGGAACTCCGCGCGCGACGCCGTGAGCCCCGCCGCGCACTATGTCGACGCGGTGGCCGCGTTCGCCCCTTCCGAATCCGGCATCGGCGTCCTGCTGAACATCCTCGACAACGCCGTGACCGCCGTCGAACGCTACACCGGCGTTGCCAGCCGCACGGCCGTGCGCGCGTCCTTCCTGGCCGCGGCCGCTGCCGAGCTGGACCGGGCCCGCCCGGGCTCCGACCAGCAACTGGCCTGGGCCCGCACCCTCGGCACGCTCAGCCGGCACGACGCAACACTGCTGCCGCGCCTGCGGGGACTGCTGGACGGGACGGACGCCGTGGAAGGCCTGGCCGTGGACGCTGAACTCAGGTGGCACTTCTGGCATGCGCTCGCCGCACACGGGCAGGCAACCGCGGCCGAACTGGATGCCGAGCTGAAGCGGGACACCACCGCGTCCGGACGTGCCGGCCACGCCACCGCAATGGCCTCCCGCCCCGACCCGGAGGTCAAGGCGGCGGCCTGGACCGCTGCCGTGGAGGGCAACGAACTCTCCAACCAGCTGCTGACCGCCACGATCAACGGATTTGCCACGGCGCCGGCGGAACTGCTCGACCCGTATATTGAGCCTTACTTCGATTGCCTCCGGAAGACGTGGGACACCCGCAGCATCGAGATCGCCGGGCGGATCGTCCGGGGCCTGTATCCGTCGGCGCAGGACCTGCCGGACGGAACCCGCCCCGGGGAGCAGAAAGTGCTGCGGCTGACGGACCGCTGGCTTGAGGCGAACCAGGATGCGCCGCATGCACTCCTCCGCATCGTGGTGGAACAGCGCAGCCACCTGCTGCGGGCACTGTGCGCGCAGGCCGTCGTCGTGGATTCCCCCACCCTCGCCCGGCCCGCGCACTGACAGCAGGGCTCGATGCGCCGGGACGGTCCGTGCGCAGCCAACCCGGGCCGCACTGCGCCCTGGCGCTCACATCGCAGCGTCAGGGAACCCGGTGCAGCCATTCCTCGGTGCCGAATTTCGCGGCCACCCGCTCCTCGGCCGTGGCCAGTTCCCGGCCCGTCAGCTCGGACGGCGTGGCACCGTAGCGTCCGGCGAAGACGTCCATCATTGCCTCGATAATGGCGGTCCGTGCCAGGCCCGTCTGCCGCCGGAGCGGGTCCACGCGCTTCTTGGCGCTGCGGGTGCCCTTGTCTGAGAGTTTCTCCTTGCCGATCCGCAGGACTTCCACCATTTTGTCCGCGTCGATGTCGTAGCTCATGGTTACGTGGTGCAGCATGCCGCCGTTGGCCAGCCGCTTCTGCGCGGCCCCGCCGATCTTGCCCTGGTCCGTGGCGATGTCATTCAGCGGGACGTAGAAGGCGTTGATGCCCAGTTTCTCCAGCGCGGCCATGACCCAGGCGTCAAGGAAGGGATAGGAGTCCGCGAAGCTGAGCCCGTCCACCAGTGTCTGGGGCAGGTAAAGCGAGTAGGTGATGCAGTTGCCGGCTTCCATGAACATCGCTCCCCCGCCGCTGATGCGCCGCACCACGTTGATGCCGTGCCGGGCAACGCCGTCGGGATCCACCTCGTTCCGCACCGACTGGAAACTGCCGATGACCACGGACGGCTCCTGCCAGTCCCAGAACCTCAGCGTCGGGGTGCGCAGCCCTGCCCCCACCGCCTCGGTGAGGACTTCGTCCAGGGCCACGTTGATTTCCGTGGGCAGGACGGTGGGAGCAATGACGTTCCACTCGTGGTCGGCCCAGGAGGTCGCCTTGGCCAGCGCCCGGCGGACGGTCACCGCGACAGCGTCCGCGGAGAACCCGAAAAGGACCGTACCGGCGGGCAGCGCTGCGGTGACGGCTGCGGCGAGGTCTGCCGCCGGGGTGGTGTCCGGCAGGCCGGTCAGCGCGCGGTTGATGTCCAGCAGCGCCTCATCCGGCTCCAGGAAGAAGTCGCCGCTGATGGATACCCGGGCGAGCGTGCCGTCCACCACGGCCAGGTCCGCCACCACGAGCTTGCCGCCGGGAACTTTGTATTCACCGTGGTAGTCACCGTGCGCGCCGCGGTAGTTGGATGCGGGAAAGGGCTGCGTCATGATTCCCATCCTGCCCCAGAAAGCAGGTGCGCGGTTAACGCGAAAAAGCCCGCACCGTTGCCGGTGCGGGCTTTTCGTTGAAGCTTGGGCGAAGGAATTACTTCTTGCCGCCGAAGCCCTTGAAGCGAGCGTTGAAGCGCTCGACGCGGCCTGCAGAGTCCATGATGCGCTGCTTGCCCGTGTAGAACGGGTGGGACTCGGAAGAGATTTCGACGTCGATGACCGGGTAGGTGTTGCCGTCTTCCCACTCGATGGTCTTCGAGGAAGACACGGTGGAGCGGGTCAGGAACTTGGTGCCGGAGGCCAGGTCGTTGAAGACAACAGCTTCGTACTTCGGGTGGGTATCAGACTTCATAATGGGACCTTTGTTCGCGCAGCTGGATTTTGCCAGTTGCCAGGTATGAATGGGATGGCTGGGATCTGCTGCAGCCGAAGCTGAAAACGCAGGACAACCAGCTATCAATCATAGCGGACGCCGGCGGGCCTGACGAACGCGTGCAGCCGACGCTAGG
>NZ_JBYQFR010000019.1:0-67532 GCF_058266945.1 Arthrobacter sp. E70 | reverse complement strand
AGGTAGCGTCCGCGGATGGCCCCGTGCACCTCGTGCGCGCCGGTGCCGGCGCTCCAGTAGATCGTCCCGCCGGTATAGTCCTGGGCACGCCCCCCAGCGATGTCATACGCGCTGCCGACTGGTGTGCCGAGGAACGACGTGTTGCCGCCGAGCTCTTCATAGTGCTCGACGATCGCGTCGTCGCCGGCCTGCTCGACCATCGACGCCGGAACGCTCCGCTGCACTACTGCCGCTGACGCGGAGGCCAGGGGCGGCCCCAGGGGCGTGCTCCCGAGCCCGGTGCCGAGGGTGAGGGCCAAGGCCATTCCGAGGACGGCGGGTCGAGACTGGCGCATTGTGACCCCTTCGTGCTGATCGAGTCTTGCGGGCCTTGGTCAAGACGCTACGCCGCAGGGGCGTGCCCAGGCAGGACCAAAAGTCCCGAATCACCATCCGATATCCGCGCCGGTATTCCGGCAGGTCCGGCAGTTCCCATGAACGGGTTGCCGGCTCTTCCCTCACTTGAGGAACTTGGAGGTCCTGCGGTCCGCCAGGATCTTGCCCTTGGTCTGGCAGGTGGGACAGTACTGCAGGGCCGTATCCGCGAAGGAGACTTCCCGGACCGTATCGCCGCAGACGGGGCAGGGCTGGCCCGTGCGGGCGTGCACCCGCATATGGCTGCGTTTCACGTCTTTGAGGTCCTTGGGCGGCTTTCCCGCTGCCTGTGCCAGGGCTTCGCCCAGCACGCTGTGGATGGCGTCGTACAGCACCTGCACCGTGTCCCGGTCAAGGGACTTTGCAAGGGCGAAGGGCGAGATCCGTGCCGCGTGCAGGATTTCGTCGCTGTAGGCATTCCCAATGCCGGCGATGACGCTCTGGCTGCGCAGGAGGCCCTTGATCTGTTGTGAACTGCCAGCCAGGATCTCAGCCAGCATGTCGGCGTCGAACGCCTCGGTAAAGGGATCGGGGCCCAGCGTGGCGATGCCCGGCACCTCCTGCGGATCCCGCACCACGTAGACCGCCAGGCTTTTTTTGGTGCCTGCTTCCGTCAGGTCAAGGCCCCGCGGCCCCTCCGGGCCTGAGAACGTGCAACGGACCGCGATGAGGCCCTTGCCCATCCGGAGCTGGCTGTCCGCAGGGGAGTCGGTGAACCTCACCCAGCCCGCACGCGCCAGGTGGAACACCAGGGAAATGCCGTCGGTGTCAATGCTGATGAACTTTCCGAACCTTCGGACGCCGGAGACCGTCCGGCCCTCAACCGCGGTGAAGGGCGGGTCCGCTGTCTTGAGCACGGCAAAGGAGGTGATCTGCAGCTTCGTCACTACGCAGCCCCGCAACTGTCCGTCAAGGAACGCGGCCAGGCCGGCGACTTCAGGCAGTTCCGGCATGGCTTACCTGCCCTGTCCCCAAGACGCTGCACCCATGCTTGCTCTCATGGGTCCCATCTTGTCAGAAACCCGGGCGGCGGCCCGGGCACTTGTGCCTATACTTTCAGCGGCGGCCCGATCACCGGGGGCCGCCGTGACGTTGGTGTACCCCGATGAAAGGCCGCCCATGAGCAACATTCCCGAAGACCTGTCCTACACCGCCGAACATGAGTGGGTGTCGGCCCCCAATGCCGACGGTGTGGTCCGCGTGGGAATCACCGATTTCGCCCAAGATGCGCTCGGAGATGTTGTCTACGCCCAGATGCCCGAGGCCGGCACGAAGATTACGGCAAACGAAGTCGTGGGCGAGGTGGAGTCGACCAAGAGCGTCAGCGACATCTACGCGCCGGTCAGTGGCGAAGTAGTGGCCCGGAACGACTCCCTGGACACCGATTCAGCCCTGATCAACACCGATCCGTACGGTGACGGCTGGCTCATCGAGGTCAAACTGGCCGAACCTGACGCCGTCGAGTCGTTGCTCAGTGCATCGGAGTACGAACAACAGGTAGGCTAAAGCTAACCGGTATTTCCGGTCCGGCCCCGCGTCGCAGGCAGGACGTCTTCGCACGTCAGCGGCCGGATGGGGGAGCCGGGGCCGGACCTGCCAGGGCCGGAGGTAAACGTTGGCTGCAGACCTGGAGCCTGCAGCGTCGAAGAGGAGGAATCCATGGCTGGCCACACACACAACCCTGCCGATGGGGATTACGGCACGGGTGCGGCTAAGGCGTCGGAGACCACCTCGATCCATCTCACCCCGGTCACCGATGAACCCACCATCGCCCCGAAGCTTTCCTTCGATGAGCGCAACTCGGTTGAGGCCCTGCCTGCCGGTTCTGCGCTGCTCGTGGCGCACAGCGGCCCGAACGCCGGCGCCCGCTTCCTGCTCGACTCGGACGTCACCACGGCAGGCCGGCACCCCGATGCGGACATCTTCCTGGATGACGTGACGGTTTCGCGCCGCCACGTTGAGTTCCGCCGCACCGCCCGCAGCTTCGAGGTCGTTGACAAGAACAGCCTCAACGGCACCTACGTCAACCACGACCGCGTGGACCGGGTGGAGCTGAAGTCCGGCAGTGAAGTCCAGATCGGCAAGTTCCGCCTTACCTTCTACCTGAGCCCTGCCACAGCTGCAGGCCGCGGCTGATCCGGGGACCACTGCCTGTGGCAATGGCACAACCGGAACGCCGGGGCCCCCAGGTCCTGAACATCGGCGAAGTCCTCGCCCAGCTCAGCGCGGACTTCCCCGGCATGACAGCGTCGAAAATCCGGTTCCTGGAAGAAAAGGGCCTGATTAATCCGCGGCGCACGCCGGCGGGTTACCGGCAGTATTCCGACGGCGACGTCGAGCGGCTGCGCTTCGTGCTGGCCCTGCAGCGCGACCAATACCTGCCCCTGAAGGTCATCAAGGACTACCTTGATGCCATCGACAGGGGGGAGCGTCCGGATAACCTCCCGCCCGGCGTCGTGGTTTCCCCGCGCATCGTTTCGGACGAGCTGGCTGCTGAATTGCAGAACCGTGGCCGAAAGCTGACCGAGGAACAGTTGCGGACGGAATCCGGTGCCAGCGTGCCCCTGCTCCAGTCGCTCCTGAGCTTCGGCCTCATCAGCCACAGCAACGGCCAGTTCGATGAACACGCCCTGCAGGTGGCGCGCGCCTGCGTCCAATTGGAAAGCCACGGCCTGGAGCCGCGGCACCTCCGCCCCTTCCAGGCGGCGGCCGAACGGGAATTCGGCCTGGTGGAACGAGCCGTGGCACCGCTTGCCTCGCGCAAGGACCCGGCATCGCAGGCACGGGCAGCCGAAGCCGCCCGTGAAATCAGCGACCTCTGCCTCACCCTGCACAGGGCCCTGGTGCAGGACCACATCTCACGCATGGACATCTGATGATTGAAGTCGAGATCGTAGGCGTTCGGATCGAACTGCCCTCCAACCAGCCCCTGGTCCTGCTCAAGGAGATGCATGGGGAACGCCACGTCCCCATTTGGATCGGCACCCCTGAGGCCAGTGCCATCGCACTCGCCCAGCAGGGCGTGGTCCCGCCGCGGCCGATGACCCACGACCTCCTCGTCGACGTCGTGGAGTCCCTGGGCCATTCCGTTGTCAGCGTGAATATCGTCGCCGTGGAGGACAACATCTTCTACGGGCAGCTTCAGTTCGAAAACGGAACCACGGTGAGCTCCCGTGCCTCCGATGCCCTTGCGATTGCGCTTCGTGCGAAATGCCGGATCTGGTGTGCCGATGCCGTGATGGACGAGGCCGGGGTGCGCATCACCGAACACGATGAGGGAGAAGACGCCGAACCCGGCCCCACCGTGGACGAGGAGCGTGAACTGCGCCGCTTCCGGGAGTTCCTTGACGACGTCGAGCCCGAGGATTTCGACGGCTAGGTCACGCTAAGGTTAAAGTTGAGGCTGAAAGTTTCGACACGCCCCTTCGAAGGGCCCAACATCTTTGACCTCGGGGGCCCCCGGGCCTAACGTCGAAGTATCAAGTTCCCTTGCCTACGGCAGCCGCGCAAGTCACACTGGAAAGTGCGCCCCGCGAGAATCACACGCATGGTCTTCATGCCAAGTCTGCTGCACTGGTTATCGGGAGCGTACGACAAGGAGGATCCACGTGAGTCCCAAAGGCGAAGCAGGCGGGCTGAAGCAGCCCACGGCTGGTGTTGCTGTGCCCGTGAGCGGTGCCCAGGGCCTCCTGTTTACCGAGGACCTCCCGGTGCTTGATGAGGATGCCGGCTACCGCGGGCCCACCGCCTGCAAGGCCGCGGGCATCACTTATCGCCAGCTCGACTACTGGGCGCGGACCGGGCTGGTGGAGCCGGCCGTCCGCGGCGCGGCGGGGTCCGGGTCGCAGCGACTGTACGGCTTCCGGGACATCCTTGTCCTGAAAGTGGTCAAGCGGCTTCTGGACACCGGAGTTTCCCTGCAGCAGATCCGCACTGCCGTGGAGCACCTGCGTGAACGCGGGGTGGAGGACCTGGCCCAGATCACCCTGATGAGCGACGGCGCCAGCGTCTACGAATGCACGTCCGCCGACGAAGTTATCGACCTCGTGCAGGGCGGACAGGGCGTCTTCGGCATCGCCGTGGGCCGTGTGTGGCGGGAAGTGGAAGGCAGCCTGGCCTCCCTGCCCAGCGAGCACGCCGCCGAGCAGTCCTTTCCCGACGACGAACTCAGCAAGCGCCGCGCCGCACGCAAGATCAGCTAAGGACTGAGGAACAGCAGAAGGGGCCGCTCTCCGGATGGAGGGCGGCCCCTTCTGCGTCAGTTCTTCCGGGCTCGTCTCACCGGGCGCGGCTCCGCAGCCCGTTGCCGGCCGACATCAGGTTGGCGAGCAGGTCGTCGAACAGTCCCGCAGCGGATTTGGCAGAGTCGCCGGGCCAGTGGTGGACCGGGTGTGCTGCGCCCTGGATCTGCTGCCAGTTGGCCTGTTCGGGGATCCGCGGGCTGAGCAGGAGTTCGCCGAACATGGACTCCATCTCGGCCAGGCGGTACGTGTGCTCGGATGAGCCGGACCGGACCCGGTTGGCCACGATCCCGGCGGGGGAGAGGTTCGGTGCGAACTCCTGCTTGAACAGCTGGATGGCCCGCATGGTCCGCTCCGTGCCGGCCACGGAGAACAGCCCGGGCTCGGCTACCAGGGCCACCTTGTCACTGGCCGCCCATGCCATGCGTGTGAGGCCATTCAGCGACGGCGGGCAGTCCACCAGGACCAGCTGGTAAGCGTCGGTGCCGGACAGGACGGCTGAAAGCCTTCGGAGGTCGCGGCGGCCCAGGTCGGGCCGGTCGTAGATACCCGTGTAGGCGGAGCCGACGGCGACATCCAGCACGGCGGGCCCCGGGCCGTTGGTGCCGGCCCGGTCCGTCCAGGAGCTGCGCACGACGTTCTCTGCAAGTTTCGCGCGGCGGGGGCTCTTCAGCATCCTGCCGACGTCCAGCTGGTCGCCCGGCTGGACGCCGAGGGCGGTGGTGGCATCGGCGTGCGGATCAAGGTCCACCACCAGCGTGCGGATTCCCGCGGCCAGCGCCGCAGACGCCAATCCCGTGGTGACGGAAGTCTTGCCGACTCCACCCTTAAGGCTGCTGATGCTGACTACTTGCACTTGGGAGACCAAAACCTAACGCCGGAAGCAGTGTTGGGAGTAATGTTTGCTGCGGCAGAGCCGAAGCCGGACGGTCCTGCCGCCCTACTCATCATATGTTGATGCGTCGGCGAATCCTGCTTAATCGGGCGTCGGCACGGCACCGACTGTGCTGCCGGGGCGGATTCCGCCAGCCAGGCTGTAAGCGTTCATGACATGACGGGGAAATCTGTGATGGTCGACACAAAGATTTGTGTTTGTCCTTGTAGGTCCTAGACACTGTGACCACTCACCGATCCACCCAGCAATGATGCAGGAGAAGTATGTTTTCCAAAGTTCTGGTGGCCAACCGCGGCGAAATCGCGATCAGGGCCTTCCGCGCCGGCTACGAGCTGGGCGCCAAGACTGTTGCCGTCTTCCCCCATGAGGACAGGAACTCCATCCACCGCCAGAAAGCCGATGAAGCATACCTGATCGGCGAGGAAGGCCATCCTGTCCGGGCTTACCTGGATGTGGATGAGGTAGTACGGGTGGCCAAGGAGTCCGGCGCCGACGCCATCTACCCGGGCTACGGCTTCCTTTCGGAGAACCCTGAGCTGGCACGTGCCGCGAAGGAAGCCGGCATCACGTTCGTCGGCCCGCCCGCCGAAGTCCTGGAACTTGCCGGCAACAAGGTGGCTGCGCTGAAGGCAGCCCGTGAAGCCGGCGTGCCGGTGCTGAAGTCCAGCGAGCCGTCCAAGGACCTGGACGAACTGCTGGCTGCGGCGGACGAGATCGGCTTCCCCATCTTCGCCAAGGCCGTCGCCGGCGGCGGCGGGCGCGGCATGCGCCGGGTCGACACCCGCGAGGCCCTGCCCGAGGCCTTGAAATCGGCCATGCGCGAAGCCGACGCCGCCTTCGGTGACCCGACCATGTTCCTGGAGCAGGCTGTCCTGCGTCCCCGGCACATCGAAGTACAGATCCTGGCCGATGCCGAGGGCAATGTCATGCACCTCTTCGAGCGTGACTGCTCCATCCAGCGCCGCCACCAGAAGGTCATCGAGATTGCTCCGGCGCCCAACCTGGATGAGGGCATCCGCCAGGCCCTCTACCGGGACGCCGTGAAGTTCGCCCAGGCCCTGAACTACGTCAACGCCGGCACCGTGGAGTTCCTCGTGGACACCGAAGGCGAACGGGCCGGCCAGCACGTCTTTATCGAAATGAACCCGCGCATCCAGGTGGAACACACGGTGACCGAGGAAGTCACGGACGTGGACCTTGTCCAGGCCCAGATGCGCATCGCTTCCGGTGAGACCCTCGCGGACCTGGGACTGTCACAGGACGCGGTCAAGCTGCGCGGCGCCGCCCTGCAGAGCCGTATTACCACCGAGGACCCGGCCAATGGTTTCCGCCCCGATGTCGGAAAGATCACCGGCTACCGCTCGGCCGGCGGCGCAGGCGTCAGGCTCGACGGCGGCACCGTCTACTCGGGTGCCGAGATCAGCCCGCACTTCGACTCCATGCTGGTCAAGCTGACCTGCCGTGGCAGGGACTACCCGTCCGCCGTCGCCCGTGCCCGCCGTGCCCTGGCCGAATTCCGCATCCGTGGTGTCTCCACGAACATCCCCTTCCTGCAGGCCGTGCTGGATGACCCCGACTTCATTGCCGGCGACGTCGCGACCAACTTCATCGACCAGCGCCCGCAGCTGCTCAAGGCCCGTGTCTCCGCCGACCGCGGCACCAAGCTGCTCACCTGGCTGGCCGACGTCACGGTCAACAAGCCGAACGGCGAGCTGACCGTCCACTCGAATCCTGCGGACAAGCTTCCCTCGTTCAAGGGCCGGCAGGCGGCGCCCGGATCGCGCCAGAAGCTCCTTGAGCTGGGCCCGGAAGGGTTTGCCAAGGCGCTCCGGGAGCAGAACGCCGTCGCCGTTACGGACACCACGTTCCGCGACGCGCACCAGTCGCTGCTGGCAACCCGCGTCCGTACCCGCGACCTCGTGGCCGCCGGCCCCGCCGTCACGCACCTGCTGCCGGAACTGCTGTCGGTTGAAGCGTGGGGCGGTGCCACCTACGACGTCGCGCTCCGCTTCCTGGGCGAAGACCCCTGGGACCGGCTCGCGGCACTGCGCCAGGCCATGCCGAACGTCTGCATCCAGATGCTGCTCCGCGGCCGCAACACCGTGGGCTACACCCCGTACCCTGAGGAAGTGACCGAGGCCTTCGTCAACGAGGCTGCCGCCACCGGCATCGACATCTTCCGCATCTTCGACGCCCTGAATGACGTCAGCCAGATGGCACCGGCCATCCGCGCCGTCCGCGCAACCCGCACCGCCGTTGCCGAGGTGGCACTCTGCTACACCGGCGACCTGCTGGACCCGGCCGAGAAGCTGTACACGCTGGACTACTACCTGGACCTGGCGCAGAAGATCGTTGATGCCGGCGCCCACATCCTGGCCATCAAGGACATGGCCGGCCTGCTGCGTCCGGCGGCAGCCGCCAAGCTGGTCACCGCACTGCGGGAGCGCTTCGACCTGCCCGTGCACCTGCACACCCACGACACCGCGGGCGGCCAGCTGGCCACCCTGCTGGCGGCTGTCGACGCCGGTGTGGACGCTGTGGACGTGGCCTCCGCATCGCTGGCCGGCACCACGAGCCAGGTCTCGGCGTCGGCCCTTGTTGCTGCCCTGGCCCACACGCCGCGCGACACCGGCCTGAGCTTGGACGCCGTCAGCTCCCTCGAGCCTTATTGGGAAGCGGTACGCCGCGTCTACGCGCCGTTCGAGTCGGGCCTGCCCGGACCCACCGGCCGGGTGTACAAGCACGAAATCCCCGGCGGCCAGCTCTCCAACCTCCGCCAGCAGGCCATGGCGCTGGGACTGGGGGAGCGGTTCGAGGCCATCGAGGATATGTACACCGCTGCCGACCGGATCCTGGGCCACCTGGTGAAGGTGACCCCGTCCTCCAAGGTGGTGGGCGACCTCGCCCTGCACCTGGTGGGCCTCAACGCCGATCCGGCCGACTTCGAAGCGAACCCGCAGAACTACGACATCCCCGACTCCGTGATCGGCTTCCTGTCCGGCGAGCTGGGTGACCCTCCCGGAGGCTGGCCCGAGCCGTTCCGCACCAAGGCCCTGCAGGGCAGGAGCGTGAAGGTCCGCGACGTCGAGCTCAGCGCCGAGGACAGCGCCGCGCTGAAGTCCGACTCGAAGACCCGGCAGCACACGCTGAACAGGCTGCTCTTCGACGGCCCCACCAAGGACTACCTGAAGAGCGTGGAGACGTACGGCAACATCTCCGTCCTGGACACCCGCGACTACCTGTACGGCCTGCAGCGCGGTACCGAGCACGAAATCCAGCTGGAGCGCGGCGTGCGGCTGATTGCGTCCCTGGAAGCCGTCTCGGAGCCGGACGAAAAGGGTATGCGCACGGTCATGTGCACCCTCAACGGCCAGTCCCGTCCGGTGGTGGTCCGCGACCGTTCGGTGGTCAGCAACGTCAAGACCGCCGAGAAGGCCGACCCGTCCCAGCCGGGCCACGTGGCCGCACCCTTCGCCGGCGCCGTCACCGTGACGGTCAAGCCGGGGGAGACGGTCCAGGCCGGCGACACCGTGGCCACCATCGAGGCAATGAAGATGGAGGCATCCATTACGACGCCGGTGGGCGGCAAGGTCGGCCGCCTCGCCATTTCATCGGTGGAGCAGGTGCAGGGCGGGGACCTGCTGCTGGTCATCGAACAGTAGGCAGGGACGAACCACGGCAACAGCAAAGGGCCGCTCCGTTGGGAGCGGCCCTTTGGCGTTGGTGGAGCGGGGAGCGTCAGGCGCGGGGCGCCGAGTACATGTCCTCGATGACGTTTTCGAAGTCCTTCATCACCTGCGCCCGCTTGACCTTCATCGAGGGGGTCAGGTGCCCGGAGGCTTCGGTGAAGTCAGCTGCTACGATCCGGAAGGACTTGATGGCCTCGGCCTGGGAAACGGAGCCGTTGGCGGCGGTGATCAGGTCCTGCACCGCGGCCTTCACCACCGGGTTGTCCGCCGCGGCTTCCAGGGAAGTGTCCGCCGGGAGTCCGTGCCGCTGGAGCCAGCCGGGCAGTGCCTCCTGGTCCAAGGTCACCAACGCCCCGATGAAGGGCCGGTTGTCGCCCACCACCAGCACCTGCGAAACCAGGGCATCGGCCCGGATCTGGTCCTCGAGCAGGGCGGGTATGACGTTCTTGCCGCCCGCGGTGACGATGATCTCCTTCTTCCGGCCGGTGATCCAGACGAAGCCGTCCTCGTCCAGCCTGCCGATGTCGCCGGTGCGGAACCACCCGTCCGCAAACGCTTCCGCCGTCAGGTCCGCCCGCTGGTAGTACCCCCGCATGACGCAGACTCCCTTGGCGAGGATCTCGCCGTCGTCGGCAATCTTCACGGCGTTGCCGGGCAACGGTTTGCCAACGGATCCGATCTTGATCCGTGACGGGGTGTTGACCGTGATGGGGGCGGTGGTTTCGGTGAGGCCGTAGCCCTCGAGCACCTGCAGGCCGATGCCCTGGAAGAAGTGGCCGAGTCGTTCGCCGAGCGGGCCCCCGCCGGACACCGCATGGGCCACGTGTCCGCCCATGGCGGCACGCAATTTCCCGTAGACCAGCTTGTCGAACAGGGCGTGCCGCAGTTTCAGGCCAAGGCCAACCCGGCCCTCCTGGCGGGCCTTCGAGAAGGCGATGGCCGTTTCCGCGGCCCGGTGGAAGATGGCACCCTTGCCGCCGTCCTCGGCCTTGGTCAGCGCCGAGTTGTAGACCTTCTCGAAGACGCGGGGCACCGCCAGGATGAACGTGGGCTCATAGCTCTGCAGGTCCGCCAGGAGGTTTTTAATGTCCGGAGTGTGCGCCACCGTGGTTCCGGCTGCCATCGCCAGGACGGAGATGAAGCGCGCAAACACGTGCGCCAGGGGCAGGAACATAATGGTCTTGGCGTTCTCATGGACGATTTCGCCGATGATGGCCAGGGCGTTGTCCGAGAGTTCGACGAAGTTGCCGTGGGTCAGTTCGCACCCTTTGGGCCGTCCCGTGGTGCCCGACGTGTAAATGATGGTGGCGACGTCGCGAAGGCCCGCCGCACTGCGCCGCGCCTCGAGTTCCTCGTCACTGACGCCGTGGCCCGCCTCCCGGAGCGCATCCAGTCCCCGGCCTTCGAGCTGCCAGACGTGCTGCAGGGCGGTGAGCCCCTCGGCGTTTACTGCCTGCCGGATGACGTTTTCGTGGTGGGCGGACTCGCCGAAGGCTGCCACGGCACCGGAATCGCCGAGGTTCCAGGCCACCTGGGAGGGGGAGGAGGTTTCGTAGATGGGAACCGAGACGGCGCCCGCGAACCAAATGGCGAAATCCACCAGGGCCCACTCGTAGCGGGTACGTGACATGATGCCGACCCGGTCACCCGCCCCCACGCCGCTGGCGATGAGTCCCTTTGCCAGTGCCCGGACGTCGTCCAGGAAGTCCGTGGCCCGGACGTCCTCCCACGATCCTGCGGAGTTCCGGCGCGAAAAGAGCGCGGGGTTGCTGGGCTTGGCTGCCTGCCGCAACACCAGGTCCGTGATGTTCGTATCCAGTGGGACAACAACAAGAGGCGGAACACTGAATTCGCGCACTATAGCTCCTTTGATATCCGAAGTCCCACGCCGGGGCATGCCTAAAGACTAATACCCGCGGCCGGACTGTGCAGTACCCAAACCTACTGGCGAGTAACTTAGTCGTCAATGCCGGGACACATGTACCGCATATGTCAAGACAATCCAGCGCCCCGCCTAGAATGGGACACTATGTACGGACCGCTGCCCGGCGAACAGACCGGCCCCCTCAAAAGACCGGCACCCCGCCGTTACGCCGCCTACCGCCCCGGCCGGTTGCCCGGCAGTGCCGCCCGGGGGCACCTGCGACTCAACCGCAAAGGCCTCGCCATCGGGATCGATATCGGGGGAACCAAGGTGGCGGCCGGCGTGGTGGACGCCGAGGGACGGATCCTCAGTGAGGCACGCAGGTCCACACCGGGAACTGATCCGCGGGCAGTGGAGCGGGTCATCGTGGAACTGGTGGAGGAACTCAGCCGCGGGCACCGGATCAGGTCCGTGGGCATCGGTGCTGCCGGCTGGATGGACCTCGCCGGTGGAACCGTCCTCTTCAGCCCGCACCTGGCATGGCGCAATGAGCCGCTGCGCGAGAACCTGGAACGGCTTCTTCGCCGTCCCGTGCTCCTGACCAACGACGCCGACGCCGCGGCGTGGGCGGAGTGGCGCTTCGGCGCGGGCCAGGGGGAAACCCGGCTGGTCTGCATCACGCTCGGCACCGGCATCGGCGGAGCCATGGTGATGGACGGCAGGCTCGAGCGCGGCCGCTTCGGCGTGGCCGGGGAGTTTGGCCACCAGGTCATCATGCCCGGCGGACACCGGTGCGAGTGCGGCAACCGGGGGTGCTGGGAGCAGTACGCCTCCGGCAACGCCCTGGGCCGGGAAGCCAGGCTGCTGGCCCGTGCCAACTCTCCCGTTGCCCAGGACCTGCTGGCTGCGGCCGGGGGACATCCGGAAGACATCACGGGAGCCATCGTGACTGAACTGGCCCTGGCCGGCGACCGGGCGTCGCGTGAACTGATCGAGGAAGTGGGCGAATGGCTGGGGCTGGGCCTGGCCAACCTCGCCGCGGCGCTGGATCCCGGGCTCTTCGTCATCGGCGGCGGATTGTGCTCGGCAGGGGACCTGCTGGTGGAACCGGCCCGGAAAGCCTTCGCCCGGAACCTGACCGGCCGCGGTTTCCGCCCGGCGGCCGGCATCGAACTGGCTGCGCTGGGCCCGAACGCAGGACTGATCGGCGCCGCCGACCTTTCCCGGGTCAGCAGCCGCGTGCGCAGCCAAGGCGTGCGCTAGACCCTCGCACCGTCGTCGTCCTCGTTCTTTTCCTGCGGCAGTTTCATGATCAGGTACACCGTGCCGAGCACGAACACGGCAACAATGCCGACAATGGCAAGCAGCGGAGCGGAGCGCCAGAACATCGCCGACAGCAGCAGTGCGACCGGTCCACCAACGGCGGCAAGCCACGCAAGCATGGTCAGCGGATCCGTGCCGGCCAGGCTGGGAGGCTCCTCCGGCACGAACTCCCCGCCGTCGTCGTCCACCTCATAATCGCGCGGGTCGGCCGGGTCATGCGGCGACGTCCGCCCGCCGCCGGGCGTGCCGGCAGCGTCCGCGGGCGCGGTGGCCCCGTGTTCTGCGGCGGCCAACCCGGCCGGGGGTGTCCCGGCCAGTCCCAACGGATCGAAGTCGCGGAACGACGGCCGCGGGTCTCCGGGGCCGCCGCCGGCTTTGTCCGGCTGCCGGCCGGGTCCAGGCGGGTCGGGGCGCGTGGCGACAGTGTCCGATTCCAGGCGTGCCACCAGGTCGAGCCAGACGGCGTCGTCCTGGTTGGCACCCGGATCCGGCGTGCCGGGGTCAGGCCTTGCCATGGCGGACCTCCTGGCCCGTTTGCAGGACCCGCCGGATGAAAGCCACGGACCCTTCGAAGATACGGTCGGCGTCGTTGTCCAGCGTGGCAACGTGGTAGCTGTTCTCAAGCTGAACCACGTCAAGCGGCGCATGCGTCAGCCCGCGCCGCAGGAGGGCCATGCTGGAGTCGGACACCACGTGGTCCACGGTGGAGCGGTACACCTGGACGGGTGCAGTGACACGCGGCAGGAGCCGGACGGTGTCCTTGAACATTTTGTTGAGCTCGTGGGCCGCGGCCACGGGCGTGCGGGTATAGGCTCCCTCGTCCATGCCGGCTTTGAGGATGTCATTGCCGATGGCGGGGGTGCTCTTGAGCACCAGCTTCAGGATCCCGGCCAGCGGGGCACGCGGATCGTCCACCGTCAGCCCCGGGTTGACCAGGAGCACGCCGGCAACCGGGCGGGTGGCGGCGATCCTCAGCGCCAGGGCCCCGCCCATGCTCAGGCCCGCCGAGAACACCTGGTCACACTGGGCGTCGAGTTCCAGGTAGGCCTCATCGAGGGCGCCGTGCCATTGCTGCCACCGCGTCCGGTTCAGGTCCTGCCAGGTTGTCCCATGGCCCGGCAGCAGCGGCATGCGGACTGCCAAACCGGCTTCAGCGAGGGCATGGGCCCAGGCCCGGAGCCCGTGTGGACTTCCGGTGAAGCCGTGGGACAGGACCACTCCGGTCCGGGTGCCGTCACCGCTGAAGGAGCTGCTGAAGGCGCTGTGGTCAGGGCCGGTGGTCATGGGGCCTCCAAAGTGGTGGTGCGGCGGGCGTGGGTTGCCACAAAGGCGGCAGACTCCGCGAAGATCAAGGGCGCGTCAACGTCAAGGGTAGCCACGTGGCCGCTGCTGGCAAGGTCCACCACCTGGGCAAGATGTGCACCCAGGCCCTTCTTCAGCAGGGCCAGGGAGGTGGGTGGGACCACCGCATCAGTTCGTGATTTGAAGACCTGGACAGGCGCGTCCACTCGGGGCAGGCTTCGCACCGCGGCAGCGAACAGCTTCTTCAATTCGTGAACTGCAGCCAGCGGAGTGAGGGAATAATCGCCGTCGTTGGTGGCCGGTGCCCCGGTCTGGTCCTCCTGGATCGGGACTGTGGTCCGCTGGAAGTACTTCAGCAGCCCGATCACCCTGACCCTGCGGTCATAGAAACTCAAGCCGGGATTGACCACGGTAGTCCCGGCAACGGGATGGCGGGAGGCGGTGAGCAGGGCAATTGCCCCGCCCATGGACAGCCCGGCCGTGAAGCAGGAGTCGGTCCGTGCCGACAGGTCCAGGAAGGCCTTCTCATAGCTGCGGTACCAGTCGCGCCAGCCGGAGCGGGCCAGTTCGCGCCAGTCCGTCCCATGTCCGGGCAGCAGGGGAACAGTGACGGCGTACCCCTGCTCCGCCAGGTGCTGCGCCCAGGGCATGACGCTCAGGGGGCTGCCGGTGAAGCCATGGCAGATGGCAATTCCGATGCTTGCGTTGGCCCCGTGGCCGGGGTAGCTGAAAGCAGCCGGACGGGACGGGGTGCTGCTTTCAGTCATGAGTCCATCGTGTCACTGTTCCAGCCAAATCTCACTAGAGTAGGGTTGCATTGAATCGCTGGCCAGGCCCGATGCGGGGACTGGAAGCCGCCTTCCGGAGAGGTCACTACGTGTTCTATTGGGTCATGAAAAGGATCTTCCTCGGTCCGGTGATCAAGCTGCTTTTCCGGCCCTGGGTCAAAGGCCTGGACAATATCCCGGCACAGGGGGCCGCCATCATCGCCTCCAACCACCTGTCGTTTTCCGATTCCATTTTCATGCCGCTTATGGTGCACCGTCCGGTGGTGTTCCTGGCCAAATCCGAATACTTCACCGGCACCGGCGTCAAAGGCAGGCTGACAGCGGCGTTCTTCCGGCTCACCAACCAGCTGCCCATGGACAGGTCCGGAGGGGCTGCCTCCGCCGCGTCCCTGAATGCAGGAATGGAAGTGCTCAACGCCGGCGGCCTGCTCGGCATCTATCCCGAGGGCACGCGCAGCCCTGACGGCCGCTTGTACCGGGGCAAGGTGGGGGTGGCCAGGCTCGCTCTGCAGGCCGGTGTTCCCGTCATTCCGGTGGCAATGATCGGTACTGACAAAGTCCAGCCCATCGGCAAGCGCCTGCCTAACATCCGGCGGATCGGCATGGTTTTCGGCGAGCCGCTGGACTTCAGCCAGTACCGGGACCAGGCCGAGGACAGGACAGTCCAGCGCAGGGTCACGGACGAGATCATGTCCCGGTTGATGCGCCTCTCGGGGCAGGAATATGTGGACGAATATGCGGCCGTGGTCAAGCTCCGGCTCGCGGGCAAGCCTGCGGAACCGGAGGCAGCGGCGGAGCCGCTGGCCGGGCCGGAGCCGGTGGAAGGCGGCTTTGCCCAGGATGCCGGCCCCGGCAAGGCCAAGGAGGGCCAGCGTCCCAAGGCGGACGACGGCGGCACTTCCGTCGCGGGGTAGCCGCGCCGCCCGGAGGGGCGTCGACGCAGTTGTGACGCACCGGGCAGGCAGCGTGACGGGGCGGTGTCCACCGGCCGCAGCCTGCCGTTAGTCTTAGATGGTGACTGAGCTATCTGCAAAACCCGCCTTTACGCTGTCCAGCACCGCCCAGAGCGGAGCGGCCAACTATCCCGGACTCGATAACTGGCGGGACCTTCCCATCTCGCAGCAGCCCAGCTGGCAGGACCGCGAGGTCTTCGAGGCCTCGGTCAAGGAACTCTCCGTACTTCCGCCGCTGGTCTTCGCCGGCGAGGTGGACGTCTTGCGTGAGCGGCTCGCTGCTGCCGCCCAGGGCAAGGCCTTCCTGCTGCAGGGCGGCGACTGTGCCGAAACGTTCGAAGCGGCCACCGCCGACAAGATCAGTGCCCGCGTCAAGACCATCCTCCAGATGGCAGTGGTACTCACCTACGGTGCGGCCATGCCCGTCATCAAGATGGGCCGGATGGCAGGCCAGTTCGCCAAGCCCCGTTCCTCCAACGACGAAACCCGCAACGGCGTCACCCTTCCCGCCTACCGCGGCGACATCGTCAACGGCTACGATTTCACGCCCGAGTCCCGTGGCCACGACGCCTCCCGGATGTTGCGCGCCTACCACACCTCCGCTTCCACGCTGAACCTCATCCGGGCCTTCACCCAGGGCGGATTCGCCGACCTGCGCTCCGTGCACCAGTGGAACAAGGGGTTCACCGAAAACCCTGCCCACGCCCGCTACGAGTCGCTGGCCCGGGACATCGACCGGGCCATCAAGTTCATGGAATCCTGCGGCGCCGACTTCGAAGCCCTGAAGAGGGTCGAGTTCTTCGCGAGCCACGAGGCTTTGCTGCTGGACTACGAGCGCGCCCTGACCCGGATCGACTCCCGCACCGGCTTCCCCTACGACACCTCGGCCCACTTCCTGTGGATCGGCGAACGTACCCGCGAACTCGACCACGCACACGTGGACTTCCTCTCGCGGGTACGCAACCCCATTGGCGTCAAGCTCGGCCCGTCAACCACCGGTGACGACGCCCTGCGCCTGATCGATAAACTCGACCCGGAACGCGAACCCGGCCGCCTGACCTTCATTACCCGCATGGGCGCGGGCAACATCCGCGAGAAGCTGCCGGCCGTCGTCGAAAAGGTCACCGCGTCCGGCGCGCAGGTGTTGTGGGTCACCGACCCCATGCACGGCAACACCGTGACCTCGCCCAACGGCTACAAGACCCGCAACTTCGACGACGTGATCGACGAAGTGCGCGGGTTCTTCGAAGTGCACCACGGGCTGGGGACCGTTCCCGGCGGCCTGCACGTTGAGATGACCGGCGACGACGTCGCCGAATGCCTGGGCGGCGCAGACCCGATCGACCAGGACGCTTTCCTGGACCGCTACGAGTCGGTGTGCGATCCCCGCCTGAACCACATGCAGTCCCTGGAAATGGCGTTCCTTGTGGCCGGGGCGCTGGCGAAGCACTAGCTCCATTTGCCTTTGCGGCGGGCGGCCGGCCCGCCGCAAGGCGCCGGGCTTGGCTAGACCACCGTGATGGTGACGACCGAGCCCTCCGGGACCTTCCGGTTCACCGGCTCCTGGTCGCGGACCGTGCCGAAGAATCCGCCGAGGATGTTGTTCACCCGGACCTGGAAGCCCAAAGCCTCCAATGACTTCCTTGCCTCCGAAGCCTGCTTGCCGATGAAGCTTGGCACGTCCACCATGCGCGGGCCCTTGGAGATGGTCAACGTCACGGTGCCCCCGCGGGTCAGCGTCCCGTTCGCCGGGGCCTGGCTGACAACGGCGCCCTCAGGGACGTTGCGGTCGAACACTTCATCCCGGGCTACGTCGGCTTTCAGGCCGGCGGCTTCAATGGCGTTCACGGCCTCGCCCTTGGCTTTTCCCACCACGGAGGGAACAGGGATGGGCTGCGGCCCTTTGGAAACCGCCATGGCCACGGGCGTCCCGTGGCGGGACGGCGTGCCGGCGGCGGGATCCTGGGACAGCACCGTTCCTGGAGCGGCCTTTTCATCGAACTGCTCCGTGACCGTGCCCAGCGCCATTCCGGCTGCGTTCAGGGCGTCCTTTGCCTGGTCGAGGGTACCGCCGCTCAATTTCGGCAGGGGAAACAGCTGTGGGCCTTTCGAGACGAGCAGGGAAACAGGCTGGAATTTCCTGATTTCAGTCCCGGCGGCAGGCTCGCTGCCCACCACCAGCCCCGTCGGCACCTGGTCGTCGAAGACATCGCTGGTGGTGGAGCGGAAACCTGCCGCATCCAGCAGCTGCTGCGCCTGCGCCACGGTTTTGTTGGCCACGGCCGGTACGGCGGCAGGAGCCCCCGGCCCCATCCCGAAAAACCATCCGGCGCCCGTGGCCAGCAGGGCAGCCAGTATCAGCCCGATGACCCATAGAAGTCCGCGGCGTCGCGGGTTTCCCTCCCGGAGCGTCCTTGCCGGGGTGGCCGCCGCCCGTGCCCGGTCCCTGGCGTCTTCCTTTTCGGCCCGTTTGCCGGCCCGTTTGCCGGCAAGCGGCGGCGGGGGAGGCCAGGCAACCCCGGCATCCTCCTCGTCAGGGAGGGCCAGGCCTGGACGTTGCCCGGGTGGGTGTGGCGGGGCAGCCGGCCTGCCCGCAGGCATCAGGGTGGTTGGATTGCTGGAGCGGGCCAAGACTTCAGTTTGATGCTGCTGGGGTTCGGCAGCAATGGCTGCGGGAGGAAGCAGGTCCAGTTCCGCGTCCGTGAGGTTGGTACGGATATGCCGGAGTTCCTGGAGGAGCGCATTGCCGTCAACGGGGCGGTTCTCCGGGTCATTGGCCGTGCACCACTGGACCAGTTCGTCCACTTCCGCTGCCAGTCCCGGCACAAGGTCCGACGGCGGTCCTACCGCCCCGTTCACGTGCTGGTAGGCGACCTGGATGGGGACTTCGCCGTCAAATGGCTGCCGGCCGGTGAGCATTTCGTAGAGCATGATGCCCACCGCATAGACGTCGCTGCGGGCATCTGCAGGTTTCCCCAGGACGAGTTCCGGAGAGATGTAGGCGACTGTACCGATCAGGGCACCGCTGCTGGTTGAGCTTGTGACGGCCCGGGCGAGGCCAAAGTCACCAATCTTGATCCTGCCGTCGTCGGCAATCAGGACGTTTTCCGGCTTTACATCGCGGTGGATGAACCCGGCGGCGTGCGCGGCCCCCAGCCCTTCGACGACGGGATCGATCAGTGCCAGCGCCAGCCGGGGCGGCAGTGCGCCCCTGTCCCGGATGACGTCCCGGAGCGTGTGTCCCTTGATGTACTCCATGACCAGGTACGCGGCATGCCCGTCGCTGCCCTGGTCGAGGACACCCACCACATGCGGGTGGGAGAGCCGGGCGGCTGCTTTGGCTTCCCGGCCAAGCCTGCCCAGGAAGTTCTCATCGGCAGCGAGGTGCGGGTGCAGCACTTTGAGCGCCACCTCGCGGTCCAGCCTCTGGTCAACAGCAAGGTAGACGGTGGACATCCCCCCTCGGGCCAGTTTCGAGGTGACGGCATAGCGGTTGTCCACCAGCGTACCCACCAGGGGGTCTGACACGTGTTCCTGCACCTTACGATCCTAATCCCGCAGCCAAAGGTGCCTGAAACGGAACGGGTCCGAACCGGTGACGGTTCGGACCCGCTGCTGCGTCCGGGCAGGCGCTGCCAGGGAGCCTCAGCCGAAGTTCTTCTGGTGTGCCTTGATGGCAGCCAGGTACGCCTTGGTGTCGTCGTACATACCGTACTTGCTGACCGAATACTGGCCCTGGTAGTACCCCGCGATAGCGGTGTCCTCGTCCTTGCTGGTTGCCAGGAGCTGTCGGATGATGGCCACGCCGGCGGTCGCGTTGTCGTAAGGGTCCAGCAGGTTCAGCTTCCTCCCCACCAGGTCCGACGCCCACTGGCCCGAGCTGGGGATGACCTGCATGGTGCCGATTGCGTTCGCCGGGGATACCGCCCGCTGGTTGAATCCTGATTCCTGGAATGCGAAGGCCAGGGCAAGCGAGGGATCCACGCCCATCCGGCGCGCGGTGTCTGCCACGATGTTCTTCATCTCGTCCCGGGACGGAACTGGCGACGCGTTCAGGAGGGCTTTGTTCTCGTTGGCCGAGCTCACCACCGCTGCGGGATAGCTGAAGCCGAGGAAGGAGCTGGGTACCAGGGGAGCGGCGGCAGGCTGCGTGGCGGCGGCCGGCTGCGGGTCAGCCTGGCCCGCAGCGCCGGGAATCACCAACTTGCTGCCGGGGTAGATCACCGTCGTCATGCCGAGCTTGTTCGCTGACAGGAGGTCGGACAGCTTCACCCCGTGCCGGGACGCGATGGCAGAGAGCGTATCGCCGGCTTTGATGGTGTAGGAGCCCGACGCCGGGGCAGGGGCCGCGGGAGCCGAAGTGTTTGCCAGGACCGGGGCGGCAGCAGGCGCAGCGGGAGCCGGAGCGGAGTCGCCGGCAGCGACCTTGATCTTCTGGCCCGGGTAAATGATGGAGCGCATGGACAGGTTGTTCCAGGCAAAGACATCTGACAGGCCGACGTTGTGGCGGGCTGCAATGGCACCCAGGGTGTCACCGGGCTTGACGGTGTACGTTGCGCCGCTGGCGGCAGCGGGAGCTGCGGGCGCGGGAGCAGGGGCGGGCGCAGCGGGCTCGGCCGAACCTGACAGCTTAAGTTTCTGGCCCGGGTAGATGAGGGTGTTCGGCTGGAGGTTGTTCAGCTTCAGGATCTCCCCGGTTTGCAGCCCGAACCTGCCGGCGATGGCACTGACGGTGTCACCGCGGGCAATCGTGTATTCCGCCGGAGCCGCCGGCTGTGCGGGCTGGAAAGCAGCGGGAATCGTGGTGGACACCGAAGCGGCGGGGATCACCGTGCCGGCCGCCTGTGCAGCGGCCTGGGCCTTCATTGCCGCGGCCAGGCTGTTGGGGATGGTCCGGGTGGGCTGCTGTGCTGCGGCCGGCTGGGCCAAGGCCAGGGATGACAATACGACCGCTGGCAGCGCCGCCGTGGTGGCGGCAATCATCGGCAGACTCGGTTTGGGGGGCTGCTTGGGCGAGCGGGACATCGTCATGGAAGGAATCCTCTTCTCAACTGCGGGCGCGGACGCGGACGGGGATCCGCGGATAATCTTGATACTACTGTGACTTATGTTATTTCTGTTACTCATGTGATGAAAGTGAATCTCTCACGAAAATCGCAATAGCACAAGAATTTGCCTTTTCCCGATAAGGCGTTCTTTTCCGGAGTGTCCGCAGGTCACGGCAGGAAGAGGAATCCGCCGACTAGGCGCCGCGGTAGCCAGCGTGGCAACCTTGATCCGTGAGCAATGTAGAAAACCTGGTGGGCGAGTGGTTGCCGCTGCCCGACGTCGCCCGTTTATTGGATGTTTCAGTCACCAAGGTGCACAGCCTGCTGGATGAGCATGCACTGGCAGCCTTGCGGGTAGGGGAACGGAAAATCCGCTCGGTCCCTGCCGAATTCATTCAGGACGGCCAGGTGGTGGACAGCTTAAAGGGCACCATTGTGGTGCTGGCCGACGCCGGTTATTCCGACGAGGACCTCATCGTGTGGCTGTTTACGGCCGATGAATCACTGCGGGGCCGGCCGATCGACGCGCTGCGTGAAGGACGCAAGACGGAAATCCGGCGACGGGCCCAGACGCTGGCCTGGTAAGCGCGGCCCAAATAAATCCCTAGGAGGCTCGGCTGACCGTCGCCTCAGCCAGCCTCCGAAGGGCCGTTTTGGGTAGTTCGTCCAGCTCAAGTTCCTCAAGGGCTGCAAACGCCGCTGCGCCGAATTCGCTGATAAGTACTTCGGTGGCCTGCAGCGCCCCTGAATCTTCGATAATCCGCCGGATCTCGAGAATGTCCGCTTCCGAAAGGCCGGGGCTGCCAAGGCTCGCATCGATAAAGGCCGACTCCTCGGGGGAGGCCTGGTCCAGCGCCAGTGCCACCAGGACCGTACGCTTGCCCTCGCGGAGATCGTCGCCGGCCGGTTTGCCCGTGGTGAGCGGGTCGCCGAACACGCCCAGCACGTCGTCGCGGAGCTGGAACGCTTCGCCGAGCGGAAGGGCAAATGCGGAATAGCCGCGGAGCAGTTCATTGGAAGCTCCGGCGAGGGCGCCGCCGAGGGCCAGCGGGTGTTCCGTGGAGTACTTCGCGCTCTTGAACCGGATGATCGACTGTGCCCTGCCCACCGCTCCGGCCCGGTCCCGAACCGGCCCTGCGACCTCCTCCAGGATGTCCAGGTACTGCCCCGCCATCACTTCTGCGCGCATTAGGTTGAAAATGAGCCGTGCCCGGCTTCCTGATGCAGCGCGTTCACCGATGTCCGTGAACGCCTCCTCGCTGAATGACAGGCAGAGGTCGCCCGCAAGAATGGCGGCGGCCTGTCCGAACCGCTCGCTGTCCAGCGCCCACCCCTGCGAGGTGTGGAGCTGGCTAAAGCGCCGGTGGACGCTTGGACCGCCCCGCCGCGTGTCCGAGCGGTCGATGATGTCGTCGTGGATCAGTGCCGCCGCCTGGAAAAGTTCCAGCGCCGCCCCTGCCGTGACGATCTGGCTGGCTCCGGCCTCGCCGCCTGCACCGCGCCATCCCCAGTAACACATCAGGGCGCGGAGCCGTTTGCCGCCGGTGACGAGGTTGGAGATGGAGCCCATGATGGGTTCGATGTCCGGGGAGATGCCGGACATTACCGACTGGCGTGACGTGAGGAAGCCGGTCAGTTCCCCGGCCACGCCGGCGACGAAATCTGCCTGCTCATTCCGCAGCTGCTCTGCGGCCGTCACTTGGCTGACTCAGCTGCGACGTTTGCGCCGATAGTGAACGTGGAAACCCCCGCGGCTTCGAGCACGGCGAGATTGACGGTCTCGTTGTCGCCGCGGACAAAGTCCTTGGAAGCCACGCTGCCGACGGCGTCGCCGGGTACTGCCTTAAAGCCCTGTGCCTCCAGCGCCTTCGTGTAAAAGTCCACAACAGCAGCCGTTGGTGCCGAGACTTTTCCGACCAGGGCGGCAGTTGCCGGGCTGGATGCCTTATCGAAGCTGCTGGACACCACCGTTGCCCCATCCATCAAGGGGAGGAGTTGTTTCGGGAACCCCTCAACGACGGCGCCAACGGTGGCGGAAGTGTTGGGCGCGGCGGAAGGGCTTGGCGGCGCGGTCAGCGTGGCCTGCGTGCTGGCAGCTGCAGCGGAAGAGGAAGTTTCTGCTTGTCCCGACGGGCTCTGGCTGCATGCTGCAAGGGCCAGTGCCGCAGCGGCGGCAAGGGCCGCCACGCCAGCTGGCTTGAAGTTTCCAATGGCCGTCACAGAGACTTTCCTCCTGGTGTTGTTGCCGGGACCAGCCTCCAGTTTAGCCAGCCTCCAGATCAGCCAGTACCAACGGATAGGATTGCAGCCGTGGGGCCCGCAGCCAGTAATCAACCAGCAGCAGCGCGCCATCCCGGGCGCCGCAGGACGTGCATCATGCACGTGGACATGGATGCCTTCTTTGTCTCAGTTGAGCTGCGCACACGTCCCGAACTCCGGGGGAAGCCCGTGATTGTCGGGTTCCCCGGCGAACGTTCCGTGGTCCTCTCCGGGTCCTACGAAGCGAGGGCCTTCGGGGTCAAATCCGCCATGCCGATGGCCGTGGCGATGCGCATGTGTCCCCAGGCCGTGATCATTGAACCCCGGCACAAGCTTTACTACGAGGTGTCGGCGGAACTCATGGCGATCTTCGAGTCCATCACCGCGCTCGTGGAGCCGCTCAGCGTCGACGAGGCCTTCCTGGACGTTACCGGTGCCATCCGCAGGCTCGGCCCGCCCCGCGGAATAGGGGAGCTCATCCGCAGTCGGGTGGCCACTGAGCTGGGTATCACGGCCTCGGTGGGGATCGCCGAAACCAAGTTCGTGGCCAAAATCGCCTCCACCCGGTGCAAGCCCGACGGGCTCTTGCTGATCGGGCCGGATGAAACCGTCCCGTATCTCCACAGCCTTCCGGTGGGCGCCCTGTGGGGCGTAGGGGCGAAAACCGGCGAGGTCCTGGCAAAGATGGGTATCAGGACAGTGGCTGATGTGGCAGCGACGCCGGTGTCTGCCTTGAAGAAGGTGCTCGGCGCCACCGGCGAGCACGTCCACCGGCTTTCCTGGGGTGTCGATCCCCGTCCCGTCACGCCCGTGCGGCTTGAGAAGAGTATCGGCGCCGAGGAGACCTTCGCGGTGGACACCGCCGACGATGCCCTCCTGCATCGGGAGCTGCTCCGCTTGTCCCATCGAACTGCTGCCCGCCTGCGCACATCCGGGATGGTGGCCCGGACAGTGGCACTCAAGCTGCGGTTTGCCGACTTTTCGACCGTTACCCGCAGCAGGACCCTGCAGACCCCGGTGGACAGCGCCCAGCTGATCTACTCGGTGGCGCAGCAGTTGCTGGCCTCGCTCGGATCCAGGGCGATGGCGATACGGCTCATAGGCGTCAGGGGCGAACAGCTCGAGAATGCGTCCCGGACCTCGCGCCAATTGAGCTTCGACCGCAGGGATGAGAACTGGCGCGCGGCGGAGCAGGCCCTGGACGAGGTGACGCGCAGGTTCGGCAGCAAGTCCATCCTCCCCGCCCGGCTGATGGAGCCGGAGGCACGGCTTGAACCAGGGCCGGAGGGCCCGTAGACCGGCTTGGGAGAGGCTCCCGCAAAGTCATTGCCGTCTTTCAGATCGGCCCTCAACAATCTATCCTTAGAGGTACATAGTTTCGAGTGAATGGACTTACTGCCGGACCCTCTTGGACATGCTCCCGCTCCAGCGACTGCATGCTAGGTTTCCGTTGCCGCCAAAGCCGGCGGAGCGGGAACTTTCCAGCAACAGCAGACGTTCTACGGAGTAGAAGTAGTGGCTGGGATCAGCCCGGACGTTGGCCTACAAAAGGAGGTCGTGATGCCGCTGTCGGAGCACGAACAGAAGCTGCTGGAGCAGCTTGAAAAGCAGCTTCACGAGGACGACCCGAAGTTCGCGAACTCAATGGGTTCGGACCCCGGGCGTTCATGGTCAACCAGGCATGTGGTTATTGGGGTGCTCTGTGCGCTTGCCGGAGTCTTCCTGCTCCTTATAGGCGTCACCCTCCAGAACATCTTTGTCGGGGTCCTGGGCTTTGTGGTGATGGGCGGCGGCGTCTATTTCGCCACGATGCGCAGTTCGGGCGGCGCGCGGGGATCCAAAGGCCGCACGCCTAAATCCGGAAAACAGAGGAGCTCATTCATGAGCGGCCTCGAAGAGCGCTGGGATGAAAGGCGCAGGGGAGAGCCCTAACCTCACACCCGGGCGTCGCCTCTTCGCTCCTCCATTTCGCTCCCCGGGCACCGGGGAAATGCGAAAAGACCCGCTTCAAGCGGGTCTTTTCGCATTTAAGGCAGTTTCCGCAGCCCTGCGGAGCCCAAATTCCTCCACTTCCCACCACGGCAGGAAATCCGCGTCTTTAAGCGGGTAAATTCCCACAAAACAGCCGCGCCACCCGCCGTTTTGCGTTGACTGTGGTGGAAAGTGGAGTAATGTGGAGGACATAAGAGGGTGGTTGCAACACAGGGGATGTGCAGTTCCTGACGGCGGACAGGCGGTGGGCCAGTGTTTCTGGGCACTCACTCGCCACGTCTGGACGAAAAGGGACGGATCATCCTCCCCGCGAAGTTCCGCGAGGAGCTTGCCAGCGGGCTGGTGCTCACGAGGGGCCAGGAACGTTGCATCTACGTCTTCAGTGAGAAGGAATTTGCACGGGTCCACGAGCAGATGCGGGAGGCACCGATCTCCTCAAAGCAGGCCCGCGACTACATCCGTGTGTTTCTCTCTGGAGCCTCTGATGAGGTACCTGACAAGCAGGGGCGCGTGACCATTCCACCGGCGCTCCGGGAGTATGCAGGACTCGGGAGGGAACTGGCCGTCATCGGCGCCGGATCCCGTGCCGAGATCTGGGACGCCCAGGCTTGGAATGAATACCTTGCGGAGAAGGAAACGGCCTTCTCCGAAACTGACGATCCCATTCCGGGCATTCTCTGAATTCCGGAACGGGGCAGCGGGTGGCTTCTTGGATGAGATCTCCAGCCGGCCCATCGGCTGCCAACCTGGCTCACCTTCCCCGGAGCCAGGCGGGCGGGACGGTAGGCGCGGATGGGGATCTGGTTCCAGAAGCAGCAGGTGACAACGACGGCGGGAAAGGACCAGGCATGAACGATCAACCCAAGCCCACGTCCGAACGCCATGTGCCGGTCCTGCGGGACCGGTGCATCAATTTGTTGGCACCGGGATTCGAAGCTGCCAGGCTCCGCGGTGAAACGCCGGTCGCCGTGGACGCCACGCTGGGCATGGGTGGCCACTCCGAGGCCATGCTGCAGCGCTTCCCGGATCTCCACTTGATCGGCATCGACCGCGACGAGGAAGCCCTCGCTCTGGCGGGGGAACGGCTGGCGCCGTTCGCCTCCCGGACGGACCTCGTCCACGCCGTGTACGACGAAATCCAGGACGTCCTGGAAGACCTCGGGGTTGCCGAAGTCCATGGCATCCTGATGGACCTGGGCGTCTCTTCGCTCCAGCTCGACGAGCGGGACCGCGGGTTCGCCTACTCCTTTGATGCGCCCCTGGATATGCGCATGGACACGAGCCGGGGCCAAACTGCTGCCGACGTCGTGAACACGTACAGCGAGGAAGACCTGGTCAGGATCATCCGGAAGTGGGGCGAAGAGAAGTTCGCCGGCCGGATCGCCAACCGGATCGTCACAGCACGTGCCGCCAAGCCGTTCACCACCACCGGCGAGCTGGTCGAACAAATCCGGTCCGTCGTCCCGGCCGCAGCCGCAAAGTCCGGCGGCCACCCTGCGAAGCGCACTTTCCAGGCCCTGCGGATCGAGGTCAACGAAGAGCTTGACGTCCTGGAACGGGCCGTACCGGCTGCCGTTGACTCACTCGCATTGGGCGGCCGCATCGTGGTCATGTCCTACCACTCACTGGAAGACAAGATCGTCAAGAGCGTCTTCCAGGCCCGCTCCAAGTCCTCGGCCCCCCTTGGCTTCCCCGTGGAGCTGGAGGAACACAAGCCCGAACTGAAGACCCTGACCAAAGGCACCGAGGTGCCCACCGCCGTCGAAATCGCCGAAAACCCCCGCGCTGCCTCCGCAAGGCTGCGCGCGGCCGAACGAATCAGAGCCAGGAGAGCTGCATGAGCACCGCCGCCGTCAAGAACTTTCCCGTTGTCTCCGGCAGTTCGGCGGCTGATGCCAGGCCGGCAGGTGCGCCCGGCGACGGCCGGAAGGGCCGCACCCCGCTCTCCGTGGTGCGCACAGCCCCGCGCAAGCGCCGGGCCCCTTTCGTGGTGCTCTGCTTCGCCATGCTGGCGGTGGCACTGCTCGCCGTGCTGGTCCTGAACATCTCGGTATCCACTGCCCAGTACCAGCTGGTGGAGCTGCGCGCCAAGCAGAGCACCCTGACCAAGCAGAACCAGGACCTTACCCAGCAGGTGCAGGGCTACGAGGCTCCCCAGAACCTGGCCGCCAAGGCCACGGAGCTGGGAATGGTGGCATCCACCGTCAAGGGCCAGATCGACCTGTCCACGCTGTCCGTGACAGGAAAAGCGACGCCGGCAGCCAAGGGTGCTGCCGCGGGAGCCGTCATTCCTGCTCCGGCGGTGGCCGGCCAGCAAATTGTTCCGTCGGCGGACAAAGTCGCGGCGGACAAGGCTGTGGCGGACAAGGCTGCGGCGGATAAGGCCGCAGCGGACAAGGCTGCAGCCGCCGGGGCGGCAAGCCCGGCTCCTGCAACCACGCCGGCGCCGGCGGCTTCGGCTGCCCCGGCTCCTGAGCTTCACGGCGGCTCCGTTCCGGCGCCGCAGCAGAAGGTCCCCGGGCAGTAGGTCAACAGGCAGGTCAGGCAGCAGGGTCAAGCAGCAAGGGATTACACGGTGGCGCAAAAGTCCGGCAAGGCAGGAACAAGCAAGGTGCCCAACGCCACCAAGCGCCTGCGCCTGGGGCTCGGCATTATGCTCACGCTCCTGCTGGTGGTGGGCGGAAAGCTCTTCCTGGTCCAGGGCCTGGACGTGGGCGGCATGGCCGAGGCAGCAGTGAACAGCCGCATGACCTCCGCAGTGCTGCCCGCAGAGCGCGGCAGCATCCTGGACTCCCGCGGCACCGTCCTCGCGAACAGCGTCATCCGGTACAACATCGTCGTTGACCAGCGGGTCAACACCAAGACTGACTCCTATAAGCGGCTGGAACAGACGGACGGCCACGAGAAACTGGTGGACGTCAGCCGCGACCAGGCGATTACCGAACTTGCCGCGGCCCTGGGCATGGAGACCAACGCCGTCCGTGATGCCGTGACGGGACAGCAGCCCTATTACATCGTGGCCAAGGACGTGAAGCCCGACGTCGAGGACCGGATTTCCAAGCTCCAGGTGCCAGGGATCGTTGCCGAAGGCGTGAGCAAGCGCGTATATCCGAACGGTGCGGTTGCGGGGGGAGTGGTGGGCTTCCTGCAGGACGGCACCACAGGACAGGCCGGCATCGAACAGACCCAGGACGACCTGCTCAAGGGCAAGGACGGCAAGCGCCTGTTCGAAATCGGTGCCGACGGCCTCCGTATCCCCGTCGGAGTCGACGAGCTCACTCCGCCGCAGAACGGCAAGGACGTCAAGCTCACCCTGAACTCGGACCTCCAGTACTTCGCGCAGCAGGCCATCCAGAGCCAGGCGGACAAGCTGAGCGCGGAATGGGGCGTCATCATCGTGATGGATGCCAAGACGGGCAACCTCCTTGCCCTGGCCGACACGAATTCGCCCGACCCGAACAACCCCGGCCTGGTGGCCGCGAAGGACCGCGGGGTGCGGTCGGTGACGGCGGCCTACGAACCCGGATCGGTGGAAAAGATGATGACGGCTGCCGCCGTCATCGATGAAGGCCTCGCCAGCCCGCTGGACAGGTTCACCATTCCGCCCACCTATACGGTGGACGGGCAGACGTTCAGCGACGCGTTTACCCACGGCACCGAGGAACGGACGCTGGCGGGCATCATCGGCTACTCCATGAACACCGGTACGGTGATGGCCGGACAGCGGCTGAGCAAGGAACAGCGCTACGACTGGCTGAAGAAGTTCGGCATCGGGGAGGCCCCGGACATCGGCCTCCCGGCGACAGCCTCCGGCATCCTCACCCCCGCGGACCAGTGGGACGGCCGCCAGCAGTACACGGTCCTCTTCGGGCAGGGCGTCTCGCAGTCCACGCTGCAGACCGTCCGCGCCTACCAGAGCATCGCGAACAACGGTGTGATGCTGCAGCCGCGGCTGATCGATTCGTACATTGCCCCGGATGGCACCGAAGAAAAAGTACCGGCGCAGCCTTCCCGCGAGATCGTCTCCAACGAAACGGCCCAGCAGGTCCAGGACATCCTGGAAAGTGCCGTGACCGAGGGCGAGATCAAGGACGCAGGGATTGACGGTTACCGGGTGGGAGCCAAGACGGGCACGTCGGAATCACCCTGCGACGACGGCAAGTCAGGCTACTGCGGCTACACAGCATCCATCGTGGGAATGGCGCCGATGGATGATCCGCGGTTTATTGTGGAGGTGGTGCTCCAGCGGCCGAAGGGCAGCATCTATGGCATCACCAACGGGCCGGTGTTCCGGTCCGTCATGAGCCAGACACTGCGCACCTACAACGTCCAGCCTTCGACCGGCGAACCGGCCCGGATGCCCCAGTACGCCAAGTAACCGTCCGCCACGCCGGAAGTACCAGCAGCATCCAGCGCATCACAGTGCCCGGCCGATCAACGCCGGGCGCGATCACTAGCACCATCGGAGATCCCCTTGTCAGAGTTCACCACGCCCGGCGGCGAAGCTGCCGGGGACGCCAGCCAGGGCCGCTTCCGGCCTGCAGTCGTAGAGGCAGTCCGCCTGGCCGCCGTCGGGGAGGCCCTCGGCGTGGCCGTGCCGGCACCTGCCGCCGACGTGGAGATCTCCGGCATATCCCTCAACTCGCGTACCGTGGAGCCCGGGGACCTGTACGTGGCGTTGCCCGGCGCCAGCAGGCATGGTGCCGACTTCGTTTCGGACGCCATCAAGGCAGGTGCGGCAGCAGTCCTGACAGACGACGCCGGCGCGCGCCTTCTTGCGCTGTCCACCGATACGGCCGTCCCGGTGATCGTCGTGGACAACCCGCGCAACGACGTTGGGCCGCTGTCCGCCATGATCTACCGGAGCCAGGCGGGAAACCCGCTGCCGCTGTTCGGGGTGACAGGCACGAATGGGAAGACCACCACCACGTACTTCATTACCTCGCTGCTTCGTGCGTTGGGGAAGCGCAGCGGCCTCATCGGCACGATCGAAATCCTCGCCGGCGGGGAGCCTATTCCCAGCCTCCTCACCACGCCGGAGTCCACGGAGGTCCATGGGCTGCTGGCACTCATGCGCGAGAAGGGCCTCGACGCGGCGGCCATGGAAGTCTCGTCACACGCCATCTCGTACCAGCGCGTCGATGGAGTGGTGTTCGATGTCGCCGGCTTCACCAACCTCACCCAGGACCATCTGGACCTGCATCACAGCATGGAGGGCTACTTCGCCACCAAGGCGGAGCTGTTCACTCCCCGGCGGGCCCGCAAGGCAGTGGTGATGGTCGACGACGAATGGGGCCGCCGCCTCGCCGGCGCCGCCGAGGTGCCGGTCACCACCGTCAGCACCAGCGCTGGAACGCCTGCCGACTGGACAGTCACCCGGGCAGAGGCCCGCGGACTGGGCACCGACTTTACGCTCTCCGGGCCGGAGGGTGCCACCCTGGACATCCACACCGGGCTGCCGGGCGGCTTCAACGTCGCCAACGCCGCCCTGGCGGTGGTCATGGTGCTCACGGCGGGGGTGGAGGTGGCGTCCCTGCAGGACGCGCTGGACAGGCGCGATCCCCTGACAGTGGCAGTCCCAGGACGCATGGAACTGGTCGCCGAGCGGCCAGCCGCCGTGGTCGACTTCGCCCACAACACCGACGCCCTGGCGCGGGCACTGGAAGCAGTCCGGTCGCCGGAACCCGACTCCCGCCTGATCGTCGTTTTCGGCGCCACCGGACAACGGGACCAGGGCAAGCGTCCCGCGATGGGCGCCATCGCCGCCCGGCTTGCCGACACCGTGATCATCACCGACGACGATCCCCATGACGAGGACGCTGCGGCGATCCGGGCCGACGTGATGGCAGGAGCCCGCGAGGCTGTTGACACTGAACCGCTGGGCTCACAGTTGCTGGAGGTCTTCCCGCGCGATGAAGCCATCCGGCGTGCCGTCGAACTGGCGCGCCCGCAGGACACGATTCTCGTTGCCGGCCGCGGCCACGAGGTGTGGCAGGAAGTGAAAGGCGTGAATCTTGCCCTGGACGACAGGGTGGAGCTGCGCGCTGCCTTGACAGCCAGGGGATTCAACGTTCTCCATGACGACCGGATAGAGTCCTAGACCGAGATGATTGCATTCACAGCGGCGGAAATTGCCGACATCACCAGCGGGCGCCTGGACGCCGATCCCGGAATCACGCCCCTGTCGGTGGTGACGGATTCACGCGAAGCGACCCAGGGCTCGCTCTACGTCGCCAAGCCGGGCGAGCACGCCGACGGCCACGACTTCATCGCGGCGGCCTTCGACGCGGGGGCAACCCTGGCCCTCGTCGAGCGACCCACTGTGGCCCCGGACGGAACCACCTACCCGTCCATCGTGGTACCGGACGCCGTCCTCGCCATGGGCGCCATTGCCGCCGAAGCCGTCCGCCGCATCCGTGCTGCCCGCGCCGAAGCCGGCGACCAGCTCACCGTCGTCGGCATCACCGGCTCTGCCGGGAAGACCACCACCAAGGACCTCCTGGCGGGAATCCTTGCCACCCAGGGCAACACGGTCGCGCCACAGGGCTCCTACAACGGCGAGGTCGGCGTGCCACTCACGGTCTTCCGGGCCGGAACCGATACCCGCTACCTGGTCATCGAAATGGGCGCCACCGGCATCGGCCACATCCGCTACCTCTCGGAGATGGTCAAGCCGGACATCGGCGTTGTCCTCGCGGTGGGAACGGCACATGCCGGCGAGTTCGGGGGAGTGGATAACATTGCGCTGGCCAAGGGCGAGATGGTCGAAGGCCTTAGTGCCGCCGGCACCGCCATCATCAACCTCGACGACGAACGTGTTGCTGCCATGCGCAGCCGCACCGAAGCCACAGTCATTGGTTTCTCCGCTGAAGGACGGCCCGACGCTCAAGTGCAGGCGCTGAACGCCGACACCAACGCGGGCGGAAGCCCTGAATTTGATCTTCAACTGCCTGACGGCGCGGACCCGCGCCACGTCAGCAGCCGGCTCATCGGCGCCCACCACACCGGGAACCTCCTCGCTGCTGCTGCCGCAGCCTGGGCAGCAGGGGTGCCCGGTGAGCACATTGCCCGGTCCCTCAGCAACCAGGCCGCCGCCAGCCGCTGGCGCATGGAACGCACCGAACGCGAAGACGGCGTCACCATCATCAACGACGCGTACAACGCCAACCCGGAGTCGATGCGCGCCGCGCTGCGCACCCTGGCCGACCTCGGCCGGGGCCGCCGCACCTGGGCGGTCCTGGGGGCCATGCTGGAACTCGGCGATGACTCCATCCGCGAACACACTGCCGTCGGCACCCAAGTGGTCCGCCTGAACATCTCCAGGCTCCTGGTGGTGGGGCGCGAAGCCCGTGCCCTCTACGTCTCGGCAGTCCAGGAAGGCTCCTGGGGTGACGAATGCCTCTTCGCGGAAACCGTTGATGAGGCCTATGAGGTTCTGGACGCCGAACTGCAGCCGGGCGACCTGGTGCTGTTCAAGTCTTCCAACAGCGTGGGACTTCGCCATTTGGGCGATCGGATAGCATTGCCACCAACCCCGCGACCTGCCGACGAAAGGAGCACTCTGCTGTGATTGCACTTTTGATCGGTGCGGGCCTGGCACTGCTGTGCGCCCTGGTGGGCACCCCGCTTTTCATCCGGCTCCTGGTGCGCCGGGGCTACGGCCAGTTCATCCGCGACGACGGACCGACGTCGCACCACACCAAGCGCGGCACGCCGACCATGGGCGGAACGGTGGTGGTGGCTGCGGTGCTCCTCAGCTACGGGCTGACCCATCTCATCATGCTGATGATGAACCCCGATTCGCCCGGACCGTCCGCATCCGCCCTCATCCTGCTCTTCCTCATGGTGGGCATGGGCCTGGTGGGCTTCCTGGACGACTTCATCAAGATCTCCCGGCAGCGCAGCCTCGGGCTGAACGCCAAAGCCAAGCTGGTCCTGCAGGGGCTGGTGGGCATCATCTTTGCGGTGCTGGCGCTGAACTTTCCCAACGACGCAGGCCTCACGCCGGCGTCGACCAAAATTTCCCTCGTCCGGGACCTGCCATGGCTTGACCTCGCCTTCGGAGGCACCGTCCTCGGTGCCATCCTGTTCGTGATCTGGTCCAACATCATCGTCACCGCTGCCACCAACGGCGTGAACCTGACGGACGGCCTGGACGGGCTGGCCGCCGGCGCATCCGTCATGGTCTTCGGCGCATATACGCTCATGGGCATCTGGCAGAGCAACCAGGCCTGCGGCTCTCCGAGGGAAGCCGGCAGCGGCTGCTACCTCGTCCGGGACCCGCTGGACCTGGCGCTCCTGGCCGCGATCCTCAGTGCCGCGCTGGTGGGATTCCTCTGGTGGAATACCTCGCCCGCCAAGATCTTCATGGGCGACACCGGCTCACTGGCCATTGGCGGAGCCGTCGCCGGATTCGCCATCCTCTCCAGGACCGAACTCCTCCTCGGGATCGTGGGCGGCCTCTTCGTCCTGATCACCCTCTCGGTCATCATCCAGGTGGGGTACTTCAAAGCCACCGGGGGCAAGCGCGTGTTCAAGATGGCGCCGCTGCAGCACCACTTCGAACTGAAGGGCTGGGCCGAGGTCACTGTTGTCGTCCGGTTCTGGATCCTGGGCGGACTGTTCGTCGCCGTCGGACTGGGTATTTTCTACGCTGAATGGGTTGTACTGCTATGACCATTTCCCCCCGACTGCAGAACCTCGTCTCCTGGGACTCGGATTGGGCCGGCCTCCGGGTGGCCGTCACCGGGATCGGAGTTTCAGGCTTCGCCGCCGCGGATACGCTCATTGAACTCGGGGCACGCGTCGTGGTGGTGGACGCCGCTACCAGTGAGACTGCCCGCGCGCACGCGGACACCCTGAAGATCGTCGGCGCCGCAGACGTGCTGCTGGGCCCGGATGCTGTCACCCGGATACCCAGGATCGACGGCGAACTCCCCGAACTGATTGTCACCTCGCCCGGCTGGCGGCCGGACCAGGCCCTGCTCGCCGCGGCGGCACGCGCCCACATTCCGGTGTGGGGCGACGTGGAACTCGCCTGGCGCGTGCGGATCCGCGAGGGCAGGAAGACGGCCGACTGGCTGACCATCACGGGCACCAACGGAAAGACCACCACCGTTGGCCTCACCGAGTCCATGCTGAGGGCCGGCGGGTTGAAGGCCATTGCGGTGGGCAACGTGGGAACACCCATCCTGGATGCCCTCCGGGATCCGGTGGAATACGACGTCTTCGCCGTCGAACTCTCGAGCTTCCAGCTCCACTGGGCAGAGTCCGTTTCGCCGGTGGCCAGCGTTTGCCTGAACGTGGCCGAGGACCACGTCGACTGGCATGGCTCCTACGATTCCTACCTGGCGGACAAGGCCAAAGTGTACGAACGCACCCAAAAGGCCTGCATCTACAATGCCGAGCAGGTGGAAACCGAACGGATGGTGGAGAACGCCGACGTGGTGGAAGGATGCCGCGCCGTCGCATTCACGACCCTCACTCCCGCGATCAGCATGCTGGGCGTCGTGGAGGGACTGCTGGTGGACCGCGCCTTCATCGAAGAGCGCAAGGACAGCGCAGCTGAACTGGCGGCCATGACGGACCTCGGTCCGCTGGCGCCCCGGCACATGGTGGCCAATGCCCTGGCTGCCGCGGCCCTGGTCCGGGCCTACGGGGTTGAGCCGAAGGCTGTGCGCCAGGGCATCCAGGACTACATCCCGGGCGACCACCGCATCCAGCCCGTGGCCCGCATGAACGGCGTCCTCTGGATCAACGACTCCAAGGCCACCAACCCGCACGCCGCCTCTGCTTCCCTGTCGGCGTTCAGCAATGTTGTGTGGATCGCCGGCGGGCTCTCCAAAGGCGTGACCTATGACGACCTGGTCCGCGAACACGCCCACCGGCTGAAGGCCGTGGTCCTGATCGGAACAGACACCTCCGCGCTCCGCGAGGCCCTCCAGCGACACGCGCCCGATGTCCCGGTGATCGAGCCGGGCCCGGGTGACACTGAAGGAGTGCAGACTGCCGGGGCACCTGGCGGCACCCAGGCCGGATCCTCCGGCAACGGAGAGCAGGTGATGGCCAGGGCCGTTGCGTCAGCAGCGCGGCTGGCCGGGTCCGGCGATACCGTGCTGATGGCTCCGGCAGCTGCGTCCATGGATCAGTTCTCTTCCTATGCTCACCGTGGTGGTGCTTTCATCGACGCTGTCCGCGAGCTTGTGGAAGGGCAGGCCCAGACCGGCGAGGAGTAACAATGGTCAGCACGCCCACCCGGCCACAGGGTGGCAAGCCGCGCCCCGGGTCCACCGCCACGGCAGCACGGGGCAACGCTGTCCCTGTCGAGAGGCTGCGGACCATCTACCGCAGGTTCTGGTCCGCCCTGGAGGGAACGGGCACGTCACGGAACGGCTCCACGTACTACCTCATCCTCGGGGCCACCCTGGCCCTGACGGCCATCGGGATCATGATGGTCCTGTCGGCCTCAAGCGTCGAATCCATCGCCGCGGGCAAGTCGCCCTACGGGGACGCCCTGAAGCAGGGCATCTTCGCGGCGCTCGGAATCTCCACCATGTTCGTGCTCTCGCGCGTCAATGTCGTCTGGCTCAAGCGGCTTGCGTGGCCGGGCATCGGCGCAGCCGTGGTGCTCCTGGGCCTGGTGCAGGTCATCGGTGACGAGATCAACGGCAACCGGAACTGGATCGACCTCGGCGGCGTGACTTTCCAGCCGTCCGAGGCAGCCAAACTCGCCCTCGCCCTCTGGATGGCCACCGTCCTCGCCCGGAAGGGGCAGCTGATCAGCCGCTGGCAGCACGTGCTGGTCCCGGCGGTGCCCGTGGCCGCGGTCATCGTCGGCCTGGTCCTCGTGGGCAACGACCTCGGCACCGCGATGATCATCATGATGATCGTCGCGGCCGCCCTCTTCTTCGCAGGCGTTCCGCTCTACCTTTTCGGCATCGCGGGCGTCGTCGCCGCCGCCGGCACCGCCGTCATGGCCGTCACCAGCTCGAACCGCATGTGCCGCATCACCTCATGGTGGACGGGCCAATCGTGCGCCGACGGGATCGACGCGAACTACCAGGCCACAAACGGCCTCTATGGCCTCGCCTCGGGCGGGTGGCTCGGGGTGGGCCTGGGGCAGAGCCGGCAGAAGTACAGCTGGATCCCCGAAGCGCACAACGACTTTATCTTCGCCATCATTGGCGAGGAGCTCGGGCTGGTGGGGACCGTCGTCGTCCTGGTCCTCTTTGCCATCCTCGGCGCCGCCATCTACCGCGTTGTGGTGGCCCAGGCCGACATGTTCCACCGGGTCCTGGCCGGCACCATCATGGTCTGGCTGCTCGGCCAGGCCACCGTCAACATGTCGGTGGTGACAGGCCTGATGCCGGTTATCGGTGTTCCACTGCCGTTCATCTCCTACGGCGGATCGGCGCTGCTGATGTCGCTGTGTGCCATCGGCGTGGTCCTGTCCCTGGCCCGGGAGCAGATGGCGCCCGCCATCCGGCCCAAGCGGATGCTCAAGTTCAAGGCCCGGAAAGGGCGGGGCGCCAAGCCCAAACAAAAGACTGCAAGGAAGCGTGCCTAACCAGAGATGACTCCGACACAACCCTCCATCGTCCTGGCCGGCGGCGGAACAGCAGGCCACATCAGCCCCCTCCTCGCCATTGCGGCCGCCCTTCGGAGCGCCTCGCCGGAGGCCGCCATCCTCGCCGTGGGAACACCTTCCGGGATGGAGACCCGGCTGGTTCCCGCCGCAGGCGTCAAACTGGCCACCATCGACCGCGTGCCCTTCCCGCGGAGGCCGTCGGCCGACCTGCTGCGCCTGCCCGCCCGGCTGTCCGGCGCCGTCCACCAGGCCGGAGCTATCCTGGACAACGCGGCGGCAGACGTCCTGGTGGGCGTGGGCGGCTACGTCTGCACCCCCATGTACCTCGCGGCGCGGAAGCGGCGGATCCCCATCGTGATCCATGAGGCGAATGCCCGGCCCGGGCTCGCAAACCGCGTGGGTGCCCTCCTGAACGCGCGGGTTGCCGTGGCGTTCGAGGGAACCCCCCTGCGGAACGCCGTGCACGTCGGGATGCCCATGCGGACCGAAATCTCCGGACTGGACCGCAAAGCCGCCCGCGCCGCGGCCCGCGAAGCACTCGGACTCGACCCCCACCAGCCCACCCTGATCGTTACCGGCGGATCCTCGGGCGCCCAAAGCATCAACCGAACCATCGCCTCGGCCGTGGGGCAATTGTCCGCCGCGGGCATCCAGACCCTGCACATCACTGGCCGCGGCAAGACCGTCCTGGATGAGGGTGGACAGCCGCTGGCCGCCCCCGGCTACCGCCAGGTGGAGTACGTCGACGGCATGGAGCTTGCCTACGCGGCAGCAGACCTGCTGCTGGCCCGGTCGGGTGCCGCCACGGTCTGCGAGGTGGCCGCCGTTGGCGTTCCCGCCATCCTGGTGCCCCTGCCGATCGGCAACGGGGAGCAGGCACTCAACGCCGCCGGCCTTGTCGCCGCCGGCGGAGCCCTGCTGGTCGCCGACCGGGACTTCACGGCCGAATGGGTCTCCAGGGAACTGATCCCGCTCATCACCGACAAAGCACGGCTCGCCGGCATGGAAGCCAATTCCTACCGGCTGGGCATCCGAAACGCCGACCAGCGCATGGCTGGCCTCATCCTGGAAGCGGTATCCGCATGAACCCCAACAGCGCAGGCCTGGACGCCCTTGGCCGGGTGCATTTCATCGGCATCGGGGGAGTAGGCATGTCCGCCGTCGCCCGGATCATGGTAGCCCGCGGCGTGCCCGTCAGCGGCTCCGACGCCAAGGACCTGCCTGTCATGGCCGACCTCGCCGCGGCCGGTGCCCGCATCGCCGTCGGCTACGACGCGGCACACCTGGGCGACGCGCAGACGGTGGTTGCCGGCTCGGCCATTCGGGAGGACAACCCCGAGCTTGCGGCCGCACGGCAGGCCGGGCTGCCCGTGCTCCACCGTTCCCAGGCCCTGGCGGCCACCATGGGCAGTGACACCGTGGTGACCGTCGCGGGAACGCACGGCAAGTCCACCACGACGTCGATGGTCACCGTCCTGCTGCAGGGCGCCGGACTCGATCCCTCCTTCGCCATCGGCGCCAACGTTCCTGCCCTCGGCGTCAACGCCGCGTCCGGGCAGTCCGGTATCTTCGTGGCCGAGGCGGACGAGTCCGACGGTTCTTTCCTCAACTACCGGCCCCGCATCGCCGTCGTCACCAACGTGGAGCCCGACCACCTGGACTTCTATGGCACAGCCGAAGCGGTGTACGAGTCCTTCGACCGTTTCACCGCACTGCTGCCCGCCGACGGCGTGCTGGTTGCCTGCGCTGACGACGCCGGCGCCCTGGCGCTGGCAGGCAGGACCAAGGCCCGCGGCACCACCCGGGTCATTCTTTACGGCACCGGCGGCGACGCGGACGTACGGCTGCTCGACGGCGGCCCCGGCCACGTGTCCGTATCCACGGCCCAGGGGCAGTTCGACCTTGCCCTGCAGGTACCCGGCCGGCACAACGCGCTCAACGCGGCAGCCGCCTTTGCCGTGGCCTTGGAACTGGGAGTCGAACCTGCCGCGGCAGCCGCCGGGCTTGCCACATTCTCGGGGGCATCCCGCCGCTTTGAACTGAAGGGTTCGGAACGCGGGGTGCGCGTCTTTGACGACTATGCGCACCACCCCACGGAAGTACGGGCTGCCCTCGCCGCGGCGCGTTCCGTTGCGGGGGACCACAAGGTCCACGTGCTGTTCCAGCCGCACCTGTTTTCCCGCACCCGCGAGTTCGCGGAAGAGTTTGCGGATGCGTTGAACCTTGCCGACACCGCATTCGTCCTGGACATCTACCCGGCCCGGGAGGATCCCATCCCCGGGGTCAGCAGCCAGCTCATCGCCGACCACCTGCAGGCAGGAGGACGCCTTGTGGCTGCGGGCGACGCCGTCGCGGCGGTGGCGGCCGAAGCCGCCGACGGGGACATCGTCCTGACCGTCGGCGCCGGGGATGTCACTGCATACGGCCCCAGGATTGTCGAGGCGCTGCGTGGCTAGCACCCGCCGCCCCACCTACTCGCCGGCCAGCCGGAGCAGGCGGCCCGAAACCGGGTCCGGAAACGGTGCGAAGAAAGAGGCGTCCGGTAGCGCCGCGGGTGACGTGATTACGGCGTCCCGGAGTGTCCCCGACGACGCTGCGAACGGCGTTGCGCCGAAGCCGGCGAAGGAGCAGAAACCTGCCGGTGCCACGGTCCTGGCGTTTCCGGAGCCCAAGGGCAAGCGGCGCCGGAAGAGGCTGCTGCTGGTTACGGGAACGGTGCTGGCACTCGTTGCCGCGCTGCTGGCAGCTGCCGTCTACTCGCCGCTGCTGGCACTCCAGAGCATCTCTGTCTCCGGGACGCGGCTCACCACGCCCGGGCAGGTGGAGGCTGCGCTGGAACCACTGCGGGGCAAGCCGCTGCCGCAGATCACGGACGACGAAGTGCGCGGTCTCCTCAATTCGTTGGTCCAGGTCAAGTCGGTAACGGTGGAGGCGCGGCCGCCATCCACCCTCGCTGTCGCGGTGCATGAACGCATTCCCGTGGCGCTGGTCAAGCAGGGGGAGCAGTACCAGCTCGTGGACGTCGACGGGATCCAGCTGGCCACCACGGCTGATCCGGCCTCGGTTTCCCTGCCCGTGATCGACGGCGGTGCCGGTGCAATCGGCCAGGACCTGTTCCGGGCAACCGCCGCGGTCCTTGCTGCCTTGCCTGCCGACGTACTGGCGAAACTGTCCAATGCCTCCGCCCAGTCGGTCGACGCCGTCGAACTCAAGCTTGTGGATGGCCAGACCATTGTCTGGGGCAATGCGTCGGAGAAAGAGCTCAAGGCCCGCGTCCTGGCTGCGCTCCTCAAGGCTCCCGTGGACCCGAGGAACCCGGTCCGGGTCTACGACGTCAGCGTGCCGCGCCAACCCGTGACGCGGTGAGCACTTTCTTTTCCGGTATTAATCCGACACGCGGACCCGGTTATTGAATGTCCGAACCAGAGGAAATACCGTCACAGACAAGAGTTACTTGACATAACTATAACCTTCAACTCGAAGGTTAAGGTTGTGGACCTTCAAGCTCTCCATCAGTTTTCGCAATAAGACACGAACAAGGGACACGTAACGTGGCAGCTCCGCAGAATTACTTGGCCGTCATCAAAGTCGTCGGCATCGGCGGCGGTGGCGTGAACGCAGTCAACCGCATGATCGAGGTCGGGCTTCGGGGTGTTGAGTTCATCGCGATCAATACCGACGCCCAGGCACTGCTCATGAGCGACGCCGACGTGAAGCTCGATGTCGGGCGCGAGCTGACCCGCGGCCTCGGAGCAGGCGCCAACCCGGAGGTCGGCAAGCAGGCCGCCGAGGACCACGCGGACGAAATCGAGGAAGTCCTGCGCGGAGCCGACATGGTGTTCGTGACCGCCGGTGAAGGCGGTGGAACCGGAACCGGCGGCGCGCCCGTCGTCGCCCGGATTGCCCGGTCCCTCGGCGCCCTGACCATCGGTGTCGTCACGCGTCCGTTCACCTTCGAGGGCCGCCGCCGCGCCGGCTCCGCAGAGGCCGGCATCGACGCCCTGCGCGACGAAGTCGACACCCTCATCGTGATCCCCAACGACCGCCTGCTGTCCATCAGCGACCGCAACGTGTCGGTCCTGGACGCCTTCCGCTCCGCAGACCAGGTGCTGCTCTCGGGTGTGCAGGGCATTACCGACCTCATCACCACCCCTGGCCTGATCAACCTCGACTTCGCCGACGTGAAGTCCGTCATGCAGGGTGCTGGGTCCGCACTGATGGGCATTGGTTCGGCCCGGGGCGAAGACCGTGCCGTCAAGGCGGCCGAACTGGCCATCGCCTCGCCGCTGCTGGAAGCGTCGATCGACGGCGCCCATGGCGTGCTGCTCTCCATCCAGGGCGGTTCGGACCTCGGCCTGTTCGAGATCAACGAGGCGGCCCGGCTGGTGCAGGAGGTTGCACACCCCGAGGCCAACATCATCTTCGGTGCCGTCATTGACGACGCCCTGGGCGATGAAGCGCGCGTCACCGTGATCGCCGCCGGGTTCGACGACGTCAAGGCCACCTCGCCGTCCATGGACCAGTCCCAGCCCCAGGCCGCCCCGCAGCGCCCGGCCGCCCCGGCCGCCGCGCCCGCGTCTGCCCAGCCGCAGCCGGGCGGCACCCACCAGGCCAGTGTGCAGCCCATTCACGCCGGTGTTGGCGCGGCAGGGCTGAGCAACTGGGGCCAGCAGCGTCCGTCGGCCGTCCCTGCTGATTCCGGCTTCGACGTCGACCTGCCGTCCGTCGTGGAGCCGGACCTGACCGGCACCCACCCGGACGACCTGGATGTCCCCGACTTCCTGAAGTAGGCACCGGCTTGTTTCATTGGCGCGCCGGCATCCTTCCGGGGGTGTCGGCCGCATTCACCGACGCCGGCGCCGGCAACCTGGCCCTGCATGTAGGCGACGACCCTGCAGCCGTCCAGGAGCGCCGGAGCCGCGTGGAGCAGTCCATGGGCGTCCCTCCCCGGTCGCTCCGCTTCATGAACCAGGTCCACGGAGCAAACGTTGCCGTCATGGAGGCCGGTTCCCCGACACCGGAAGCGGACGCCATGGTGTCCCGCGGTCTGCCACTGGCAGTCATGGTGGCCGACTGCATTCCCGTTCTGCTCGCCGGTACTGCGTCCACCGGTCCAGTCCTCGCCGCCGTCCATGCCGGGCGCCCGGGCGTTGCCAACGGTGTCCTGCCTGCCGCAGTGGAGAGGATGGTGTCCCTCGGCGCCTCCGGCATCCGCGCGTGGCTGGGTCCATCGGTGTGTGGCGCCTGCTACGAGGTTCCCGCGGCCCTTCGCGACGAGGTCGCGGACCTGGTACCCGCGAGCTGGAGCGCCACCTCGTGGGGAACCCCCGCGCTGGACCTTCCGGCTGGAGCCCGCAGCCAGCTTGAAGCAGCAGGGGTGCAGGTGGAATACTCCGGCGCCTGCACGCTGGAGACCGAGAGCCTGTATTCGTACCGGCGGGACCGGAACACCGGCCGCTTTGCCGGAGTTGTGTGGTGCCATGACTGACGCCCCTGCCCACAGCGAACCAGGGACCGATCCCCGGACCAATGAGCTGGCGGAGCGCCTCGCAGCGGTCCGGCGGCGCATCTCTGCCGCCGCCGAAGCCGCAGGGCGCGCTGACCGGCTGCCCGCACTCATCGTGGTCACCAAGTTCCACCCGGCCGCAGACATCAGGCGGCTTGCTGCCCTGGGCGTGACGGACGTGGGCGAAAACCGGGACCAGGAAGCAGCCGCGAAAGCGGCCGAACTCGCCGACTGCCCTCTCACCTGGCACTTCGTGGGCCAGCTACAGACGAAGAAGGCCAAGTCCGTGGTCCGCTATGCCTCGGCAGTGCACTCCGTGGACCGGCAGCAGCTGGTAGAGGCCCTGGCGAAGGCGGCCCGCAATGAGATGGACGCCAGCGGACGGCCGCCCCTGGACTGCTTTATCCAGGTCAACCTTGAAGACCATGCAGACGACGCCGGCACGCACCGGGGAGGGGCTGTCCCGGCCGACGTCCCGGTACTGGCGGAGAAGATCGCCGCGGAGCCCGGCCTGAACCTTGCCGGGGTTATGGCGGTTGCCCCCCTGGGCCTGCCGCCGGGTCCGGCGTTCGAGGAGCTGGCCGCAATTTCCGCGCGGCTGGTCGCGGAGCACCCGGGCGCCACAGCCATCTCGGCGGGGATGAGCCAGGACCTGGAGGAGGCCATCAGGTTCGGAGCGACACACCTGCGAATCGGTTCCGATATTCTCGGTTCCCGTCCCGCAGTGGGGTAGCGTCGGTCCTGTTGGAAGTGATGGGCGGGGGACCCCAGTGCTGTCGAATCATTGGGCGGCCCGCTTACGGGACACGATTAGGAGTCGACCATGGCCGGCGCTCTGCGCAAGACAATGATCTATCTTGGGCTCGCCGACGGCGATGAGCATTACGAGCCCGAGCAACAGACCACACGTAAGGATGAGGACGAAACAATGGAAGTTGACCGCGAGGAACGCCGTGCGCCAGCGCCGGTCCGCGAAGTCAGCCGTGAGGCGTCCTACACCCCTGAAGAGGAATACCGCGCCCCTGTGACTCCCATTAAGCGTGCGGCGTCGAGCCGTGAAGAGAACACCGGTCTCCGCCAGATCACCACGATCCACCCGCGCTCCTACAACGACGCCAAGCTGATCGGTGAGAGCTTCCGGGACGGGATTCCGGTGATCATGAATGTCACCGACATGGGCGAGGCTGACGCCAAGCGGCTGGTGGACTTTTCCGCCGGGCTGGTGTTCGGCCTGCGCGGAAGCATCGAACGGGTGACCAACAAGGTATTCCTGCTCTCGCCGTCGTATGTCGAAGTCATCGGCGACGACAAAAAGGCCAGCGACACGCAGGCCAGTTTCTTCAACCAAAGCTGAACACCAGGATGAGGCCGGATGCCAGGCAGGGACACCTGTCTGGCATCTGTGCTGAAATAGAGAAGACGCTCGGCAACACCGCTGGATACGGAGATATGAATTAAGCCATGGCAATTGTTTTCGCACTGGTCTATCTCGCGCTGCTGCTCTTCTTTATCGCCCTCATCATCCGCCTGGTCTTTGACTGGGTGCAGATGTTCGCGAGGGAGTGGCGTCCCAGGGGTGCGGCCCTGGTGGTGGCGCACACCGTGTACTCCATCACGGATCCTCCCCTCAAGGGCCTGCGGCGGATGATCCCGCCCCTGCGGCTGGGGGGCATTTCGCTGGACCTGGGCTTCCTGATCCTTTTCATCGGGGTCAGCATTGCGATGAACATCACCAGGGGCCTTGCCTGATTTACCGACACGACCCAGCTGTGCAGCGGTGCTCTCCGACGGGGAACAGTTACTGTGAAAGCGAATAAAGCTCGAGTTTGACACCGCAGTGTTGAATTAGAGTAAGCAGACCAAATTTAGGTACCGTAGTTTTGACGGCCGGAAGGCCTACTGACTAACCAGACCAGTGAGGTGACCAGATGGCTTTGACGCCAGAAGACGTTGTCAACAAGCGCTTTCAGCCCACCAAGTTCCGTGAGGGCTACGACCAGGACGAGGTTGACGACTTCCTGGACGAGATCGTCGTCGAGCTTCGCCGCCTGAACCAGGAAAACGACGAACTTCGCAAGAAGCTCGCCGAAGCAGGTTCCAGCGTCCCGGCAAGCGCTGCCGCCGCACCCGTGGTGGAGAAGGTCCCCGCGCCGGTCAAGGCCGACAAGGACGAGGCCCGCGAAAAGGCAGAGGCTGAAGCCAAGGCTGCCGAAGCCGCCAAGAAGAAGGACGTCCAGCCGGCTCCGGTTGCTGCCGCCCCCGCTGCCGCGGCTCCTGCCGCTACCGCGTCCGCCGAGTCCGCTGCCGGCCTGCTGGCCATGGCCCAGCAGATGCACGACCGCCACGTTGCCGACGGACAGGCCCAGAAGGACAAGATCATCGCCGAAGCGCAGATCGAAGCCAGCAGCCTCGTCAACGACGCCCAGGAGAAGTCCCGCAAGATCCTCGGTGCCCTGGAACAGCAGCGTTCGGTCCTCGAGCGGAAGGTGGAGCAGCTGCGCGGCTTCGAGCGCGACTACCGCTCACGCCTGAAGGCCTACATCGAGGGCCAGCTCCGCGATCTCGAAGCCCGTGGCTCGGTTGCGACGCCGGAAGTCAGCGAAGCCAACTAACCTGGCAGCACGTATTCTGAAAGCCGGTGGCTGAGGATTCCTCGGCCACCGGCTTTTGGCATCACCCGGTATTACGAATGAAAGCACCATGACTGACGAACTTGCCGCCGACGCCGCACGCCCTGTCCCGCCCTCCCAGCGCCCGCGCCGGGCTGTGCTGCTGTCCCTCTTCGCCGGATTCGCGGTGTTTGCCTATGTCCTGGACCAGTTGACCAAACTCTGGGTCACCTCCACCATGGTCGAGGGCGAGCGGATTCCGGTGCTGCCGCCCCTCCTGCACTGGTACTTCATCCGGAACTCCGGTGCCGCGTTTTCCATCGGCGAGAACATCACCTGGGTGTTTTCCCTCATCATGGCCGGAGTCGCCATCGCCATCCTCTTCCAGGTCCGCAGGCTCGGATCCGCCTGGTGGTCCCTGGCGCTTGGCCTTCTGCTGGGCGGTGCCCTCGGCAACCTCACCGACCGGCTCTTCCGTGAACCGTCCTTCGGGATGGGGCACGTGGTGGATTTCATTCAACTGCCCAACTTCGCGATCTTCAACATCGCGGACTCGGCGGTGGTGTCCGCCGTCGGCATCATCTGCATCCTGACCATCCGCGGCATTGCCCTGGACGGCACCCGGGTGGGCAGCGGACGCAAGGACGGGGCCGGCCATGACTGAGCGCATCGTCATCGAAGAAGCATTCGGCGGAACACGTGCGGACGCCGGACTGGCCGGCATCCTGGGAATTTCGCGGTCCGTTGCCGCTTCGTTGCTGGCCGGTGGCCATGTGCTCCACGGCGGCAAAACGCTGGGCAAGTCGGCAAAACTCGTGGCCGGGGATGTCCTTGACATCACGGTCCCGGAACAGCGCAACCCGCTGGAAGTCGTGGAGGAACCTGTGGAAGGCCTGAACATCCTGCTCGACGACGATGATTTCGTCGTTGTGGACAAGCCCGTGGGCGTGGCGGCGCACCCGTCGCCCGGCTGGGTGGGGCCCACCGTCGTGGGCGGCCTTGCCGCCGCCGGCTACCGCATCTCCACCTCCGGTGCCCCCGAGCGGGCCGGCATCGTCCACCGGCTCGACGTCGGCACCTCCGGCGTGATGGTCGTCGCAAAGTCCGAGCGGGCCTACACTGCGCTCAAGCGGGCGTTCAAGGAACGCACGGTCGACAAGGTCTACCACGCTGTGGTGCAGGGACTCCCGGACCCCCTGACGGGGACCATCGACGCCCCGATCGGCCGCCACCCCGGACACGATTGGCGCTTCGCCGTGATCGAGGACGGCCGCCCCTCCGTGACGCACTACGAAGTGCTTGAGGCCTTCGGCACGGCCAGCCTGGTGGAAGTGCACCTTGAAACCGGCCGGACGCACCAGATCCGCGTCCACTTCTCCGCGCTCCGGCACCCTTGCGCCGGGGACCTCACCTACGGCGCGGACCCACGACTGGCTGCCAACCTCGGCCTTACGCGGCAGTGGCTGCACGCGCGGGAGCTGTCGTTTGACCATCCGGTGACGGGGGAGCGCGTCACGGTTGCCAGCGATTATCCGCAGGACCTGGCCTACGCCCTGGACGTTCTGGGATCCGGGCAGGCCTGACAGGCAGGCCGGACACGCCCGCCGCGGCCCGGACGCCCGGGAGGCAGCGCTTAGAATAGTGCGGTGAGTTCCAGCAATGATTCGTTTGTCCACCTGCACACCCACACCGAATATTCCATGCTGGATGGAGCTGCCCGCCTGGGGGAGCTGTTCGACGAGACCGAGCGCCTGGGCATGCCTGCCCTGGCCACCACGGACCACGGGTACCTGTTCGGTGCTTTCGACTTCTGGCAGAAGGCCCAGGCCAAGGGCATCAAACCGATCATCGGCGTCGAAGCCTACGTGACTCCGGGCACCGCACGGACCGACAAGGAACGCGTGCGGTGGGGCGACGAATCCCAGCGCAAGGACGACGTTTCCGGTGGTGGCTCCTACACGCACATGACGCTGCTGAGCTACAACAACGTGGGCATGCGGAACCTGTTCCGCGCCTCCTCCATCGCGTCGCTGGATTCCGTCTTCGGCAAGTGGCCCCGGCTGGACCGCGAACTGCTCAACACCTATTCCGAGGGCCTCATCGCCACCACCGGATGCCCCTCCGGCGAAGTCCAGACCCGGCTGCGCCTTGGCCAGTACCGGGAAGCCCTGGAAGCGGCGGCCGAATTCCGGGACATCTTCGGCGCGGAGAACTACTTCTGCGAACTGATGGACCACGGGCTTGATATCGAACGCCGCGTCACGGGGGACCTGCTGCGGCTCGCCAAGGACCTGAACCTGCCGCTGGTGGCCACCAACGACCTTCACTACACGCACGAGCACGACGCCAAGGCGCACGAGGCCCTGCTGGCCATCCAGTCCGGTTCCACCCTGCTGGAGCCGACGTACGACAACGGCGGCTCGCGCTTCGCCTTCTCCGGCAGCGGCTACTACCTCAAGTCCCCGCAGGAGATGCGGGAGCTTTTCCGCGACCACCCCGATGCCTGCGACAACACCCTGCTCATCGCGGAGCGGTGCGAGGTGTCCTTCAACACCGATGCCAACTACATGCCCCGCTTCCCCTGCCCGCCCGGGGAGGACGAAACATCCTGGCTGGTCAAGGAAGTGGACAAGGGACTGAAGTACCGGTACCCAGGTGGTGTGCCGGACGATGTCCGGAAACAGGCCGACTACGAGCTCGGCGTCATCACGTCCATGGGCTTCCCGGGCTACTTCCTGGTGGTTGCCGACTTCATCAACTGGGCCAAGAACAACGGCATCCGGGTGGGTCCCGGCCGTGGCTCGGGTGCCGGCTCCATGGTGGCCTACGCGATGCGCATCACCGACCTCGACCCGTTGCGGCACGGGCTGATTTTCGAACGGTTCCTGAACCCGGACCGCGTCTCCATGCCCGACTTCGACGTCGACTTCGATGACCGGCGCCGCTCCGAGGTCATCGACTATGTGACCCGCAAGTACGGCGACGAGCGCGTGGCCATGATCGTCACCTACGGCACCATCAAGACCAAACAGGCCCTCAAAGACTCATCCCGCGTGCTGGGCTACCCCTTCAGCATGGGCGAGCAGCTGACCAAGGCGCTGCCGCCCGCGGTCATGGCCAAGGACATTCCGCTCGCGGACATCCAGAACCCGGAGGCAAAGCGGTATTCTGAGGCCGGCGACTTCCGGCAGCTGATCGCCACCGACCCCGAGGCCGCCAAGGTCTTCGAGACGGCACTGGGCATCGAGGGCCTGAAGCGCCAGTGGGGCGTGCACGCCGCCGGCGTCATCATGTCCTCGGACCCCATCATCGACGTCATCCCGATCATGCGCCGCTTCCAGGACGGCCAGGTGATCACCCAGTTCGACTACCCGACGTCCGAGGGCCTGGGCCTGATCAAGATGGACTTCCTGGGCCTGCGGAACCTGACGATCATTTCCGACGCCCTTGAGAACATCAAGATGAACCGGGGCATCGACCTGGACCTGGAAAACCTTGAGTTGGACGACGCCGCGTCCTACGAACTCCTGGCCCGCGGCGACACCCTGGGCGTCTTCCAGCTCGATGGCGGACCGATGCGGTCGCTGCTCAAGCTCATGAAGCCTGACAACTTCGAAGACATCTCCGCCGTCCTGGCGCTGTACCGGCCCGGCCCCATGGGCGCCAACGCCCACACGGACTATGCGCTGCGCAAGAACGGGATCCAGGAAGTCATCCCCATCCACCCGGAGCTTGAGGAACCCCTCCGCGAGATCCTGGGCGGCACCTTCGGCCTGATCGTGTACCAGGAGCAGGTCATGGCCGTGGCGCAGAAGCTGGCCGGCTACTCGCTGGGCCAGGCAGACATTTTGCGCCGCGCCATGGGCAAGAAGAAGAAGTCCGAGCTGGACAAGCAGTTCGCCGGCTTCTCCCAGGGTATGCAGGACAACGGCTACTCCATGGAGGCCGTCAAGACCCTGTGGGACATCCTGCTTCCGTTCTCCGACTACGCCTTCAACAAGGCCCACTCCGCCGCTTACGGGGTCATCTCCTACTGGACCGCCTACCTCAAGGCGCACTACGCGCCCGAGTACATGGCCGCGCTGCTGACCTCGGTGGGTGACGACAAGGACAAGTCCGCCATCTACCTCAACGAATGCCGGCGCATGGGCATCACGGTGCTCCCGCCGGACGTCAACGAGTCCGCCCTGAACTTCACCCCTGTGGGCAACGACATCCGCTTCGGCATGGGCGCCATTCGCAACGTGGGCGTCAACGCCGTCGAGGCCATGGTGGCTGCGCGCGAAAGCGAGGGCGCCTTCACGTCCTTCAAGGACTACCTGATGAAAGTCCCGGCCGTGGTCTGCAACAAGCGGACCATCGAATCGCTGATCAAGTCCGGCGCGTTCGACTCACTGGGCCACCATCGGCGCGCACTGGCGATGGTCCATGAAGAGGCCATCGATTCCGTCATCACCCTCAAGCGCAATGAGGCGATCGGCCAGTTCGACCTCTTCGCCGGGTTCGATGAAGCCGAGTCGGAAGCGTCCCTCAGCATCGAGATTCCGGACCTGCCCGAGTGGGAGAAGAAGGACAAGCTCTCCTTCGAGCGGGACATGCTGGGCCTGTACGTCTCGGACCACCCCCTGCAGGGCCTGGAAGGACTCCTGGCCCAACACGCGGAGATGAGCATCACCTCCATCCTGGGGGAGGACGGGCCGCAGGACGGCGCCATCATCACTATTGCGGGCATGATCACCTCCCTGAGCCGGCGCATCGCCAAGGCCAGCGGCAACGCCTACGCGCGCGCCGAAGTGGAGGACCTGGGCGGCTCCATCGAGGTCATGTTCTTCGGCCAGGTCTACGGGCCCATCGCCTCCGTGCTCGCCGAGGACCTGATCGTGGTGGTCAAGGGCAGGCTGCAAAAACGCGACGACGGTGCCATCACCCTGAACTGCATGGAACTGTCCGTCCCGGACCTCAGCGAGGGGCTGCACGGCCCACTGGTGATCACCATGCCCACGCACAAGGCCACCGAAGCCGTGGTCACCGAGCTCGGCGACGTGCTGCGCACGCACCGCGGCAACTCCGAGGTCCGGCTGCACCTGCAGGGGGACACCCGGACGGAGATCATGGGCCTGCCGGTCCACCTGCGCGTGAACCCCAGCCCTTCGCTCTTCGGTGACCTGAAGGTCCTGCTGGGGCCCGCCTGCCTGGACGCCTGAGAGAGGCGCGGACGACGGCGGGAAGCACCTCCCGCCGTCGTCCGCGGTCTCTGCCAGGCTGGCTCAGATCTCGTAGTCGAGGGGAACGGGCTGCCCGTAGGCGCCGCCGTGGTACAGCAGCGGCGAGCCGTCGCCGCCCACCTGGCCGTCCACCACCTGGACCACCACAACGGCGTTGTTCTCGAAGGACAACCGCATCTGTATTTCCCCGATCAGCCACCCGGCCACGTCCTTCAGGATGGGCACCCCGTGCGAACCGATTTCCCAGTGGTTGCCTTCAAACCTGTTCCCCGGCCGGGCGAAGCGGGCCGCAAGCTCCTGGTTTTCCAGGCCCAGCATATGGACACCCAGGTATTGGGTATTGGCGACCGCAGGCCAAGACCTGGAACTGCGCGCCATGTTGAACGTGAAGCGCGGCGGCTTCGCGGACAGGGAGGCCACGGAGGTGGCAGTGAAACCGTAGGGTTCGTCCTGGTAGTTCACCGTGATGATGGCGACGCCCGCGGCATGGCGCCGGAACATCTCCCTGAACGTCTGCTCGAACGGCGCGCTGTTGTCGGTCACCGGAACTCCTGGCGATAAGTGGGTGGCTCTTTCTCCAAGCCTATTGGGCTTTTGGGCCGCCGCGGAAAATACCGCAGCACTCCCGCGCCACCCGGCGCCGGGAGACACGGGAAACCTTTGTTAAGGTGTGTTGCATGACGAATTCTGTCCGGCCCACCCGGCTGCCCTGGACCATGTTGCTGGCCCCGGCGGTGGCGGGGATTCCTGCCGGCATCCTCTGGTGGGTCCTTGCGCCCGGCGGCCTGAACCTGATCACCCGGGACCCCTCCCTGGCAACGGGCGGCAACCCCGTGGTGTGGCTTCCAAGGGACCTGACCCTCGCCGGGATTATGGTCCTCGCCGGCTGCCTGCTGGCGGTATTCCTCTCCGACGGAAAGCGCAGGGACCCGCAGGCAGCGCTGCTGATGGGGTTGGCGGGGGCGCTTGCCGGCAGCATTGTGGCATGGCAGACAGGTGTCCTCGCAGCCCGTCTATGGGGTCCGGCGGCGGACGCTTCAGCCAACGCCAGCGTCGCCTTTTCCCTGCGTGCCTGGCCCGTCCTGCTGCTCTGGCCCGGCGCCACGGCCGTCTCGGTCTTCGTCCTGGAACTGGTCACCCTGCTTGGCCGGAAGCCCGCGGACGGCGGGCGCGGAACTCCGGGCAGCTTCAGCGCCGTAAAATAGGCGGGTGACCATTTCCCCGGAGTTCCCCGCCCCAGCGACTGCCGCCGTCGACTTCCGCACCATTGACCTCCGCGGGCGCAGCATGAGCCTCGCCGCACTGCGCGCCGCCGTACCGCGGGCCCAGGGCCAGACCATGGCGGACGCGGAAGAAAAGGTCCTGGACATCATCTCCGACGTCCGCGGGCGCGGTTTTGCAGCCCTGGCCGAGCTGGCCGGCAAGTTCGACGGCGTGGAGCAGGACCACCCGCTGGTCCCCGCACAGGCGATTGCCGATGCCCTGGCCGGGCTGGATCCGGCCGTGCGGACCGCGCTGGAGGAGTCCATCAGCCGGGCCCGGAAGTTCGCGGACGGACAGCGTCCCCGCAACGTCGACGTGGAGCTCGGCGACGGCGCGGTGGTCAGCCAGAACTGGGTTCCCGTGGCTCGCGTGGGGCTCTACGTCCCCGGCGGCCTGGCCGTCTACCCGTCGTCCGTGATCATGAACGTGGTGCCCGCACTCGCCGCCGGCGTGGAGTCCATTGCCCTGGCCTCGCCCCCGCAGAAGGAGTTCGGCGGACTGCCGCACCCCACCATCCTGGCGGCAGCGGCACTGCTGGGAATCACCGAGGTGTACGCCATCGGCGGCGCGCAGGCCATTGCCGCCTTCGCCTACGGGGCGGAGGGCAACGGCCACGGCCCGGCGCTGGAGCCCGTGGACGTGGTGACCGGTCCGGGTAACATCTTCGTCGCCACCGCCAAGCGGCTGGTCAAGGGCGTCGTGGGGATCGACTCGGAGGCGGGAACCACCGAGATCGCCGTCCTCGCAGATGACACAGCACAGCCCGCGCTGGTCGCCGCGGACCTGGTGAGCCAGGCCGAGCACGACCCGAAAGCGGCCTCGGTGCTGATCACCGATTCCGAGGAACTCGTGACGGCGGTGCGCGCGGAACTGGAGCGGCAGGCAGGCACCACCAAGCACTCCGCACGCGTCCGGGAGGCCCTCTCCGGCCCGCAGTCCGGCGCGGTGCTGGTGGACAGCCTGGAGCAGGGCATCACGGCCTGCGACGCCTACGCCGCGGAGCACCTGGAGATCATGACGCGGGACGCGGCGAAGGTTGCGGCACGCATCCGCAACGCCGGTGCCATCTTCGTGGGCGATTACAGCCCGGTCAGCCTGGGCGACTACTGCGCCGGGTCGAACCACGTGCTGCCCACCAGCGGCACCGCGGCCTTCTCCTCGGGCCTGAACGTCACCACTTTCCTGCGGGCCATCCAGGTCGTCAACTACAGTGAGGCCGCCCTGGCGGAGGTCAGCAGCCACATCGTCAACCTGTCCCGGGCGGAGGACCTGCCGGCCCACGGAGACGCCGTCACGGCCCGCTTCCCGGAGATGCCGTAGCTACTACATGTAGTAATTACAGGATTGTTATTCCCCCAGATATGGCCGTAAACTGAAAGACGCCACAGCATTGCCACGCGGCGGTGCTGTTGGCGTCGAGGACGTTGCACACCACGAGCGAGAAGGGGGAACGCGATGTACTGTCCGTTCTGCCGCAACCCCGATTCCCGCGTGGTGGACAGCCGAATGGCTGACGACGGGTCGGCGATCCGCCGGCGCCGCCAGTGCCTCGAATGCGGCCGCCGCTTCACCACAGTCGAAACCACCAGCCTGTCCGTGATCAAGCGCTCCGGCGTGGGGGAGCCCTTCAGCCGGAGCAAGGTCATCAACGGCGTGCGGAAGGCATGCCAGGGCCGGCCCGTGAGCGAGGATGACCTCGCCCTGCTGGCGCAGGAGGTGGAGGAGCAGATCAGGGCATCCGGAGCTGCCGAGATCGACGCTCATGAGGTTGGCCTGGCCATCCTTGGTCCCCTGCAGAAGCTGGACAAGGTGGCCTACCTCCGCTTCGCCAGCGTCTACCAGGCTTTCGAGTCCCTCGAGGATTTCGAAACCGCCATTGCCCTGCTCCGCCATGAGGCCGAGGATGACGCCAAGGGCACCTCCGGCGCGAAGAGCTCCGAGAAGAGCGCCCTCTAGACTCCGGTGGCGGCAGCGGAGGGGAAGCCGCGGCCGCCACCGGCACCAGCGCTACTTGGCCAGCTTGTGCTTCAGCGCGATTTCCAGGGCGGCGCCGACAATTCCTGCTTCGTTGCGCAGCACCGCGGGTACGATCGGCGTGCGGAGCTTGAGGTTGGGAAGGTATTCATCCGCGCGCTTGGAGATGCCTCCGCCCACGATGAACAGTTCCGGCGAGAACAGGAACTCGACATGCGAGAAGTAGCGCTGCAGCAGCACGCTGTACTCGTCCCACGACAGGCCGTCCCGTTCCCGTGCCACGGCGGAGGCTTTCGATTCGGCGTCGAAACCGTCGATTTCCAGGTGGCCCAGCTCTGCGTTCGGCACCAGCTTGCCGTCGAAGATGAAGGCTGAACCGATGCCGGTGCCCAGCGTGATGACCAGGACGGTTCCGGACACGCCCGCCCCGGCGCCGTAGCGCGCTTCGGCCAGGCCGGCGGCATCGGCGTCGTTGATGACTTCCACCGGCCGGCCCAGCCGCGCGGTGAGGAGCGCGTCGATGTCCGTCTCCAGCCAGCTCTTGTCCACGTTGGCGGCCGAATGGACCACACCGTGCTGGATGATGCCGGGGAACGTCACGCCCACTGGCGAACCGGCGGCAGGTGCCTCGGGCCTGGCCGAGAGCTCCGCCACCACCAGGGCCACGGCTTCGGCCACAGCCTCCGGGGTGGCCGGCTGCGGGGTGGGCACGCGGAACCGGTCACCCAGGAGCTTGCCCTTCTTCAGGTCGACAATGCCGCCCTTGATACCCGTTCCACCGATATCGATGCCGATCAGCGGTTCGTTCTTGTGCGGCTTCTCGTCGTTCTTGGCCAATGGGGTTTCCGTTCGTGACAGGGGCGGGCAGGAAAGGGGCGCATCAGGGCGCCCCTGGTTTGGATTCTCGGTTGTGGACCGGTTCTGCGTGCTTGGTTCTACATGCTTGGTTCTACGTGTGTTGGCCGGTGGGGCCGCCTTCAGGGGAGGGTCAGGATTTCTGCGCCGGTCTCGGTGACCAGCAGTGTGTGTTCGAACTGGGCCGTACGCTTGCGGTCCCTGGTGACCACCGTCCAGTCATCGCTCCACATGTCCCATTCCACCGTGCCCAGCGTGAGCATCGGCTCGATGGTGAACACCATGCCGGCCTCGATCACCGTGTTGTAGGCGGGGGCGGCGTCGTAGTGGGGAATGATCAGGCCGGTGTGGAAGGCCTCGCCGACGCCGTGGCCGGTGAAGTCGCGGACCACGCCGTAGCCGAAGCGCTTGGCATAGGACTCGATGGCGCGGCCGATGATGTTGATTTCCCGGCCGGGGGCCACCGCCTTGATGGCCCGGTTCAGCGATTCCCGGGTCCGTTCCACCAGCAGCCGGGACTCCTCATCCACGTCGCCCACCAGGAAGGTGTAATTCGTATCGCCGTGGACACCGTCGATGTACGCCGTGATGTCGATGTTCAGGATGTCGCCGTCCTGGACGACCGTGCTGTCCGGAATGCCGTGGCAGATGACCTCGTTCAGGGACGAACACAGAGACTTGGGGAAGCCGCGGTAGCCGAGGGTGGAGGGGTAGGCGTGGTGGTCGAGCAGGAACTCGTGGCCCACCTTGTCCAGCTGGTCCGTGGTGACACCTGGCTGGATGTGCTTTCCGACCTCCACGATGGCCTGGGCCGCGATCTTTCCGGCCACCCGGATCTTCTCGATCGTCTCGGCGGACTTGACCTCGGACCCGGTGAACTTGGCCGGGGCAGGCTTGCCCACATACTCCGGACGGGGGATGGACGCCGGGACGGGACGCTGCGGGCTGACGGCTCCAGGGGTGAGGGTGCCGATGGGTGCAGTCGAGGCAAGGGAAGGCATAGATTGATCATATAAGGCACCGCAGAACGCCCAACAACCGACAGGCGGCGAAGACCCGCCGCGGGGTTTAAGTTACGTGGGTCACCCTGCGGTGCCCCCGACGGAACGAGGAGCAACGATGACCGAGTATTGGTTCAACATCAACACCCACGAGGTGGAAGAGGACCGGCTGTCGGACTGGAGCCAGCTCATTGGCCCGTACAAGACCAGGGCCGAAGCGGAACACGCGCTGGAGAAGGTGAGGGCACGCAACGAGGCCTGGGAAAAGGGCGACGACGACTGAACAGGTGGCGGGCGCAGGGGCGCCTGGGCGGCGCTCCTCCGCGGACTGCCTGGGCCGCGGGCGGCCTCACCTTGACGTCCGCTTCCGGAGCACCGACCAGACGCCGACACGTCACCCGCGCGTTGCGGTCAGGTCGCCTGTTGCAGCGCCGTTGTAAAGAGCCAGGGCCGTTGTAAAAAGTTAGAACGAGTGCTCGGGGCCGGGGAACTGGCCGGACCGGACGTCCTCACCGTAGGCCGTTGCGGCGTCCAGGAGGGTGCTGCGCAGGTCCGCGTACTGCTTGACGAACTTCGCCATCCGGCCGCCCCGCAGCCCTGCCATGTCCTGCCACACCAGCACCTGGCCGGTGGTTGCCTTGCCCGCGCCGATGCCTACGGTGGGGACCTGCACTGCAGCATCGACCGCCGCCGCGGTTTCGGCCGGCACCATCTCCATCAGCACGCAGAAGGCGCCCGCATCGGCGAGGGCCCGGGCGTCGTCGATCAGCCGCTGCGCATCGTCGCCGCGGCCCTGGACCCGGTAGCCACCCAGGGCGTGTTCGCTCTGCGGCGTGAATCCGATGTGCGCCATCACCGGAATGCCTGCCTGAACCATGGCCCGGACCGTAGGGGCGTAATACTTTCCGCCCTCGATCTTCACTGCATGGGCCAGGCCTTCCTTCAAGAATCGGACGCCGGCAGCGACCGCCTGTTCGGCCGAGACTTCATAACTGCCGAAGGGAAGGTCCGCCACCACCAGGGCGCGCTTGGCTGACCGCGCAACAGCCCGGCACAGCGGCAGCAGCTCGTCCACGGTGACGGGCAGGCTGGTCTCGTTGCCGAACACGTTGTTGGACGCCGAGTCACCTACCAGGAGGACTTCGATGCCGGCCGCGTCGAAAATCTCGGCTGTGTATTGTTCGTAGGCGGTCAGCATGGCGAACCGCGTTCCGTCCCTCTTGGCCTGCTGCAGGTGGTGGATACGGACCTTCGCCGGCTTCCCTTCGGCAGCGGAAGCAGGCTGCTGCCCGGGGCCGCTGCCGTAGGGGGCGGGTACGTCGGCGGACACGCTGGAGTCGGAACTGTTGCTGGAAGCCATGGGATGAGCGTAATGCGGTACCCGCCGTCCTAGCTACCGGGGCAGCAGGCAGCGAAGAGTGATTAGCGTCATAGCGGGGGCGCGCGGGAACCCGGTGTAGGCGGCCACAAGGGGTCCGCCGCGCGCATGCCCCGTCGCGGAGGTTAATGCTGTGTTACGCGCGGTGCAGGCTCAAGCATTGGCGCCGAATGCTTAGTACAGTGTTGGTGAACTGCTGCCGGCTTGCCCTGTGGGGCCCCGGAGCATGGACGTTGACCGGAGAAGAGGCCATCATGGACCGCCAGCAAGAGTTTGTCCTGCGCACAATCGAAGAGCGCGACGTACGTTTCGTGCGCCTGTGGTTCACCGACGTCGTGGGATCGCTGAAGTCCGTGGCCCTGGCCCCCGCGGAAGTGGAGGGCGCCTTCGAGGAAGGCCTCGGCTTTGACGGCTCCTCCATTGAGGGCCTGGCGCGCGTCTTCGAGTCCGACATGCTGCTGCAGCCCGACCCTGCCACCTTCCAGATCCTGCCGTGGCGCGGCGAAACCGAGCAGACCTCGCGGATGTTCTGCGACATCCTGACCCCCGACGGCGAGCCCTCAACCGCGGATCCGCGCAACGTCCTCAAGCGGACCCTTGCCAAGGCCGCTGACATGGGGTTTACCTGCTACACCCATCCCGAGATTGAGTTCTACCTTCTCAAGTCCCAGGAATTGGGCCCGGATGGCGCCCCCGTGCCGGTTGACGAGGGCGGCTACTTCGACCACGTTCCCGGCGGCGTGGCCCAGGACTTCCGCCGTACCGCCGTCACCATGCTGGAATCGGTGGGAATCTCTGTGGAATTCAGCCACCACGAGGGCGGCCCCGGCCAGAACGAAATCGATCTCCGCTACGCCGACGCCCTGCAGACGGCGGACAACATCATGACGTTCCGCACCGTCATCAAGGAGGTGGCCCTGCAGCAGGGGACCTACGCCACCTTCATGCCCAAGCCGTTCACCGCCCACCCCGGCTCGGGCATGCACACCCACTTCTCGCTGTTCGAAGGCGACAGCAACGCCTTCTTTGAAGCCGGCGCCGAGTTCCAGCTGTCCAAGACCGCGCGGCAGTTCATTGCGGGCATCCTCAAGCATGCGCCCGAGTTCACCGCCGTCACCAACCAGTTCGTCAACTCCTACAAGCGGCTGTGGGGCGGCGGCGAGGCACCCAGCTACCTCAGCTGGGGCCACAACAACCGCTCCGCCCTGGTCCGCGTGCCCCTGTACAAACCGGGCAAGGGCCAGTCGGCGCGGATCGAGTACCGCGGCATCGACTCAGCCGCCAACCCATACCTCGCCTACGCCGTACTGCTCGGCGCCGGCCTGAAGGGCATCGAGGAGGGCTACGAGCTGCCTGCTGCCGCTGAGGATGACGTCTGGTCGCTGAGCTCCGCCGAACGCCGCGCCATGGGCCATGATCCGCTCCCGGCAAGTCTCCACGACGCCATCCGCTCCATGGAGGACTCCGAGCTGATGCCGCAGATCCTCGGCGAACAGGTCTACGAGCACTTCCTGCGGAACAAGCGCGCCGAATGGCAGGACTACCGGCTGCAGGTGACGCCCTACGAGCTGCAGCGCAACCTCGGCATCCTCTAGGTGCCCGGCGTGAGCCTGGCACGCCGCCTCATCGCGGCCGGATTCAGCGACCTGGAAAAGGGCGAACGTTTCCTGGCTGCGCGTGAGCTGGAAGGCCTGGACCAGGACCGGCTTTTTGCCGGCCTGCACCTGGCTGCCAGCCCGGACACCGCCCTGCAGTCCCTGGTCCGCCTGATCGAAAAGCACCCGCAGCTGCGTGACCTGGCTGCTGCCGACCCGGAAACGAGTGAGCCGCTGTACCGGCTGCTCGGCGCCTCCGAAGCGCTGGGGGAGTTCCTCATCCGGCACCCCGAGCACCTCGACGCCTTCCACGTCCGCGTCAGCCCGGAACCCCTGCCTGCCGACCCCGCGCGCCTGCGCGCAACCCTCCTGCAGGCCGTGGGCGCAGACCCCCGGGCGGCCCGCCCTGTCGCCACCGCCACCGGAGCCGACGCCTACGTTGCCCTGCGAACGGCCTACCGCCGCGGGATTGTGGACCTGGCCGTCAAGGACCTGTGCGCGGCGGACCCGCTGGACTTCATGCCCTCTGTCGGCGGGGAACTGGCGGACCTTGCCGGTGCCGCCATAGAGGCCGCCCTCGCAGTCTCCCGCGCGGAGGCCGCGGAGCAGTACAGTGCCACGGAAGTGGCGGACGTCGGCCTCGCCGTGATCGGCATGGGCAAATGCGGAGCCCGCGAACTGAACTACATTTCCGACGTCGACGTCATCTATGTGGTGGATGCCGGCGGCCTTGAGGACGCCCGCGCCAACACGATCGGCACGGCCCTGGCGAGCGGCATCTCGCGGGCCATCTCCTCCGTTGCCCGGGAACCCGGTTTGTGGGAGGTGGATGCCAACCTTCGGCCCGAGGGCAAGTCCGGCCCGCTGGTCCGCACCCTGGCCTCGCACGAGACGTATTATGCGCGGTGGGCCGAGAGCTGGGAGTTCCAGGCCCTGCTCAAAGCCCGCACCATCGCAGGCGACGCGGACCTGGGCCGCAAGTATGAGGAGGCCGTGGCTCCGCTGATCTGGAATTCGGCGGGACGTGAAGGCTTTGTCGAGTCCGTGCAGGCCATGCGCCGGCGGGTCACCGAGCATATCCCGGCGGCGGAAGAGCAGCGGCAGATCAAGCTTGGCCGTGGCGGCCTGCGGGACGTGGAGTTCACTGTCCAGTTGCTCCAGCTGGTGCATGGCAAGTCGGATGAGACATTACGACGGCGGGACACGACGTCCGCGATCGCCGCGCTTTCGGCCGGGGGTTACATCGGCCGGTCCGACGCCGCCGCACTGGACAAGGCTTACCGCTACCTGCGCCTGTTGGAACACCGCATCCAACTGTTCCAGCTCCGCCGCACACACCTCATGCCGGTGGCCGAGCCTGCGCTGCGGTCGCTGGCCAAGGCAGTGCTTGGTCCGTTCTCCAACGAGCGGCCGCACCCCGATGCGCTCCTGTCCGCCTGGCAGAAGACCAAGCGCTCTGTACGGGAACTGCATGAGCGCATCTTCTACCGCCCGCTGCTGAATACGGCGGCGAAACTCAGCAGCGAGGATGCGAGGCTCACGCCCGAAGCGGCCGAGGGCCGGCTCGCCGCCCTCGGGTACCGGGATCCCCAGGGCGCCATGCGGCATATCGAGGCCCTGACCGCCGGTGTCAGCCGCCGCGCCGCCCTGCAGCGCCAGCTCCTGCCCATCCTGCTTGACTGGCTGGCCGAGGGCGTGGATCCCGACGCCGGTCTGCTGGCCTTCCGCCGGGTCAGCGAGGCGCTGGGCACCACCCACTGGTACCTCGGCATGCTCCGCGACTCCAACGCCGCCGCTGAGCGGCTCTGCCACATGCTGTCCAACTCCCGGCTGATCGCGGACCTGCTGGAGGTGTCGCCGGAATCGGTGGCCTGGCTGGGACACGACAAGGACCTGGTCCCGGTGGATTTCCAGGCGCAGTGGCAGGAGATCACCTCCAAGATGTCCCGGCACAAGGACCCGGAGAGCGCCATGCGGCTGATCCGGCTGATCCGCCGCCGCGAGATCCTGCGCATTGCGGTCGCCGATTCCGCAGGCCTGCTGGACCAGGACCAGGTGGGAAGGGCGCTGGCGGACACGGACCGGGCCGCTGTCCTGGGTGCGCTGCGGGTGGCGGAGGGCATAGTGTCCGCCAGCGGGCCCCTGAAGACCGCAGTGCTGGTAGTGGCGATGGGCCGCCAGGGCGGCCAGGAGATCGGCTACGGCTCCGACGCCGATGTCATGTACGTCCACCGCGCCCTGCCCGGCTTCTCCGAGGCCGAGGCGCAGGAGCAGGCTGCCCGCATCGTTGCCAAGGTCTCCAGTCTCCTGACCCAACCGCTGAAGCCCGCCATCATGGCCGAACGTGTCCTCCAGATGGATGCCGATCTCCGGCCGGAGGGGAAGAACGGCGCCATGGTCCGCTCCCTTGAGTCGTTCGCCGAGTACTACCGCCGCTGGTCCCTGATCTGGGAAGCCCAGGCGCTGCTGCGGGCGCGTCCCATGGCAGGCGATGACGGGCTGGCTGCGGACTTCGTCAAGCTCGTTGACCCCATCCGCTACCCGGAGTCCGTGTCCGAGCAGGACGTCCGGGAGATCAGGCGCATCAAGGCCCGGGTGGAGTCTGAACGGCTGCCCCGCGGCGCCGATCCCGCCCGGCACCTCAAGCTGGGCCGCGGTGGCCTGAGCGATGTTGAATGGCTTATCCAGCTGCTCCAGCTCCAGCACGCGGGCAAGCATCCGGAACTGAGGACCACCTCCACCGTGGAAGCACTGGAGGCCGCGGCTGAGCTGGGCCTGCTCGCTGGACCCGACGCCGCCCTCCTGGTCAGGGCCTGGCGCCTGGCAAGCCGGATCCGGTCCGCCAACGTCATCTGGAACGGTAAGGCCTCCGACCTCCTGCCCTCCTCACGCCGGGACCTGGAGGCCGTGGCGCGCTGGTGTGGTTACGAGCCCGGAAACGCGACCACACTGGAGGAGGATTACCTGCGGGTGAGCCGCCGTGCCCGTGCGGTCTTCGAACGAGTCTTCTATGGACAGTGACGGTTGGCCGGGCGGCCATGTCTGGCTTATTCCGCTGCGGGAATTGGACGCCGACGCCCGTGCCGTACAACTCGGCGCCGTGGCGGAACTTGAGCTGGCTCCCGGGCAGGAGCGCTTCGTCGGTGATCCGCTGAGGATGGCCCTTGCCGGCTTGGCGGAGGAGGCGCGGCGGCCGTATGTGATCGAGCGGGCCGGCGCCGCCGTCGGCGTGCTGACCCTCCAGACGGGGGCGGCGCGCCTGGCCGGCTGGCCCGATGACCACTCCGCCTGGCTGCTGCGCGGCTTCCTGATTGACCGGCGGCACCAGGGCACAGGCTTGGGGACGCGCGCTGCTGCCGCCGCTGCCGAGGCCGCGCACCACCTCACCGTGCGGCACCAAAGCGGCCAGTCCGGCGTCGTACTCTCCGTCAATGAAGCCAACCCGCGTGCTGCGGCCGCTTACCGCCGGGCGGGCTATGTTGATTGCGGCCAATATATGGGCGGCTCGGCCGGGCCGCAGCGGACCATGTTCCGCGCCTTCGACGGCACCCCGGCGGCGTAACGGGCGCTTCCGGCGTTGCGCTCAGCAACCGTTTGCCCGATTATGTGGATTGGCGGTGTTCTCCAACCTTGTTGGGGGGAAGGCTGGACAAAGTCTTCGTCTCGGGGGGCATTCGTCAGGGGGTCCGGCTCCCGGTCTCAGCACGTCAGGAGCCGGGCCTCCACCTTAGCCGGGATCCTGCCCTGAACCCTCGGTGAACGAAAAAGGCGGCCACCGGATGCGATATCCGTGGCCGCCTTTTCCTGTCCCAGCCCGCTCCGTGCGCTGGCTTCCAGGGTGCCGGGACCCGCTAGTGAGCGCCTGAAGCGTACTCGATCCTGACGTTGCCCGGATACCACGTGATGCGGCCACCTTGGAAGTACTGCTTCGCACCGCCGCCGGTCAGGCCGGTGATTTCGTTGCTGGTCGGGTAACCAAGGCTGCTGTTGGGCCCGCCCAGGCTGAGCCAGGTCGCACCGATGCCGCCCAGGATGACGTGGGAGCCCGTGGACGGGGAGTAGGCAATCTGGCCGTACTGGAAAGATTGGGTGACGCCGCCGTTAGCGGTGGCGTATTCATCCGTCGTGGGATAGCCAAGGCCACTGAGCGGGCCGCCGAGGGATTCCCACGTGGCCCCGATACTGCCCTTGATAATGTGTGAGCCGGTTGCGGCGCCCCAGTACACCTTGCCGTATTCGAAGCCCTGCATGACACCGCCGGCCACCAGGGTGTACTCATTGGTCGTGGGGTAGCCGAGTTCGCCCGCAGCGCCGCCAGTGTTATCCCAGGTGGCACCAATGCCGCCCTTGGTAATCCTCGAGCCATGGTGGAAGGACCACGAAATCTTGCCGAATTGGAAGTTCTGCGTCACCCCGCCGGCCGAGTATGCACGCTCATTCGCATACTCATCAGATGTTGGATAGCCGAGGTCGCTGTTTTGGGCACCAACGGATTGCCAAACAATGTTGTTTCCACGGATGACCATGAAGGCGCCATACTCCTGGAGGTAAGCGATGGTGCCATTCTGGAAGAGCTGGTATGAGCCACCGAAACGCTGGTTTGTGAATTCCTGGGACGTAGCGTCTCCAAGGATGGCCGAAGCGGTTTCGTATTTAGCGCCGATGGCCCCCTGCACTGGGTAGCTTTCGCTGGCGATATTCGGTGTGGGGGTGCCGGTACTTGTTGGTGCCGCCTCCGGTGATGCAGTTGGCGCTGCGACTGCCCGTTCCGGGACTGCGTTGCTGCCTGGCACGGACGCGGGCGCGGGCTCCGGCATGGTTGTAGCAGCGGGTGCCGCCTCAGTGGGCGTAGGTGTCGGCTGAATTCCTGTCGACGCTGGGGACGGTTCGGTCGGTGAGTTGCTTGGCTTGGTAACCTGATCAGTCGTTACCGCGCTGCTTGGTGCTGCGGTGGCCGGTGCAACGGATCCGATGCTGGACGTTGCAATGGCGAATGAAGCAGCGGCGGCCAGTAGCCGCCTCTGAGATGCCCCCATGGATTTTCTTTTCTCATAGTGCTGCCGCTGGTGCAGCGGTTGATGATAAGAGGAGCATAAGTGACCGGCGTGACAAATGAGGACAAGCATCCAACAATGCTTGCCTTGTGACAAAACATTCGCCCCAGGGGACCTACCCGTGAAGGCTTCAGGAGCATTAAAGCGCGAAAAGGCCGGCCTCAGGGGTAAACCTGAGGCCGGCCTTTTCAAATCCAGATTCCTGCGGAGTGTGCGGACGCTGCCGGCTCTACCCGCGGGATCTGGCTAGACGCCGTAGTAGAGCTCGAACTCGTAGGGGTTCGGGCGCAGGGACAGCGGGCGGATCTCGTTCTCGTACTTGTACTCGATCCAGGTGTCGATCAGGTCCTGGGTGAAGACGCCGCCGGCCTGCAGGAACTCGTTGTCCTCGCGCAGGGCTTCCAGTGCTTCCTCCAGGGTGCCCGGAGCCTTGGGGATGTCCTTGGCTTCCTCGGCGGGGAGCTCGTAGAGGTCCTTGTCGATGGGCGCCGGCGGTTCAATCCGGTTGCGGATACCGTCGATGCCGGCCATCAGCTGTGCTGCGAAAGCCAGGTACGGGTTGGAGGAGGGGTCCGGAGCGCGGAACTCGATGCGCTTGGCCTTCGGGTTGGAACCGGTGATCGGGATACGGATACCGGCGGAGCGGTTGCCCTGCGAGTAGACCATGTTGACCGGGGCCTCGAAGCCCTTGACCAGGCGGCGGTATGAGTTCACCGTCGGGTTGGTGAACGCCAGGACGGCGGAAGCGTGCTTGAGCAGCCCGCCGATGTACCAGCGGGCGGTGTCGGACAGGCCGGCGTAGCCCTTCTCGTCATAGAACAGCGGCTCGCCACCGTTCCACAGCGACTGGTGGCAGTGCATGCCGGAACCGTTGTCACCGAAGACCGGCTTAGGCATGAAGGTCACGGACTTGCCCCAGGCGTCGGCCGTGTTCTTGATGACGTACTTGAACTTCTGCAGGTCATCGGCAGCGTGGGTCAGGGTGGTGAACTTGTAGTTGATCTCTGCCTGGCCGGCGGAACCAACTTCGTGGTGGCTGCGCTCGACCTCAAGGCCGGCCTCGTCCAGGGCGACGCACATGGCATCGCGCAGGTCGGCCTGCTTGTCCGTGGGGGAGACCGGGAAGTAACCGCCCTTGACGGGGGTCTTGTAGCCCAGGTTGCCGCCTTCTTCCTCGCGGCCGGTGTTCCAGTGGGCTTCTTCGGAGTCGATCTTGTAGAAGCTGCCCTCGGGGGAGGACTTGTACTGGACGTTGTCGAAGACGAAGAACTCGGCCTCGGGAGCGAAGAAGGCGGTGTCCGCGATGCCGGTGGATGCCAGGTAGGCTTCAGCCTTCTCGGCAACGCCACGAGGGTCGCGGTGGTAGGGGTCGCCGGTACGCGGGTTCACGATGGAGAAGTTCAGCGCGAGCGTCTTCTCCATGCGGAAGGTGTCCAGGAACGCGGTGGTGACGTCCGGGATGAGCTGCATGTCAGATTCGGCGATGCCCTGGAAGCCGCGGATGGAGGATCCGTCGAAGAGCTGGCCGTTGACGAAGAAGTCGGCGTCAACACTCTTGGCGGGGACGTTGAAGTGCTGCTGGACACCCGGAAGATCGGTGAAGCGGATATCGACGAACTTTACATCTTCGTCCTTGATGAACTTGAGGACTTCGTCCGCAGTCTTGAACATCTATGCTCCTAACGCATATGTAATATCTGGCGTGCAAGCCATCTGATCCAGCGCAATCCAAAGGCAGGGAGAACGCAAGGTTTTCCCTGCTGCGTACACCTGCCGGGGGATTTGCTTGAAACTGCTAACAGCCTATGGATCCGGCATTTCCCGTCCATGTCCGCATTGTTTCGGGCAGGTTACAGAATGCCCTGCTATGGCAACGCTATCCCCCGTCCACAGAGTGGTCCAACCCTATCCACACTGTGGGCGCCGCCGCGTCCAGCAGGGCCGGTAGGCTTGAAGGGTGGTAGATCGCAAAGACATAGGTTCGTGGCTCAGTGGACCGGACACCTCGGGCATCTCCAAGTACCCCGGGGAGCGGCTGGGCCTGCCGGAGTCGGGACCTGGCTCGATAGCCCGGGCAGGGCGCAGGATCGTGGCGATCATGATCGACTGGGGCATCGCGCTGCTGATCAGCAACTTTGCCTTTGCCGGCGACTCCTGGGCAACCCTTGCGGTCTTCGCCATAGAGCAGATCCTCCTTGTGGGCACCCTTGGCTACAGCATCGGCCACCGCGCCATGGGTATTGCCGTCGTGAAGCCCGGCGGCGGGACACCGGGTCCGCTCGCGGCGTTGGTACGGACCCTGCTGCTGTGCCTGGTGGTACCGGCAGTGATTTTCGATCCCGACCAGCGCGGTCTGCATGACAAAGCCATGAACACACTCCTGATCCGCCGGTAGCGGTCCCGCTTACGCCTCCGGCAATTCCCCGGTCCGTCCCTGCCGCCGGAGGGCCGGAGCGTTGGTCACCACCACGCCCGCAATAACGACGGCGCCGCCCACCAGTTGGGCAATCGTGTGGACCTGCCCGGCAAGGACGGTCAGAATCGCCGTGAAGACGGTGATGAGGTTGAGGAACACTCCCGCACCGGCCGCAGGCAGGACCGTCAGGGCCCGGTTCCACAGCAGGTACGAGAGGACTGACGGGAAGATGGCGATAAACAGCAGTGATGCCAGGGCGGCACCTGTTGGGGGAAATGCCAGGCCGCCCGTGGCGAAGCGGACCGGGCCCAGAATGGCCACGACCACCGCCGCCTGGACTGCTGTTGCGGTGATGGGCGGGATCTTCGGTGCCAGCCGGCCCGTGATGGTGTACGCGGTCCAGACAACGATGGCGCCCACCATGAGTACCTCACCGGTGCCGAAACCGGTGGCCACCAGCCGCCCTATGTTCCCTCCGCTGATGACAATCAGGACGCCCGCCAGCGCCATCAGGACGCCTGCCACCGCCAGCGGTGTGAGCCGCTCGCGCAGGAACACCGCGGCAGCCAGGCTGATGAGCGCTGGGTTGAAAGCGTTGATGAGCGAGGCGTTGAACGCATCGGTGTGCTCCAAGGCGAAATAGAGGAGCAAGTTGTACCCGAGCAGCCCCAGCACGCTCAGCGACGCCAGCCACGGCCATGCTGCGAGGACCGACCGCCAGCAGGGCCTTTCCACGAGCTGCGCAATGACGAGCAGCGGCACCACCGCCAGCGACCACCGCAGGAAGACAAGGCTCAGCGGGTCGATGCTCTGGACGGCTCCGGCACCCACCACGTAGTTCCCTGCCCAGAACAGGGTTGCGCCCAGCAGGGAGAGAACAGCTACGGTACCCCGGCGGCCCTGCCAGCCCTTCACCGGGTCCTTGACCCTTGTTGCCGCATCGGTGACACCAACCCCTCCGACCTGCCCGCGCCTACGCCCGGCTGGGTTCAAGGTCAGCGGCGGCATCCTCCGCAGGTGCGCTGCTGAGGTGCCCGCGCCTGCCCGCCCATCGCTCGAACCAGATGGTGGCGAAGGGGAAGACGGCGGAGACGCCGGCGAGCACGGCAACCGGGAACGGCCAGCGCTGCACGCGCCACAGGATGAGCGCGGCAAGCCCGTAGCCCACGAACAGGGCCCCGTGGATCGGTCCGGCCACTTGGACGCCCACCTCCGAGGTGCCTGCAATCCACTTGAAGTACATGCCGGTGAGCAACGCCGCCCAGCTGAATGCTTCGGCAACGGCAAGGATCCGGAAGGCGCGGAGGACTGTTGTCCGCAGGGGCATGGTGGCATGTCCTGTCATGAGGTGATGCTTGGCCTGGAAGGCCGCCGGTCTCGGGGGGGGGGGGCAAGAAAAACGCCCCGGTGCCCGGCGGTGCCGGCGCCGGGGCGCTTTTTCCTAGCGTCCGCGGTTGGGACGCGCTTTGTACGGGTCGATGCCCTTGGGGATGGGAAGCCGGGTGCCCATGGACGCGATGCGCTTGGATACGGTGCTGACCTCCAGCTTGGTCAGTTCGTTCTTCATCTTGCCCATCTGCTTCGCCACCTGGCTCAGCGGCACCTGGCCTTCGCCGTGCCCGGTCTGGATGGTGTGGACGGGCACGTTGGGCAGGATCCGTGCCAGCCGCTTGCGCTCGGCATCAAGCAGCGGCTTCACCCTGTGGGTGGGTCCTTCGCTGACCAGAACGACGCCGGGACGGCCAACGGCGCGGAATACGGCGTCCTGGGTGCGGGGATTGACAGCCACCGGCTGTTCTTCCGTGATCCAGCCGCGGCGGAGCGTGCCCAGAGCGGCGCCGGAGGCGCCGGGCTGGTTTTCAATCTGGGCGAACGCCGCACGTTCGGCGCGGCGCGACAGGATGAAGGTAGCAGCCAGCAGGCCCAGCGGAATACCGATGATCAGGCCCGTGATCCAGTTGTCCAGCCAGAAGCCCACCAGGAAGCTGACGGCCACAACGCCCAGGAAGACCAGCAGCATGAGCCACGGGACCATGGGGTCGTGGCGGCGGGTCATGGTGAAGACCTCGCCGATCTGCTTGAACCTGCTGGGCTTTTTGGCCTTTGCTTCCTTCGGCTTGCGCGTGAACGGACTGCGCTTCACCGCGCTGGAGCCCGCCGGGGTGGAGTTGCTGGAGTCAGGGGATTTCGCCATAGTGCCTCAATTCTACGTGACTTAACGACAAGGGCCGGACGCCGGAATCTTCCGGTGTCCGGCCCTTGGCCGTCGCTTCCCCTAGCTCAGGAATGGGCGGCGAGAAC